>JAEOTH010000119.1 GCA_016839915.1 Promethearchaeota archaeon
AGAATTCAATTTTCAAGTGAACTCTGGGAAATTCTAGTAGTAAATAAGTCCTTTGAATCCAGATTTACAATAAACAATATTAATAGCTTGATGTATGGTTTAGATGCAAATCATAATGATATAAATCCAGGAGTACTGTTGACTTTTATTCAATACATTGAAGAAAGATGTAAACAAGAAAAGATAAGACTTAGAATTACTGAAGAACTTAAAAAAGCAAAAGAAGATTTAAAAAAGTTAGACTCAAAAAAAATTACTGATAATTAGACAAAAGCCTTTAATTTTCTTTTTTCTTCTAACTATAATATCATCCTGAAGGTTTTTAATAAGGTTTTTAAATTTTCATATAAAAATATAATCAAGCGTTAATATCAGACATAAAATCAATTCAATTTGTTAACTTCACTTAGTAATAAACTAATATAGAAGAAAAAGTGTTATCTCTACATTACTGTTTTTCTTACTACTTATAACTGATTTGTAGAGATAACTTAGTATTTTCTAAGAGTGTTTTTAGTTAAAATTCTAGGTCTAAGAAATCACATAAAAGTATTGTATAATTGGTAATTATAGTTTTAATAATAAGAATTATTGAATTAATATATAACTACAATATTTGAATTGTTGAATAATAAATAAATTAAATTTAGTGTATGTTAAAATGAATGAAATCAATCCAAAAATAATAACTGCCTCTGATATTCATTTAGGGTCTTTGGATAGTGAAAGAGATTTATTTATTCAATTTTTAAGAAAAATAATTAATGGAGAGTTTGGTAATGAATTACAGGCTCTCATTTTATTAGGTGATTTTATTGATCTATGCACTGATATTCCTGAGACTCTTTTGAAAAGGGCGAAAGTCCAAGAAATTTTTAACCTTTTAATTGAGATTAAGAAAAAAATGAGTCTCATTTACATGCTTGGGAATCATGAAATTCCTGTAACTAGAGATTATGATAAAAAATTTAATCGCAGAAAAGAAAAATTTTTAGCTAAATTTAGAAATAGAGATTTCAATGAATTATTCACTGAAGAAATATTCTGTCAATACATAATATTAAAAAAGTGGAACAACAATGACATGATTTTGATGTATACAACACGAGATCAAATTGAGAACCGTCCTGTCAATAGAGTAAAAATAGAAGGACTTAATTTAGATGAAGATTACGCGTGTTTGATGCTTCATGGATACCAATGTGATAGTGATATATATCGCTTCTTTGTAGGCCAATTATGGAAATCTTTGATCTCAAGCAATAAATTTGAAATTAAAGAAACTTATGATTATTTTTGGAATGAAGTAATAAAGAATGGGAGAAAAATCAAACCAATTACATATGGAACCATGATAGAGGAGTTAGCAGAGCTAAAAAATATATCTAGAGAATCAGTGGTTTCACTTTTTTCTGAATTAAATATTTTAGAATTTAATTTCATTAAATCTAATATGCGAGTAATGAAAAAGTGGCACCACGTAAGTAAAGCTGATTACTATTTTGATGAGATAAAGAGATTTTTAGAGGATGATGATTATGATTTTTCAAAAATAAATCATGTCATATATGGACATTCTCATCACAGTGGAATTGCTTATGGAAATATAAACAATCAGAGAATAGAAATAATAAATGATGGAGCTTGGCAGCACGTGCAACCTTCTTATGTAGAAATTCTCTCAAAAGGAAAATTAAATCTAAGAGCTTTTCCTAATACAATCAATTCTTAATTTTTTTAAAAGATTTTTTAAATAATCATTAACCGTATCTGGAGTTGTTTTTGGTTGGTAGTTGGAGAACAATTCTTTTTCATTCAAAAAGGATTCAACTCAATCTTTATTTATATGTTCAAAACTTATAAATCTCAGCTTTTATTTTTAATTATTAAGTTTGGTTTTTTTTAAAATAAAATATTCACTTAGACGAATGGCTGAGCATATAAATCCTCTTTCTGAGTCGAATGATGAAGTAAAGCCTATTTATATATTTAAAATATGTATATTGGGTCAAGAAAGAGTAGGGAAAACGTGCATTGCTAGGCGATTATGTTTCAATACATTTGATGTTGAAACAAAAGAAACCTTAGGGATCGAATTTTATACAAAAGATCTTCCCCTTATTGTTAATGGAGAAGACACATTCGTTAGGATTAGTATTTGGGATTTTGGTGGACGAGAACAATTCAAAAAATTATTCCCTTATTATATCAATGGAGCGAATGGAATTTTCATGGTATTTAATTTAATTGATCTTCAAACTCTGCTGAGATTGGATTGGTGGTATGAGAGATTAGATGATTATAATCATTCACTTACACCAAGAATGTGTATTGGAACTAAAAACGATTTGGTTAAAATTGCTGATGAGAAAGCTAGAGTAGATGATTTGGTAATTAAACGATTTATGGAAAGGCATACAGAACATGATTTCTATAAAACTTCTTCTAAAGAGAATTGTAATATTGAATTAATTTTCAAAGAGTTAGTTATTAAAATACTTGAGAAAAATAAATTAGATTATGATCGATTACCATAAAAGGAATCGATTGATATTTCTTGCAAATTTATTCAAATAGATAAGATTTTTTAAGATGGGATCTAAATGGTTGAGATATTTCATGAGGAAGATGGAAACCTATCAATTTTAAAAGATAAAACTATAAGCATCATAGGGTATGGCAATCAGGGGAGAGCTCAAGCTCTTAATTTGAGAGACTCAGGTTTGAATATAATTATTGGCAATATTGAGGATGATTATAAAAAAATTGCTTTAAAAGATGATTTTTCAGTTTTTACAATTAAAGAAGCTACTGAAAAATCAGACATCTTGTTTTTACTTCTCCCAGACGAAATTTTAAATGAAATTTTTGAAAGAGACATTAAACCAAAATTGAAGCCTAAAGATGCAATTGTTTTTGCCAGTGGATATAATATTGGTTTTAAACTTTTAAAACCTCCCTCAGATATAGACGTAATGCTAATTGCTCCTCGAATGATTGGTGTTGGAGTAAGAGAGAATTTTTTAAAAAATACAGGTTTTTTTAGTTTTATCGCAATTGAGCAAGATGTTTCCGGACAAGCTAAGGAGATCTTACTTGCTTTAGCTAAAGGTATAGGTACTTTGAAGAAAGGAGCTATAATGTTAACTTTCAGACAAGAAGCAGAATTAGATTTATTTAATGAACAAGCTTTTGGACCCGCGTTTGGTAGAGTTCTATTAACAAGTATTTACACTCTTATTGATGCGGGATATCCACCAGAAGCAGTATTAATAGAAATGTATATGAGTAATGAGATGTCCTATACATATAGGAAGATGGCAGATGTCGGATTAGTAAAACAAGTAGAATTTCATTCTCAAACAAGCCAATATGGCGCTATGAGTAGAGGTATAAGATTTAGGACCCTTCCTCTTAAGGATAAGATGAAACAGATATTAAAGGAAATTCAGGATGGAGATTTTACTGAGGAATGGAAAAAAAAAATTACTAAATTAAAATTTAAGATGATAAAGTATTTCGCCACTAAACAGAAAATAAACAAATTAGAAAAGGAAGTTAGGAAAAACATGAAACTGAAGACTTATGATCTATATGAAGAAGCACCTACAGAAGAAGAATTATTGGAATTAAAAAAGATATCGGAGGAGTTAAAGTTATTTGAACAATATTTTGAATAATATTTTCTGGCTTAAATAAGAATAATTACTACACCAATAATAGTTAAGATGACACCTATAAAACCAAATTTTGTAATTTTTTCTTTATTAACGAAATAAGTGAGTGGAAGGGCAAATAATGGACTTGCACTCGCAATTAATGAAACTATATTTGCTCCCGCTAGATGTACAGATTCAGTGTATAAATATGCCCCTATAGATGTACCTATTATTGAAGCAATTAATAAATACATCCATGATCGAACTGATTTTTTTTGATAAGAGATTTTATTACATCCTTTCATCAAAAAATTTTCTCTACACACCATTGACCCCAAAATCAAAAATGCAAATGGAAATCTTATTACATTTCCTACAACAGAGCTTAGTTCTTCTATATGAATAATTTGATCGATTTGAACAGTAGCAAACTCAATTAAAACAGCACCAATCGACCATCCGAGGGAAGCAGTAAAACAGAAACCTATTGCTTTTACATAATCTTTTCTTAAAGTTTCACGTAATCTGATTTTTATAGAGCGATTTGAGATTGGATTCTTCTCAGGTATTGATTTCTCAAAATTTGTTTTGGATTTTCCAATAATGGTTATTCCAATTCCGATTAAGATAAGAGATAAAATCAAATTGAGATTAAATGCCCTTTGAAGAAAGATAAGTGATAACATAAATGTAAAAAGAGGAAACGTCATCGAAATAGCAAGAGCTATCGTGGTTCCTAATTCTTTTTGGGCAGTAAAATAAGCAGTATCTCCGATCACTTGGCCAAATACAAAACTGAAAATTAGAAGCAGCCATAATTCCCAAGGTATTATGAAAACAAGACTTAATTGATTCAAAAACAAAATTATAAGAATGAACGTTAATGTACCAATACCGGTTCGAAAGAAATTAATAAAAGTTGGACTAGCTTCATGCTCAGTCTTACGAAACATGACATTTGAACCAACAAATGTTAATACAGCTAATATTGCAATGACTTCTCCTAACATTATTCTTGATTATCCTCAATTATTTTTAATTCTGTATTACAATTATAACAAAATTTTGGGAAAGAATCAAACTCTACTCCACATTTTGGACAAGCATATTTGCTCTTACTTGCGATAATATGTAATTCCTCTATTTGATCCTTAATTTTAGATTGTAAGATTTTTTTAAGAACTAAGGAAAGTCCGATTGAAAGACTTACTAATACAATTCCAAGTATAATTGTATGCATAAAATGAAATGAAAATTTAGAATCAAAATACACGGGTGAATACCTAGATAAAAAAACATAAAGAAAAAAATTAGGGAAGAAAAATGTTAATAAATTCGTTGTATATGATTTTTTGAAATCATTATAAATGAAGATTGGAATTAAGGACACTAATATCCAAATTAAATAAATAAAAAATAACCCAGGTAGCATATCAAAAAAAACGTAGTTAGCTAAGAATTGTATTATGACTTTTTGCTCAGATCCTGTTTCAATATCAAAATTTAGATTGAATTTATAACCAAAAAATAATACAATCAGATTTAAAATTAGTGTTTGAATGATAATTAGAACAAGTCTATTTCTAAAAACTTCAATTATTTTCATTATTAAACATCTAAATATTTCAAAGAATTAAACTCTTTTAAATATAAACTGATATTAAAATGAATTAATTAAAATAAAAAAAGAATTGAGAATTAATTATTTTGGGTGGTTATTCTCAATTAATATTCTTGAATTTATGCTTAGATATAAAAACAAAGATTATTCCAACTATCAGTGCTGCAGTGAGCAGTTCTATTTGATACCCGGGAATAAAGGATTCTTCTGAAACACTGAAATAGGCTGTAAAAACTGGATCATGTTTTAACTCACCACCTTGAGCTTCACCATAATCAGGATAGCATGTAATAAAGAAAGCAGCTGTTTTATTTGGCTCAAAATCATCCCATACGGTTTCAAAAGGAATCCCATCGACAAATCTATTTGTTTGATTAATAGCATAACAACAAATTAAACGTCCAAACTCTCCAACTAAAGGAAGCATTCCAGAAACAAACTCAATAAATTCTTGATCTTCATTAACATCTAAACACTCATAAAGAACATCCCTATCCCCCATATCTGTTCCATTATTGTGAGTTAAATGGTAAGTTGGTTTTTGACTGAATCTGAAATCAAATGCATGAGATCCACCTAAAGTAGTTTCGACTGTAGTCAATCCAGTTTTATGAACTGTGGCATTAATTTCTCCAACTTCATGATCTATTAGAGACCAATCCTGTTCTGCCCATATAAATGCCCAAGTACCTAAACACATTGCCCAATATTCCGGCATATAACCCTCCTCTCCAGAATGAACTTCCAACCATGGGCTGGTCTGGTTTTCTCTTGCTACTAAAGTGCCCAATTTACCTGTTTCATAATCCTGATATAAAGTTGCAACACCTAATGCTGTGTCAATATCCAGTGTATACTCATAATAAACAAACGTTTGATTACCAATAACTTGTGATCCATTAATAAAAGATCCTGGATCTGAATAATTAAATCCCCATTCAAAACCAAAACCAGTAGAGGTATGGTTGGTATTTGGAACATAAAATACAATATCTGTATAATTATAGCCCCATCTATAAGTAACTACCGATCCACTTACCGATCTTTGTAAAGGTGTAGCAATTGTTTCTGGATTTGATTTAATTCCTACAGTTTCTCTTAGTTCTGTATTATTTGATCCCATATAGAAGAAAGGGGTAATTTCCTCACCATCTTCATAAGTATCTGTGTTATTTTTATCAGCAAATCCAAACCAAGCGCAATGCATTGAGGCAATATATATCTCGGAACCGTTTAGATATGCATGCTGCCACCACATTTGTGCTGGGGTAGTATAAATTACGTCTTCACCACTCTCTTCTTGCTTTTTATCAAGAAACGCTAACATTCCCATTTCAAAGTTCCCTTCTTTTATCCACTTCACATTCCACTTATTATCTTCCCATGATACTTCAGGTCTCACTTCTGGATGATCCCAATGAGAGTTGTTATAAATATCCTCATCCCAATAGTGTTCATCAAATGTATGTCCTTCAAAAGCATCTTCTGGGCTTGGAGGGCCTTCCTGTGCTTTTATATTAAATGTAAATAATCCTAAAATGAGAATAAATCCAAAAATTAAAGAAATTAAACGACTTTTACCATAGGATTTCATTTTTAACATTCTCTTTTTTTTCAAATTAAAAAATATTTGAAATAACAGATGCAAATTTATCTATATAAATCTATTCGAAAATTTAAAATGCCCAAAACAGTAAAATTTTTAATATTTGCTATCTTTATAAACGTACAGTGGAAGAGTCGTATTCTTATTTTTTAAAAAAAGTATCTTATAACTATTATAGAGAGTGTTTTCTCCTATGAGTTGTCCTTTTTCATCTAAATTTATGATTATTATGGAGGTATTTAATTTATGAGTTATACGTTTTCAAGAACCAAAATGATTGAAAAGATCAAATTTGGTCTTTTAAGCCCTGATGAAATTCGAAAAATGTCTGCAGCACGTATAATCACAGCTGATACGTATGACGAAGACGGACTCCCAATACCGAGTGGCTTAATGGATCAAAGATTAGGCACAATTGAACCGGGGCAAAGATGTCAGACTTGTGGTAATCTTGTAAGCAATTGCATGGGACATTTCGGCCATATTGAATTAGCCCGCCCCGTTATTCACGTTGGGTACGCAAAGAAAGTTTTAAAGGTTCTGCGAAGCATTTGTCCTGAATGTTCTCGCCTAATGCTTACTGATGAGGAAAAAGAAAGATTTAGACAAGATCAAGTTAAACATAGAAAAACCTTTTTTGAAGGAGATGAAGATGCTGCAAAGATTGTGTTTAAACGAGCAAGAAAGGCAAAAAATTGTCCATATTGTGGAGTAAAGAAGAAAAAAATAATCATTGAAAAACCGACTACCTTTTATGAAGAAGAAGAAGGAAAAGGTTCAAGGAGACTTACACCGATTGAGATTTTAGAACGATTAAAAAAGATGAGTGATGTTGATCTTAGGATACTTGGTATATCTCCGGAGAATGCTCGTCTTGAATGGGTTGTATTTACCGTATTACCAATTCCTCCGGTATGTGCTAGGCCCTCGATTACTCTTGATAGTGGCATTCGTTCTGAGGATGATTTAACTCATAAATTGGTTGATGTGATTAGAATTAACCAAAGATTAAGGGAGAATATTGATGCAGGAGCTCCTCATTTAATTGTTGAAGATCTTTGGGAGTTATTGCAATACCATATTACAACTTATTTTGATAATCAAGTTTCTGGTATACCTCCTGCTAGACACCGTTCTGGTAGAGCACTTAGAACTTTAACTCAAAGGTTGAAGGGCAAGGAGGGAAGATTTAGAAGTAACTTAAGTGGTAAAAGAGTTGATTTTTCTGCCCGGAGTGTTATCTCACCAAATCCATATATTAGTATCAATGATGTAGGAGTTCCAATAGAAATTGCAAAGATTTTGACAATCCCTACTAATGTTAATGATTGGAATATTGAAGAGATGAAACAAATGGTCTTAAATGGACCTTTTAGACATCCAGGTGCGAATTACATCATACGTAATGATCGAAGAAGGATTGACTTACGGTATGTAAAAAATCGAAAAATTATTGCTGATATGCTAGCACCAGGTTTTACAATTGAACGTCATCTAAATGATGGAGATTTAGTGTTATTTAATCGTCAGCCTTCTCTTCATAGGATGAGTATAATGGCTCATGAAGTCAAGATAATGAATGGAAGAACTTTTCGGCTAAATTTAACTGTATGTCCACCATATAATGCTGATTTTGATGGAGATGAGATGAATCTGCACGTACCGCAAAGCGAAGAAGCTCGTACAGAAGCAGAATTACTTCTTAAGGTTCAAGAACATATATTATCTCCCCGGTTTGGTGGACCGATTTTAGGTGGAATTCAAGATTTTATTTCAAGTGTATTTCAATTTACAAGTAAGGATTCATTATATAATCAAAAGGATACATTGAAATTATTATATATTGGAGATGTTTACAAAAACAGGCCTAATTTTAGCTTGGACCAACTCAATCCTGTGATTACTGATCCAGAACCAATGTATTCTGGAAAAGATATTTTCAGTACATTATTTCCTGATGATCTTAATATTAAAGTAAAGTCGAAATTTTGTAAAAAGTGTGAAGTTTGTGAAGAAGATGATTGTTCTTATGATGCATATGTTGTAATCAAAAATGGACATTTAATAACTGGAACTATCGATGAAAATTCATTTGGCGCTATGCAATCAAATAGTATATTACAACGTATTATTAAGGATCATGGTAATGCACTTGGACGACAATTTTTAGATAGCGCCACAAAAATGCTTTTATATGTTATTCGACAGAATGGAATGACAATGGGATTGGACGAGGTTTATGTGCATGGTCATGCCTATGAAGAAATCCAAAATATATTAGAAGAAGCTAATAATGAATCTTATAAATTAATTAATGCATTTTATGATAATGATACGGCAATTCTAAGAAGAGCACCTGGGCGTTCAATGAGAGAGACTTTAGAATTAAGAATCAGACAAGTACTAGGTGAAGCTAGAAAAAAGGCAGAAGAGACTGCAGCAGAGTTCATAGGGGATGAGGCTCACTCAGTTATTATGACTAAATCTGGAGCTCGAGGAAACATTTTAAACCTTGGACAGATGTCTGCTGTTGTTGGACAACAAGCAATTAGAGGTGAAAGAATTAATCGAGGATATAGTATGAGAACATTACCTCACTTTAAAATTAATGATCTCTCACCCAAATCAAGGGGTTTTGTATCTTCTTCCTATAGAAACGGATTAAAACCGGTAGAATTTTTCTTTCACGCTATGGGAGGTAGAGAAGGATTAGTTGATACAGCTGTAAGGACCTCTACATCGGGATATATGCAACGTAGGTTAGTAAACGCATTACAGGACATGGTTGTTGAAAACGATGGTACAGTCAGAAATTCAGACAAAAATATAATTCAATTCCGCTTTGGGGATGATGGAATTGATGCAATGCATACTGATCATGGTGCTGCAGTGAATTTAGATGTCTTATTATTAAAAGCTAAAGCCCTGAATGTTGATGAGGTACGTGAAGAGATTAAAAAAGGTTCTCTAACATCTAAGATTAAAGCACCTAAGAGTAAAGTTGTCTCTGAAAAGAAACCAACAAAAAAAGCTGAGTTAAAATCAAAACCAAAAAAAGAAGAACCTGATGAAGACTCTTTAAAGCAACAATTTGAAGACGAAACTGGTAAAAAAGCAATATGGCGCGGAAATGAAACTAAAGCATTTTTGGATTGGAAAGAAGAAAATGCAAAATAAAATAAAAAATAAAAAAGTGGTAGATAATAATGACAAAAATTACCCCTGTGTATTTGGATGATCAATTAGAGCTATTAAAGAGAGATGGGATTCCTGAAGATTTAATAGATAAAATTAGAGTAAAAATTAAAAATGAAGATCTAGAAAAAGAACAGTTAGAGTATCTATTAAATAAAATCTTTATTAATTATAATAATGCTATTGTAGAAACTTCAGAACCTGTAGGTACAGTTGCTGCACAATCAATTGGTGAACCAGGAACTCAGATGACGTTACGAACGTTTCATTATGCAGGAGTAGAAGAGTTCTCCGTTACGCAGGGACTTCCAAGGCTAATAGAGATTGTTGATGCTCGTCGTTTTCCAAGTACACCACAAATGGCTGTATATCTTGAAAAACCTTATTCTGAATCTGAAGAAAAAGCAATTGAGGTACATAATCGAATTGAGCAAATTCGCATAGAACAAATCATTCATGATGTAGATCTAGATTTTGTAAACTGGAATATTGTTATTAACCTTATTCCAGAAATTTGTGAAAAAAAAGGGATTGATATTAATGAAATTCCAGAGATTTTAAAACGTTATAAAAAGAAGGGAACTATAAAACGTGAAGGAAATTCTATTATTATTGATCCAGGCATCGAAGACCTTCAAAGTTTACAGAAATTAAGAGAAAAAATCCTTAAAAAAGTTGTAAAAGGAATAAGAGGGGTTAAGAGAGGCTTGTTAACCCCTTCAGACGATAATAAAGAATGGGTAATCAAAACCGAAGGTACTAACATGCAAGGAGTTATTCAAATAGAGGGTGTCGATATCACTAGAACTGTATCAAATCATATTCATGAAATTGAAAAACTTTATGGAATCGAAGCAGCACGTCAAATGATTATAATAGAATCTCAGAAGGTTCTTGAACAACAAGGATTAGATGTAGATTTAAGACATCTCTTGATTTTAGCAGATCTAATGTGTCATTCAGGATCAATTCAATCTATTGGAAGACATGGAATATCTGGTTCAAAATCAAGTGTCTTCGCTCGAGCAGCATTTGAAGTCACCGTTAATCAATTACTTGATGCAGGACTATATGGAGAAGAAGAACGTTTGCTTGGGATTCCAGAAAACGTAATCGTGGGCCAAATTAGTCCGATTGGTTCAGGACGTGTTAATATAATGTTCGATCTTGATGCTAATTTGGCAATACTTAAAAAGAAGAAACAAAGACTCAGTTAACTTAAAATTTTTAAATAAGATTAAAAAAATTAAAAATGTATTATTCTTATTACTTATTATATAGAAACTGATTGAATTAACCATGGCTAAGAGAAACAGTAAAACCGCCGTTGATAAAGTTGATCTAAGTAGGAAAAAAACTAAAGAATTTGATGTCGATTCTAATATTAAAGTTGCTTATAAAACAGGTAAAATTATTTATGGCAAAAATCAAATTCTTAAAAGTATAAAAAGAGATAATCCCTATAAAATGCTAATAGTAAGCAATAATTGCCCAACAGAATTGATAAATCAGTTAAATACTTATAATTCTATTTTAAAAGATAAAATTTTTATTCATAAATATAAAGGTTCAAGCTGGGATTTAGGATTAGCATGTGCTAAACCATATATGATCTCTATTATAGGTGTAATTGATTTTGGAGATTCTGATTTAAATTCATTAAAAACTAAATGAACAAGATTTTTTCATGCTAAAAAAGAATATTAAAATTGATCGGGAAGCAATGGAACTTATTTCACTATTTAATAATATTTCCGGTGCTATTATTAAGGATTGTCTTATCTTTAAATCCCCTGAAAATGGATCTGAAGTGATTATATTTTTAGTAAAAGAAGAAGATGTCGGAAAAGCAATTGGAAAAGCCGGTGAACATGTTAAAGATTTAAAATCAAAACTCCAAAAAAAAATAGATGTTATCGCTTTTTCTGAAAATTTAGATAAATTCATTCAAAATATCCTACAAACTACCAAGAATTTAATTAAAGTTCAAAACATTGAAATTAAAGAAAATAGAAATCAAAAAAAAACTGTTATAATAACAGTACGACCTCAAGATCGTGGAAAAGCAATCGGCAAAGATGGCTCAATGATAAGGAAAATTAAAGAATTGGTTTTAAGGTATTTCGAAGTTGATAATGTAATTATTAATACGAAAAATGTCTAACTATTTTTACCTAAATTATTTCCAAAAAAAATTATTAATTACTATTAATTTAATCACAAAATTAACCTATAAAGTGATTAGTCATTTCAAAATTAAACCTATATGATGATCAAGCAGCAATTAACCATGTTAAGGCATTAGCTTTCAAACGTTATGCAGGAACAGATGGAGAAACAAAGACTATAAATTATATCACAAAAGAGTTAGATAAAGAAACCATTAATCCACAAGTAGAATCCTTTGAATGGGCTAAAACTGGAACAAAATTAAGAAAATTCTTTTTCCTATATATAATGATTTTTGTGTGTTTTTTTGAACTTATCTTGTTATTTCCAAGTATGACTTGGCTAATTTTACCTCTGGACGGTCTTTTTATATTGGCAATATTACTAGGAGGGAAGTACTTATTCGATCATTCGCGAATTTTGTATTTTGGGAAGAAAAAAGAATCGAAAAATGTTATAGCTACGATTCAAGCAAAAGATTTACATCCTAATAGACCAGTAATCATATTTTCAGCTCATCATGATTCTGTCTCATCATTGTTTCCTACTAAATTTTTTATGATATTAATTCTTTCGGGGGTTTTCCTCCTTCTCTTCTCTATTATTATTAATATTATACTTTCAATTTGGTCAATTGTAGCAATATTTACAGATATTTCTATTGGTATTGTATATATTATAATTAGAAATATATCATTAGTTATTGGTGTAATAATCTTGATAGAACTTTCTATTACATTTTTCAATAGAAAAACAAATCAATCCATTGGCTCGGTAGATAACGCTTCAGGAGTAGCAGTTTTATTAGAATTGGCTAAATTAGTTAAAAAAAATCCTTTAGAAAGAACAGATGTAATATTTTTATGGGCTGGAGCAGAAGAAATGGGGATTTGGGGCTCAAAACAATATTGTGTCAAACAATTTAAAGAATTAGAGCATGATTATGATTTAGATAAATCCTATAATATCAATGTGGATATGGTTGGAACTTACATAGGACTTGTTGAAGAAACTGGATTAATAAAAAAAAAGCAATTAAATGAAAATTTGAATGATGTCTTAAAAGCTTCTGATACCCGCCAAATGATTCCATCTAAGAAATCAACAGCAGCATTAGGTTCTGGTAGTGATCACTTAGCTTTTGGAATATTTGCTAAAAAAGCTGAAAAAAAAGGTTTTCAAATTTCCTGTTTTACATCAAAAAAGGATGGAAAATATATTCATTCTAAAAAAGATATCCCTGATTTATGTTCCGCTGAAAATCTTAATGGTTGTATAGATATTTGTTTCAATGCTATAAAAAGCTTGGACTTAAGAGTAGAATGATTCTTTACCCTCAATTTTTCTCCCGAACTATGGGATTTCTATGTATGAAAATTCTTGACTAGTTTTTCTTACTTTGATTTTTTCTTCTATTTTTCTTGTAATTTTAGTCTTTTAACACATCTTCATTAAATTAAATTGAAGTTTTTATTCTTTTATGAGATCTAATACTAAAAAATGTATGCCACATTCATATACATAAATTTTAAGTTCAAAGAAACATTTTTTCTCCTACTTAAGTTTAATAAAGTAAGGTGTTATCAATAGCTCCTAAAGGATTATATGCAGCGAGAAAGCTTCAAATTAATCGTAAGAAGTTTCGATGGTCTAAAACAAAATATAAAAGAAGAAAACTTCAATTAAAGAAGAAAGTAGATCCATTGGAAGGATCGTGCCAAGCACTTGGAATTGTTCTCCAAAAAGTTGGTCGAGAAAGTAAGCAACCAAATTCAGCAATCCGAAAATGTGTTCGAATTCAATTGAAAAAGAATGGAAAAGGTGTCACAGCCTTCCTTCCGGGGGATGGGGCCCTTAATTTCATAGAAGAGCATGATCGAGTGATTGTTGAGGGAATTGGAGGCGCAAAAGGGCGATCAATAGGAGATCTTCCTGGAGTACGATATAAGGTAGTAAAAGTAAATGGAGTTAGTTTAGAAGCATTAATTCAAGGAAAGAAAGAAAAACCCTTGAGATAATCATTGAGGTAAATAATTATGAGCAAAACTAAGACAGATGTTAAACTATTTAATAAATGGCCTTTTGCAGATATTAAGGTTAATGATAGAACACTTGAGACTTACATTAATTTAAAACCAATTATAGTACCTCATTCAGCTGGGAGACATGAACATAAAAGATTTTGGAAAACCTCAAAAGTTTCAATTATTGAAAGATTCAATAATAGATTACTCTCTCCTGGATTTATTGGTGGAAAAATTAGAGGCCATAAAAGTTCTTATAATTCTGGGAAAAAAAGTAAACTTCTAAAAAGTGTAGAAAATGCTTTTATTTTAATAGAATTGCTTACTGAACAGAACCCCATACAGGTTTTAATAGATGCAATTATTAATACTGCACCTCGAGAAGAAACGACCAAGATAGCAATGGGAGGGATTTCTTATGCCTCAGCTGTTGATATCGCACCACAGCGCCGAATTGACCTAGCCATTAAATATATTGTTCAAGCAATAGGAGCTAGATCTCATGCTAATGTCAAGCAATTTGAAGAGAATTTAGCACAGGAATTGATATTGGCTGCGAATAATAGTCAAGAATCGAGAGCGGTAAAACGGAAGGACGAAATAGAAAGAATAGCAGTTTCTGCTAGATAGAATCATATAAAATTTTACATTTCTTATTTTAAAATAAAAAAAGGGATATTTTTTTAGATAAATAATTTAAGATAGTGCCTAATAACTCTAATTTTGTAAAAGGAAAAAAGAAAAATATAAATTTTAAATTTTTGGAGCACCACAATATCCACAAAACTTAGCTTCTGGATTAGCTATGCTGCCACATTGATGGCAATAATATGCTTGACTCTCAACTTTGGGTTTTGGTGGGGCTCTATATATTTGGTCGATCTTAACATCACTTAAATTTGTTCCACATTTATGGCAAAATTTAGGATTTCCTTTCACTTTCATTCCACAAGAAGGACATGCCATAAGTACTCTTGCACCACATTCTTGGCAAAAATCCCATTTTTTCTCAAATCTTTTTCCGCATTTAGGGCAAAATTTCACTTCTCCTGCCATATATTCTAAAATGGTGGGAATAAGTGCTAGAACAAATAAAGTTCCAATTGCTATCATTGGAATCCAATATTCACTTGGTGTGAAAACATTTCCTAGCATTAATGCAGCAAAAACAACCACACTTATTAAAAAAAATGTCCACATTCCAATTATACCCACTTTAACTCTCCTTTCAGCCCTAAAGTCCACTATAGTAGCCATAGAAGCCAAAATCAGTAGAATACCAACAGGCATAATAGGAATCCAAAAATCATCACTTCTAAATACATTTCCTGCTAATAATGCTATCATTACAATCGTAGTAATAGAAAATATTGCCCATAATCCAATAGTTCCCATACTAACTTTTTTCATAATACTACTATCAGTCATAAAAAACACGTTTCAAATAAAAAATTAATATATAAAATAATTGTAAGTTGCTATTAAATAAATTTGGAGTCCAATATTTAATTTCAATAAAAAAAAAATAAAAAATTAAGGTTTTATTTTCCATATGTATAATTTAAAACAGTTCCAATGATGACAAAAATAAGGAAAGCAACAATTGAAATATTTTGAATTAAAAATTCTGTAGGTGGGAGAATTGCGAGGTATAGTAGTGTGATTATAAAGATATATAGCAAAAATGAAGTCCATAAAGCAAGGGTTAGCAATTTTAGTGGTTTTTTAACAACAAATCTCATCCCAAAATTTACTATGAGAGCAATACCAGCATAAATAAGAATAAGCAAAAATGATAGTGGTATCCAATCGCTTAAAATAACCGCCACATATGTTATGAATACTATTAAAGAAGAGAGGAGGAGTATATTGATCAAATATAGATTACGTCTGAATGAATTACTATCCTGATCTTTATTGTGATGTAGTGAAATTCCGACAGTAATATTTACAACTAAAAATGCAACTACATATGCAATAACTATTTTAATTGGTAATATTGCATCAACTATATTAAGCAACCTCATAGAATTGTATATCATAAAGACAATAATCGGAAGTATAAGGAACAAATTGAAATAATATAGCACACGTCTAAGTATATTCCTGTTTTGATCTATTTTATACCATAGAATACCAAACGAAATAAACAGGATCTCAGCACAAATTAAATATAGCACATCTAAAGGGGTAGACCCAGGATTTATAATGTAATGAGTACCCAAAAGAGCATAAATAATTCCGTATCCTAGTATTTGAGTAAGTAAAATATGATAAGTAGCTTTACTAATTTGAGAAATAGCTCGTGATATTGACTTGATTATGGGTATATTAGGGTTTATTCTTTGGGGTAATATCTTTAATAGTACCAAAACAAGAAAAGCCGAATATGGAAACACTAAGAAATTATAATCACCTCTTATAAGAGGTATATCACCAATACGGAATCTTAGGCCAGAAAATTGATAAAAAAAAAGATATCTCAAACTTAATACAAATAAAATCCAGATAAATAAGTTTCGGTTCGAATAAAGCTTATGGTCAAATGAGAACCAGATACCTAATCCTATAGCTGAAAGATAGAACAGAACACTATTCATAAATACAGAAGTGAGATGTGCTTCTTCCCATGTTGTAATTTCGCCAATATGGAAGAATACAATTAACTGCATCATAATCTCAAGAATAAAGCAAAGTATTAATGAAAAGACTGGTTTTTGTAAAAAAGCCCAATAAATAAATGGAATAATTAAGATAGAGCCTAAGATTACAGGAATAAACCAGTTTCCTGGACCCCAAAATGGTAAAATTCCAGTAAATAAATTTATAATTCCATGCTGAGGATAATATTGCCCATCATACATAGCAATAAAATTAAACTGATACAAAATTAAACCAATCAAAGTAGAAAATGCGTACAAAATTAGAAATGGCACAATATATCGTAAAATCTTACTTTTAAAGTACCTCCAAGAATATAACTCTCCTAATGTATTTGCTCCATGTCGTTTAAATGAAAGCCCCATGTTAAATCCCATTATCACTAAAAATACAGGTATACAGATCCGCTCCCATAGTGCGACACCAATTTCACTTTTTAAACCCCAATGCACTATATGATCAAAAATAACTAAAAAGATCATTACTGCTTTTAAAAAGTCTATCTGGAAATAGTGTTCAGATCTTTTTTCCAAAGATTCCTGTTTTTGTTCAATTAATATTAAATCCGAAGTTTGAATTTTATCAGTCATCTTAATCTTCAAGTTTTTATTAAATTTTAAATAATTGATTTAAAAAATTGAATAAATATAACAAAGATGTAGTCCAATTTTTATTGGTAAAAAAAATATGTAAGGTTTATTTTAAGAAGCAAAATTTTCCTAACTACAAATTTATAATCTCCTTAATCAATTATTATATATCACCTGTATATTATCTCAATTTACTTAAGGATTGATAAAATCCTAAATTCTTATATAATTATTAAATCTATTATTTAGTTAAGCAGAATTAAAGAAATGGATTAAAATATTAAGTACAGTGGATACCGACAAAAATTTAAACCGTTTAGAAAAACAACTAAAAACGTTAGGTCAGAAGGTTAGGATAGATCTTTTAAAAAAGCTAAAGAATAATCAAACTCCAATCTCATTTTCAAGACTTCAAAAAGAGGTTTTAGGTCATAATACATCTTCTGTAAATTTATCATTTCACCTAAATTCCTTGAAAAAAAGTGAATTAATTTTATCCTCAGACGAAGGATATTCAATTACATTTTTGGGAGAACAAATTATAGATAAAATCTTGTCAATTGAGAAAATTCTAAACAATCAAAACAAGTCAAGAGTGATTAGAACTTCAAAATACTCTAAAGAACTTTTTGATATAAACAGAATTGAGGAATATTTAGTAGTTGAGGGTCAATTGGATCCATATTTGGCAAAACAAATCGCTCATGAAGTCGAAGAGCGTCTCTCTAAAATAAATATAGAATATATGACTGCACCATTAATGCGGGAGTATATTAATGCAATTTTATTAGAAAATGGTTTAGAGGAAGTTAGACATAAATTAACTCGATTAGGTACTCCTCCATTTGAAGTATCAAAATTATTCAATTCTAATAATGCTGAAATAAATCCTAAAATATTTATTGAAAAAGTAGGTTCTGATGTTTCTGAACAATTTTTACTACTGAATCTCCTCCCCAAAAATCTAGCTGATTTATATTTATCTGGAGAAATTGCTCTTTTGCATTTAAATTACTGGGCTTTAAGACCTTTAAGTCTGTATATAAATACAAACACTCTAATAGAATATATCAAGAAAGAAACAAACCTAGGAGCCGAAATATTGAAAATTAGAAATTCTTCTGATTTGATAATTCATTTTCTTGATCTTTTATATGTTCTTAAACAATTTTATTCCGAAGATCTACTTTTAGGTAATTTCAATACTCAATTCCTTTCCTATTTTTCATTGCCAAATGCTATGTCCTCTGTCTTTCCAATATTTAGCTCTCAAATCCTTAGGTTCAATAATGGTATAAAACCTTCTTTAACACTCGATTTTAATTATAATAAACAAACAAAAGAACAAGCATTAAATCAAGCAAATATTGACGAATATTTTCTTAATTCTTTAGAGAAACATTCAAAAAACTACCTTAAACCGTTAATGTTATTCGAAACCTCATCAATTTTTAGATCAGGATTAAATCAATCTTTTTTGAAAAATCTAATCATGGATAATATTAAAAAAGAAGTGATTTTGTATAACAAATCCTATACAAATTTAATTAATTCTACAATAATCCAAATTCCAACCCCACAAGAAAATTGTGTCATTTTAGACAAGATATTAGTCAATTTGCACTTGATTTCAATTGAATCTAAGCAGGATGATGATAAATTTTTTGATTTATTAAGTGACAAATTATCTTCTATTTTTGAATTGTTTTCCTATAAAAAGAAGCTAGTATATAAAAAATTAAATTCACTTAAACAATGGGATTCTATTGTATCAGGAATTTTTAAAAGTGATACAAATTCAATTTTCAAAAATTCCTTAAAATCTATTAGTTTTTTTGGCTTTAATGAATCTATTTTAAATCACTGTGGAATTGAATTTGATCGAACAGAAAAAAGTGAATCTTTTGCGTTCAAAGTTCTATCTCTAATGAAAAAGATTATCATAGAGAGAAATGAAGTGGATGGCAGTAACTTCGTATTAAGTCAACCACATTATGATTCTTATTTGCATGATTCTTGGCATAATGATATAACGAAATGCAACAACAAAATAAAGGGTTATAAAGTAGAATTAATACGAAGAGAATCAAATCTTTCAATGAACAAAAAAATTGTATTATTCAAGAAATTTCAAAGTATATTGGACGGGGGGACTTTATTTACAGATAATATTAGTAGAAATGAAATTGAGTTACTAAAGTTTCTCAAAACTGTAAATGAATTCAAATTGGGTGCGATTTCTTTAAAAGATTGCATATCCTAAGATAAAAAATATATTATAATAGAGATTTCGAAAATATTATTCAATCATCAATTCTGCTAAGAGTGCTTTTCTCATTGGGATTCCGTAATAAGTTTGTTTAAAATAAATTGCTTTTTCTGAATTATCAACATTAGGAGAAATTTCTGTAATTCTCGGAAGAGGATGCAATAACCTAAAATTGTCTTTAGTTTCTTTAAGATCGTCTTGCCGAAAAATATAAATTCCTTTAATTCTTTCATATTCTTCTGAATCTGCAAATCTTTCTTTTTGGATTCGTGTCATATAAAGTACGTCTAAAATATTTAAAATTTTTCTATAATCTGTAATTTCTTTATATTTAACTTGTCGTTGCTGTAAAAAATCTATATCCCGATTTCTCATTCTCAATTCCGTTGGGCTTATGAAATATATATTTACATCAAACTTTGATAATAGAATTGAAAGTGAATGAACTGTCCTTCCATACTTGAGATCTCCCATCAGACCTATATTTAAGCCATCTAATGAACCAATCTCTTCATTAATTGTTAATAGGTCTAATAAAGCTTGGGTGGGATGTTCTCCACTACCAGAACCAGCATTAATGATTGGAATTTTAGCAAATTTTGCTGCCATTGTGGCAGCCCCTTCAAGTGAATGTCTTATTACTATGCAATCACTATAATTTTCTACTGTTCTTATCGTATCGGCAATACTTTCTCCTTTTTTAATAGAAGAAACGTCTCCAGAATGAAAACCGATGACACTCCCTCCTAACCTGTACATTGCAGATTCAAAACTAAGACGAGTACGAGTTGATGGCTCAAAAAATAGTGTAGCTAAAATTTTACCGTGAAGAAGATTTGAATTTTTGGTTTCATTCATTTCTTTTGCTTTCTTTAAAATGTATTCAATATCTTCTCTATCAAATTGCTTAGCACTAATTACTCCTTCCCTAAATTTCTCTTTAAACATTTAAATTCTCATTCAATATGTTTTATTAACATTATGTAAATAAGATTTAAATTATTTTTTATTAAATGATGGTTCTTCAAAAAGAACTGACCAGAACTAATAAAATTTAAAATTTATGAATAATTACTAAATTTATTCTTAAAACTAAAGGTAACTGATTAATGAAGTACCCTAGAACTGTCAATCGTTATTGTCCAACTTGTAGATCACATACGAAACATA
>JAEOTH010000024.1 GCA_016839915.1 Promethearchaeota archaeon
GATTTCATTAAGAGACAAAACTAAAGTCTCAAGCAATTAATTGGAATTACTAGGAGTGAAGGTTAAAATTTTATTTGAATGTCTATTTTTCTTTTTTAATTCTCTTATAATCAGCAATACAATAGTGCCAGATTGCTTCGATTAAAAAAAATAAAGCAAGAAAGCCAAATACGGCAGCCCACCATTCTAAAATGTAATAAGACCATATTAGAACCAATATCATCCCCGTAACCAATAGAACTGAGCCATGAATTTCTAATTTCATTATATCATCCATTCTAAAACCTCAAGATTATTTTTAATATATATTTTTTAACATTATTTAAATAATTTAACTAAATGATATTTGATAAAATATATTCCATAATCCTCTCCTATTCTGTTATAAAAATCATCTAATTTATTTTCTTATAAGGCTAAAACTATTGCTAATCTCAAACTTTCGAGAAATATCTCTAAATTTCAATGGACTCACTCTTATCTCAATTATATCATTATTTTTATTATAAGAATTTAGGCATGACTAAATTTAAATATGTAAATAAATTATCAATAATTAAGAAAATACACAATAGTGATAAAAAATTAAGGAATCAATAGATTATGGAAACTGGGTCCCTCGTAATATGATATACTTCTTTATTATTGTATTTTTAGTTTTGGTAATTCCCACCATATTTCAAATATCTCTCACAATAAAAATAATTTTATGGATAATAGCGGGAGTATGGCTTTTACCTTTCAGTTATATGATGTATCTTTATTGGTATTTTTCATTAAATAACAAGGAAATACAGTATAAGATCTGGGAGTTAGTTATCAAGAAATTACCTTGGAATGGGAGGGGAAAGGCACTTGATATTGGAACGGGAGCAGGAGCATTAGCAATTGAGCTTGCAAAGAAATTCCCTGAATCTGACGTAGTAGGAATTGATTATTGGGGGAAAGGATGGAATTATTCTAAACAGCAATGTGAAGAAAATGCTAAACATGAAGGTGTAGCAGATCAAATTGTATTTCAGAAAGCAAGTGCCTCAAGTTTACCCTTTAATGATGGCGAATTTGATGCTATTGTAAGTAACTTTGTTTATCATGAGGTTAGAGACACTAGAGATAAAAGAGGACTTATAAATGAATCTTTGCGGGTCTTGAAAAAGGGAGGTACATTTTCTTTACAAGACACATTCAAAAACAAGAGAAGATATGGGATAACTGAGGACTTAATAAGACAAATTAAGGAATGGGGTATTCAGCAAGTTAATTTTATTGAAACTGTAGAAGAGTTTTCAATGCCCAAATTAGTAAAATCTGAATTGAAATCAATGGGTTTATTATATGGAATTAAATAGAATTACAAAATCGAATAGTATTTTAAGCAAAGGATAAAAAAATGGATCTCAAACAAATACTTGTAAACCAAGTAAGAAAACCCAATGGTAAATTGGGAAGAATGATAGCAAGAGGAATGAATAAAGGACATGCAAAGTTAGCAAAATGGGGGGTATTAAATTTTTCAATAGAACCACATTACACTATTCTTGATATTGGATGTGGCGGTGGAGGCAATATAAAGCGTTTTGCCAAGATTATAACAGAGGGAAAAGTTTATGGAATTGATTATTCAGAAACAGCTGTTTATGTTAGCATGAAAGTAAATAAGAAATATATTGAAGAAGGAATTGTGGAAATATACCAAGGTTCAGTATCTGCTTTAACTTTTAAGGATGATTATTTTGATTTAGTAACTGGTTTTGAAGCATCTTATTTCTGGCCAGATTTGATAAGAGATCTAAAAGAAATTTATAGGGTTCTAAAACCAAATGGACACTTGATATTAGTTAATGAAGGATATATAAGCAATAATGAAAAGAAGAGGCGAAAAGCTGAAAAATGGTCAAATTTAGGCAATTTCCCCATTCATACTCCAGATGAGTACAGAGAATTCTTGAAAAAAGCGGGATATTCCAAAATCCAACTATATGAAAAAAACAAAAAAGGCTGGATCACAGTAATTGGTACGAAGAAATCTTAATTTCTATTTTTTTCATTACAATTAAAAAATGTAGAGATAAATGCTAAAATGCTTCAAGCATCAAATATTTCAATTTTTACTATGGGAAAAATTATACCATAATTCTTTTTATTTGAATAATATACAATTAGTATGAACTATAACCGAAAATGAATGATTAGTATGACAATAACATTTGAAATAATTATAGCTTACCTAATTTTAATTCCATTCATTCTTATAAACTTATTTATCTCACTTGGTTTAATATTCCAGAAGAAAGTCTCCAAATTTCTCCAAAAAATCTTAGGTGAAGAAGAAAAATTTAAGGACTCTCATTATACCAAATTTAAAGTTATTAATTTACTCATTTGGATCACTGTGGGAGGTATTTTTGCATTTTTTTTAAATGAACCCATTTCTTTGGGGGCTCTTATTGTTTTTTTATCATTTCGGGGTGGAGCTACTCTTAGTAAGCGGTCCATTTTTACAATTCATGATGTAAAAATTATGAAACATCATTTATCTGATAAGAAAATAACTAAAATTATCTCCTTAATGCTTAAAGTGGGTATTATCGTCGAATTATTATTTTTAATAATTTGGGGAATATTATACCGCTACTTGAGCGTTTCTATCAAAACAACTTTCGGTATTGAAGTAAACATATTAGCAATTCTTCTCTGGATTGCTGGTTTTATATATGGATTTATTTTTTCAGTGATTCAAAGCAGTTTATCAAAAAATTTCTTACTCAAGAACGAGATCGGAATAGCATTAATACTTTCTGGACAAACACTTAAAGAAAAGGTAAAAGAAAAGAAAAATATTGTTCAGAGATTTATTAAGCTATAAACTATAAATTTTAATAAGCACACGAATAAGATTACAGATTTTAATTTCACATTATAGATTTTAATTTCACCTTAATAATTTAAAATTTCATTGAGGGGCTGTTTTTTAATAGAAGAAAAAGAGTTGTTAGTGCTAGTGATCAAAAAAATTGAAAGTCATCAAAGAGCGCAAAGAATTCCATATCTCCGTAAAAGATGTTATTTTTGCATCCTACGAACGTAAATTTTCAAATTCAGCGATTCCATTGCGCATTCGAGCCTCAAAAGGAACTGAAGTTCACCAGCTTTTCCAAAAAAACCGAAAGAAAACTGAAAAGACCTTCCAACGTGAGGTCTTGGTAAAATTTCAGACAGAAATTCAAGGTTGGAAATTTATCATTTCGGGGCGTGCTGACATCGTCTATGAAAGGGAGGGAATCTTGATTATTGAAGAAATTAAGTCAATATCGGACCTTGATAACTTTCATCCCGAATCAAAAGCCGCCGAAGAATATCGTATGCAGTTGTTATTGTATGGGCATCATTTTCTACAGTTGGGGAAGCGTATTCAGTGTTACCTAATATTAATTGATATTTTTACCGAAGAAACCCAAATTATTGATATTCCCCCTCAAGATCTTTCTGAATATATTCAAAAACAATGTGAAACTATTTTGGTCTCTTGGGAAATGGGACAAAAATTAAAAGCAGAGCAACGGGAACGTGCCAAAACTGTAATCTTTCCTTTTGAGAAGTATCGCCCAAATCAAGAAGAAATTGTTCAAAAAACCTTCCAATGCCTTCAAGAGCGAGAACGATTAATGCTTTTAGCCCCCTCTGGTTTAGGAAAAACCGTTGGAACCCTTTTTCCCGCATTAAATTATGCTTTAAAAAAAAATTTACGAGTTTTTGTCATTACTTCAAAAACCACTCAGCAACATATCTACCGGGAGACTTTACGTATATTTACTAAAAAGAAAGCACAATTTAATTCGATTATTCTTACGGCTAAAGAGAAAATTTGTATAAATAGTATTTTCATTTGCGAGAAATCATTTTGTCCTTACATCGATAATTATGAGAAGGTCTCATTGGATGAGGTTGTGTCTGAAATACTCACTAAAAAAGTCATAGATGCGCGCTATATCCGAAAAATTGCAAGAAATCATACTATTTGCCCCTTTGAAATTTCTCTGGATTGCGCTCTCCATTGTGATGTTATCATCGGCGACTATAATTATGTATTCCACCCATACATCAAGCTGAAGCGGTTTTTTGACCAACCCTATGATGATATCATATTGATTGTCGATGAAGCTCATAATCTACCCTTCCGAGCGATGACTTACTACTCTCCAGAAATAACACTGCAATCTCTTACAGATGTTATTGATTATATACGATCAGTAGCCATACCAGAATCCATTGAGAAGGAATGTTTGACCATCTATCAACAAATTGCTAAGATTATAATGGATTTGATCAATCAATTTCCAGAGGCAATAACAAAAAAACCAATTCTGGTGAAATTTGATAAAAAATTCTTTCGAAAAATATTAAAGGACCATGATCGACTTATTTTGTCATATATTCAAGCCTACACTTCCCGACAAGGGCTCCAACCGGGAAAGAAAGACAAAGTTTTAGAATTTGCATTGAATTTGCGCCAGTTCTGTACAATCTTGCGCGAAAGTGATTCCCCTGAGTATAGTGAATTACTTTACATAAAAAAAAGAAAAATCAAAATATTATGTAAATCAGCAGCCTTAAAACTCGAAAAACAAATAGCAGGTTTTCATTCAGTCATCATGCAATCAGCGACATTGTCACCGTTGGATTATTTCCAAAAAATGGTAGGGTATCCCCCCTCAGCGCAGAAAATTCAATATCCCTCCCCCTTTGCTCAACAAAACCGCCTTTATCTTCTCATGCCCAATCTCTCAACTAGATATGAAGACCGTCAAGAATCGTATGATCTTATTGCTTCAACAATTTGTAAAGCCGTGAATGTTAAAAATGGAAATTACTTGGCTTTTTTTCCTTCATTTGCTTATCTTAGAGCTGTCCAGCGTGAAATTGAAACGTCCTCGCTCTCAGTTAAGCTCATAGTGCAAGAAAGAAAAATGAGCGAAGCCAAACGTAAAAAATATTTAAAGAAACTCCAGATGTCTAATAAGAATTATCTTCTTTTGGCGGTACATGGAGGAATCTTTAGTGAAGGTGTAGACTTTATAGGTGATATGGCCATTGGCGCATTTATTATCGGACCGGGGCTCCCCGCGTATTCAAAGGAGCAAGAATTAATGCAAAAATATTTTGATCTCAAATGGAAAAAAGGTTTCGAATATGCCTATCGTAATCCAGGGATGACAAAAGTGATTCAGGCTGCTGGGCGAATTTTCCGGACATCTACTGATCGCGGGTTTGTGATGTTAATTGGGTACAGATTTAACACACCCTATTATAAAAGTGTTCTTCCGACCGATTGGAAAATAGAACAGCCCCCAGATCTAATCAAGCGCATCCAAACTTTTTGGGCAGCTCAAACTACCAATTTGAAAGAAAAATCACAAGAAAATCAGTCAGAAAAACCAAAAATGATTCAAAAAAAATATACGAAAGCTGTAGATCTGTTCGATTTTATGGAAAAACACTAATTTTTAATAAATCAATAAAAAATTCCTAACTTTCATAAGATTGATCAATTTTACAACTTCGAATTTTGTCGTATAATTTTTTTAATTTTTGTTTCCATAAAATTAAGTGTGAACATAAATCTTTAAATATGTAAAAGCTGTATATCAATATAACATACTCTTAAAAAATAATAAATTTTAATAAAAATTCTAGTAAATAATTGAAAAAGTGGAGGAATTAAAAATGGCAGGTTCTGAATATATAAGTTGGAGTCCTATTAGAAGATTAATGAAACATAATGGGGCTATTATTGTCGCTCGAGATGCTGTGAATGAATTAGTCGAGTGGTTGGGATCATCTGCTGAGAAATTGACAAAAACAGCGTTAACATTAACCAAACACTCAAAACGTAAAAAAGTAACTCGGGATGATATCCTTTTAGCTA
>JAEOTH010000025.1 GCA_016839915.1 Promethearchaeota archaeon
AGGATAGAAACTATATACTTGACCAGTTTTAAATATGCAATGTGGAAAAAATTCTGATGAAAGGTATACTTCTAACATTTTTTTGGACTAAAAAATAAAATTTCCATATTCACGCATTAATTTTAAAAGTAATGCGTGAATATGGAAATTTTATTTTTTATTCCAAAAAAATGTTAGAAGTATACCTATCAAAAGAATTTGTGCCACATTGCATATTTAAAACTGGGCAAGTAAAAAGTTTCTTTCCTGATGGAACACAAAAGTTTTGTGTCATGGGAAATTCACCACTTTTATGTGATAATTGTGGATGTGTCGTACCAATTGCTGCTTATGCCTTATTTAGGAAATTTGATTCCGGTACAGTTGATAAAGCGAGAAAATTGTTTAATTTTTCGTAAGCTTTGCTATTTTGCAAATCAAATTTTATTTATAAGAGTCAAAATTCAAACCTAAATGATTAAACTAAATAGCTAAACATTATAATTAACAACGAGAAATAATAAAATCTACGAGTTTTCCATAATTTTTAACATTGTCATAGCTTTTTGGAGCCTTTTCCTTAAAATAATCCTTGAAGACCTCCCAATTCTCTTTTTTACCTGAAGGTGCCTCTAATAATACTCTTTTAACTTCTTGAAAGTCATAGCTAAAGATTAAACCATTATCAATTCTATTAGCGTTCTCAGATAAGAGAAAAAGATAATAATCATTTAAGTCCCAAGGATCTAAAACATGTTCTGGTTTGTTTCCATCTCCTGCTTTCTTTCCTCTCAATAGACTTGTATCTACTTGTGTTGGCAAAACCATTGTAAAATTAATATTCTCTCTTTTATATTCTGCGGCCATTGCTTTTTGCATTCCTACGACAGCAAATTTGGATGCAACCATTGCAGCAAGTTTTGGAGGGGCATTTGGATAAGCTTCACTTCCAGTGACTATAAACCTTGCTTTATCCTTCTTATCATCCATCTTCATATATGGGTAAGCTGCTTTGAACGTATAGAACACTCCAAGCACATTAATATTTAGGATTTCAGCAAATTTCTCATTTATAAACTCATGAGTGGTCCACATACGAGAATATCCAGCATTAGCGATAACACCATTAAGTGGACCAAGTCCATCATGAAACATCATGAAGGCTTCCATTAATTCTTGAAATTTTGTGATATCGGCAGTTTTGACACTAATTTTTACTTCAGTCCCTAATTCTTCAATTTCTTTCTTAGTGGTATTTAATTCATCAATTGTTCTTGAAGTCAATCCAATATTAGCTCCTTCTTTTGCACAGGCTATTGCGATTGCCTTTCCAATACCTCTTCCAGAGCCTTTTATTACAATATTTTTTCCTTTTAATAACATATTATAATTTGATAATTTGGTTTATGATATTAATTTTATACTAATTTTAAATTTTAAGATGCTTTAAAAGCTTCTTTAATTGCTGAACATCCCCCGCATTTCACACATCCTGCTTTATTTTCTAAAGGATTGACTCCATATTGTTTCATTAATACAGCACTTTCTCTATATATATCTACTAGATCATGAAAATTTGTAGTTGGCAAATCTTTTTTCCCTGGGATGGATCTTACTGGTGTGATGTATGGTATAACTCCTATTGAAATAATTTTTTCTACGTCATTCAAAAAATCAACTTTAGATTCTCCAAATCCAGTTAGAATATAGCTGCTAACTTGATTTTTTCCAAAAACGTCAATGGCATGCCTCCAATTTTTTTCAAATAAATTATAAGAAATGCTGAATTTGCCAGGTGTAATTTCTTCTCTCAGTTTTTCACCAAGAACTTCTATATGGATTCCTATAGTGTCCGCTCCAGCTTCTTTTAATTTATTAATATATTCTAAATCTTCTAAAGCTTCAATTTGAATGTGGATAGGGAGATTTGGATGATTTATTTTTATTCCTTTTAATAATTCAACGTATCTGTTTGCACCTTTATCAATTGTTTCATCCGTTCCACTAGTTAAGGTCATATGAGCACATCTTCCCTCCTTTTTAGCAGCATTGATAACCTCGGACATCTGATCTGCATTTTTTTCTTCTGTAGTTGCGTCATTTTGCAAACTTACTTCAATACCACAGAAAGTACATGCCTCTCCACATGCCCAATACACGCATTTTTGGTATATTGTGCTTGCTAAACAATCTATTCCATGTACAAGAGCTATCTTTTTCATTGGAATCCCGTCTGATGTTTTAAATTCGGGATTGTAAAATTGCGGATTTTGAATTAATTTTAACTTTCCAAATCTCCTTTTGTTTTTTTCATTAATAATTTCGAAGTACCCTTTATTATTTTCTTTTAAAAACAAACTAGTTTTAGTAGAATTATTCCAGAGTGCTACATTTACTAAAGTGAGCTCATCCTCTAACAGAAAATATCTTCCTCCGGAGGGTCCTGCTCCACCTTTTCGTCCGAAATCAATTTCAATCCCTTGTTCTTTATACTGAGGGATTAATTCGCTATCTAAATATAATCCTTTACAAAGTAATTCGGTTTTCTGAATGAATGCAGTTTCAATATCAATCATAATCCTTGAATAAAATCTGATGAGTTGCTATTTACAATTTTTCTTACATTGTAGTATTCTCTATGAATTCTAAAATTAGAGTCTTTTTAATTTTGAGGTTTATTGAAAATAAAATATAAATCAAAAATTTTATTAATAACCTTGAACATTCTCTTTAACACTAAATAAAGAAATTTGAATGGCGTCTAATAATGCCTAAAGTTGAAAAAACAATAAATATAGCTGCATCCCAAGAAAAGATTTGGCAAATTGTAGATGATGACAATGATTATCCTAGATGGAACATCGTAGTAAATGAAGTTTCTAAACTTGGTGAAGGCAATTATTTTTTCAAAACCAATGTTGGAGATATAACTTCCACCCGTGTAGAAACAAATCCACCTAATAACTTTTATGCAACTCAAGAAGGAAGTCCAATGAAAAGTATAGGCTATATTTTAGAACCAAAGGGAGAGGGCGTTAACGCTACAATTTGGTCAGAATTTGATGATCCGAATCAAGAACCCATATTAGCAATTGCAGCAGAAATGCTCTTAAAAAGCTTAAAAAAATATGCTGAGTTTCTCGAAGCTGGTGGAAACCCAGATGAGTTCAATAAAAAAAAATGACTAATTTTAACTTTCTAAATTCTTTTTTTTATTCTTAACGTATTAATTGCTTTATTTATGATAAAACTTATTAGAAATAACAAATTTTACACATTTACTAATTAGCAATATAAGCTTTAACTTCTAGAAGTTATTGATATAGGTGAATTGGAATGGCACATAAAAGACCTTGGCATTGTTATAGTAAATGGAATCGGAGACCTTTTCAATATAAAAGGTCATCAAATCGTAGACGCGAATATGCACGTGGTGGTGCACAAAGCAAGATCGTAAGGTTCTGGGGTGGAAATAAAGAAATGGCTTGGGAGGATTGGGAACTCGTTATTGGATTAAAAGTAAATTCTCAAATTCAAATTTCCTCAAACACCCTTGAAGCTATTAGAATTACAATCAATGGTGTTCTTCAAAGAAAACTTGGAAGACAAAATTATCGACTTCGAATACGACCAAAACCTTTTCAAAAAATTAGAGAGAACAGAATGTTAGCATTTGCCGGTGCAGATCGTGTACAATCAGGCATGAGAAACTCTTTTGGAAGATCTACAGGAGTTTGTGCTCGAGTTCGAGCAGGACAAATTGTTGCTGAAGTAGGAACTAATATTAAAAACCTTCCATTAATAAGAGATAGATTAAGAGTAGCATCAATGAAAATAGCCAGTTCTTGCCAGATTGTAGTTCTGAAATATAAAACCCCAGAATTAATGAAACAATCAGGATTGCCATTATATGATGATAAAAAAAGGAAAGAAATACCTCTCTATGAATTAGAATTAGCTAAAACTTAATTTATTATTAATTCAAATTATCATATTTACCCTATTTGCTAAAAATTGAAGTTTACCCTCTCAATAATAATCTAATTTTTAGAAGCTTAAACAGTAACTACATAATAACTATATATAATGTGAATAAAATCATTTGTAACCTAATTTTTCAGATTTAATTTTTTCTCGGGGATTTTTAAAGATATTCATCAAAAAAACTCCTGCAACTATTACTATTATCGAAATTATTATCCCAATAGAAATCGACGCACCTTCTACAATTATTAGTTCGAAAAGAACTGGTGCTACTATGTACAAGGAATTATACATCGGAACCAGTTTTGAAGCATCAGCTCCCTTAGCAAACCCAATCTGAGTTAATATCATTGCGAATAAACCTGCAATGAAACTAAATAGAAAAATAAAACTATCTAACTCTAATTGGAAAATTCCCGCAATAGCTTCAAAAAAATTATTAGATGTTAATCCGATTCTTTTTAAAACATTATCAGTTCCTCCAAGTGTCCCAGCAACAGCACCAAAAATGAATGCAATAGCTATTCTAGTTTTCCAAGAAAAACCTATTAGTAATGAAAAAAGAACAATGATAACAATTATCAATATAAAGAAATTCATGTAAAGGACATTTCCTGTGTTCAATGGTTCTATTAAATAGAAAAAACCAACCATAGTTGTTCCAGCAACAATTAATATCGCTCCTAATAATTCTGGGCTAGTGATTTCTTCATGCAATATGTAACGTGAGTAGATCATTAGTAGAATCAATCCCAATCCAAAAACACTAGAAAATACTGCTGCAGGAGCAAATGATGTTCCTAATATCTGCCAAATAAAAACTGTGTTATTTAATGTAAAACCTATTATATAAATTAAGGGTTTTTTACCCTTCTCTTTAAGTGATTTTTTTCTCGAAAAAATCTCAATACCATGTCTTTCCATGCCTTTAGCAAGGTGTAATACTAATGTATTTATAATCCCGAATAATATCCCTAAAGCAACTGACATATTAATTACGCGTTAAGGCTTTAATTTATAGATTATGGAATACTTATGGAATACTTAAATAAACCTAGTTAAATTATAAAATAATATAAGGTGTTAGTAAATTAAAAATCAAAAATATTAATATTATTTGAATCTTAATCTTGAGAAATCTTGAACCTTTTTTTAACCCGAAAAGCATTTTAATAGTAGGCGTGTCAAGAAAAGCTTATACTTTTAGCTATACTATTTTAAAGAATCTTTTGGAAATTTTTTATAGAGGTAATTTATATATCTTAAATCCTAACGCTGATGAAATTCTAGATATCAAATCTTATCATTCCTTAGAAGAATTACCTGAGGTTCCAGAACTAGCAGTGATAGTATTGGGAAATAATATCGCAGAGACTTATGAAAAATTAGCAATCTTTGGAGTTAAAAATATTGCGATTGAATCAGAATTAAGATTTGATACTGAGGATCTTACATTAATAGAAAAGTTAGATGAGATCAGTGAAAAATATGGGATCTCTTATATGGGCCCTTCGATGCTTGGTATTATTAACTTTAATGATAACTTCACCACTTCAATTATACCTGTGAGACAATATGTAATGCAGAAACACAGGAAAATAGAAGAAGGTATCAGTTTTATCGCGCAATCAGGAGGATTAGCAGGAGCTATGGGTTGGTGGACACCATCCCAAGAGCTACCAATTGCTAAAGTTATACATTTAGGCTATGGATTTGATATTAATGATGCAGATGTTTTAGAATATTTTAAAAAAGATGAGAAGACTAAAGTAATTTCAATTTTTTTAAGAGAAATTACAGATGAAATTATTAAAGCTGTAGAAAAAATTGCTCCAATTAAACCGATTTTATATTTTTATGTAGGTAAAGATGAATCGAGAGAGAATAGGTTATCTGAAGTTGGAGGAATCCGTGTTTTAAATTATATTGAGCTCTTCGACTTGGCAAAACTATTTTTATGGTGTCCAGAACCAAAAGGTCCTAATTTAGGAATTATTGGACCAAGTTCGGGAGCGATCTTTTTAATTATTAAAGAAATGAGAAACCAAGGATTATCAATTGCAAAGGTAACTCAGGAACATAAGAAAATCATACTTGATAAAGTAGGTGGATCAACGTGCAATCTAGGTAATCCAGTTGATTATTGGCCACCTGAAAGATTTGTTGGTACTAAAATATGTGAAATATACAATACATCTTCTAAAACTCTATTAAAGGATGATGCTGTGGACGGATTAATTTTAGCTTTAGAATTTTTTATTGAAATTGAATTTAATTTTAATATCTTTGATTCAGTTAAAAAAGCTTATCCAGATAAACCAATAATTACAATTTTAATTCAAGCTGAGCACGATGGCGTGAAAAGAGTTATAAAAAATGCTTCAAATCTAAAAATCCCTGTATTTGAAAATGAAGTGGAACGCGCTGTTAGGGGATATAAATTACTTTACGATTGGCATTCAAAAATAAAAAAGAAATAAGAAATTAATTACTGAAGATCTCTTTTAATTCTTCAGGAATTTCTGCTGATTCATCCATTAATGAAAGAGCATAGACTTTATCGCCACAGTTACACGTTTTCCCTTCAAATAAGTAGAAATTAAATTGATCTTTCCAATTACATATTTGAACGCTTTTTACTTCAGTGATTTCACCACATATACAATAAATTGCCATATTTTCTGAGTAATTAGGCATTATAGTAGTAAAATCATCTGGGGCTTTACTAAAGCTAGAGTTATTTAACATATCATTAATTTGATCAGCAAGTTTCACTTTAAGAGTTGGTTCAAAATAGTTGATAATTCCATCTCTGCCTTTTATGTTCATGAGTACAATAAAGTTTTTCTCTGCTTTTTCTGCGCTCTTTTTATCTGGGAAAATTGGCTGTTGGTATTGTTGAAGTTGCGCGGGTATTGGAAATGGTTCTACATCTGAGGGGTAACTAAATGTATATACATATTGCATTGTCCCCCTTACGTTTTTTTGAGTTATTAAATTTAAACTTTCATAATCTCTGCTATGGAGAACAAACTTTATTAATTCAAGTGGAACTCTTAATTCTATAAGTCTGGTTCGGATATTTTCTAATAATTCACTAGTAAAATTCTTCAAAACCATGATATCTGCTTTGTAATCAGCGTAAATTTGATGTTTATTTTCTTCTTTAAATGCAGTCCATTTCTTTACAACGGTACTTCTAATTAGTTGAGGTACCATACAAAAGATACAGAGCACCGGTAATAGGAAGAATATATTAAGTTCCGGTATAATTTGTAAAAGATTAAGAATTGTTAAAGCTAATATAACTCCAAATACAGGTAACATAATTAATAAATTTAATTTCCGTAAACGTTTATCTACTGAATTTTTTACTCCTTTGCTAATGGCAAGCTCCTCTGCTTTCAATTTTAATTTATTAATAATGTCTAAAATCTCTTTTGATTTAAACCCTTGCTTTAAAAGTCTATCTTCTTCTCTAACTACATTTAGGGTGTTGAAATGAGTTGTCATTTCCTTTGTATATTGATTTAATGCATTATCTTTAAAGATAAACTGCAATGTTTCTTCAGAGTAGAAATCTAAAAATCGTACAATGAAGAGTTTTTTCTCAATATCTTTAATATCCACTTCATTCAAACCGAGAGCTTCTTGAATTAGTTGACCCTGTGTTTTCCGGGATCTCTTCACTAGTTTTCTCTTTTTAATTTCTGAGCTATCGGATTTTATCTTATCATCATTTTCAGTGTTATTCATAATGTACTTAAAATTTGTTGTTTTAAAAGATGATTTATGTAATTATGGACAGATAATTAACTTTTGTAAAATTCTTATTTTTTAGAAAAGATTTTTGACCCTAACAGAAAGCACTTTTTTCGATATGAATATTCTTATAATTATTTGTTATATTGAACAATTGCATTTTGAAATTTCTTTGCTGTCTTGCTTGGATTATTTGCTCGAGTAATTGCTCCACCAACAATAATAATATCTATTGGAAATGCTAAAATTTTAGGAATATCTATTACTCTAATTCCTCCAGCGACAGCCAACTTTGGACGGGCTTGTAACCGTGCTATTAATTCTAACTCTAATAATGGGGCGCGTCGTGATGCTTGGCGATCTAATCCGCTGTGCACTAAAGCATAATTCAATTTGGTATCTTTATAATTAAGATCTATTAAACTCGCTAATCTAATAATTGGTGACCTTGACACTATAAGATCAGCCATAATTTCTACGTGAAAATCATGCGCAGCACGTAACGCCTCTTCGATTGTAACATCGTAAGCATCGGCAAGTATTGTAATAATATCCGCTTTCGCTTGAGCTGCCATTTTTACTTCAAGATAACCAGCATCTGCAGTTTTTAAATCCGCACAAACTAACTTATCTGGGTAAGCTTCTTTTAATACTTGGACAACTCGGATCCCCTCGGATTTTATTAATGGAGTTCCAGCTTCTAAAATATCTATATAAGGAACTACTTTTTTTGCTACTTCCAAAGCTTCATCTAAAATTTCAAAATCTAAGGCTACTTGTAACATTGGCACATGTGGCTTCTTTTTAAGCATTATTTTTTTTGACATTAGTTTTTATTACTAAATTATAATTTGAAAATATTAAAATACTAATTTCTAAATTAGTTTTCTTCAACTTTAATATAGTAATATATTATAATTAATATTTGTAAAAAAGAGAAATTAATAAGAAAAATGGTTGACCGAAATAACTCTTAAAACAATAGAATTTTTTCTATTATGGAACTGCGACAACTTCCTTTATCGAGGGGACGAACTGCTTAATTGCACGCTCGATGCCAAACTTTATAGTTTGTTGTGCATGCATACATCCGGCACAATGTCCCATTAGTCGAACTTTTACTGTTCCATCGTCTGTAATTTCAATCAATTCAACGTCACCCCCATCCATCTGGAGTTGTGGTCGAATTTTTTCAATAACCTGTTTAACTTTATCTTTATCCATTAAATTCACTTAAATTATTTATATTCTTTGATAATGAAAAGCAAATTAACCTTTTAAAAAATTCTCTTTATTTTTTATTAATTTTTATAAGTCATACGTATTTTTTAACAAGGTTTTAACCTATTAAACTAATAGTATAAAAAAGACTATGGTTTTTAACTAAAATACTAATGCATGTTTTTGTTCCTCTATCTCTGCAAGAAAAAGGTCTACAATTGCTAACCATCTATTTTTTGAATCAAGATCACTTATAATTTTATTCGTTAAATCTTTTCCTTTCTCAAGAAATTTAACTGCTAACTCAAGATTTTCGAGTTCTTTATAACAGATTCCTAGTTTAATGTAAGTCTGGTGGATATACCACTGATTACTATCAAGCTTTATTGCCTTTTGGAATTCTTCTATAGCCTTTTCATATTTTTTAAAACTAATTAAGATTTCTCCAAATGTATCATGATAAATTCCATTCTCTGGCTCATCTTCTGTAAGATCTCCAAGAATTTTAAATGTCTCTACTTTTTCACCTAAATATGATAACCAATACGCCTTATAATTATGAAGAATATTAATTTTTGGATATTTCTCAATTAACCCTTCAATGATATCTAATCCTGCTTCCAAATCTTTATTTTTTTTAAGAGTGAATGCCTTTTTCATCATAATATCAATTTCCTTTTCAGGAAATTCTTCAATCATTTTCTCTAATACCATTAATGCGTCGTTATATTGGTTAAAATAAATTAGAATTCTTAATTTTGAATTATATAATTCATAGTTCTTAGGGTTTAAGTCGATTTCTTTATCGATTTCTTTAATCTGTTCTCCGTATTGAGATTCTAAAGTGTTATAACTCTGTGATTGCATCATTTCTGTCATGCTCTGCCAAATAATTCCTTCAAGTTTATCGTATGTTTCTTTTAATTCCTTTTTAATTTCAACTTTATATGCTAAATGTTTAAAATAGCTTGGTAAAAACTCTCTTAATGATTCTTTAAAATCCTTATTAAATAAATTGCTACAAATTTCTTCAAGAATATCCTCTATCATAGATTTTAGACTCTCAGAACTACCAAATTTTTCTAAATATTTGTTTTTAGAAACGTGTTCTTCAACTATAGAACGAAGTATCTTTTCTAATTTTTCGTCTGAATGGAAGTAATAATATTTATCCAAAGAAACGTCCAATTTAAAAAACTTTAGGTCGTATAAGTTGCTTTCTACAATCTCATTTACCCAAAAATCAAGGATTTTCTTTTTAATTTGATAAAATCGCGAGAATTCCTCAAAAGATAGATAATCAGGGTAAAAATTGGGATGATTAATTGAAATAAAGAGTAAAATTTTATGAAAATCCTCTTCATCTTTTAAAACATTTTTAACTTCTGAATAGTCCAATTTTAAAACATTATTTAGAAATCTAAATTTAACATAGTCATCAGTTATATTAAATTTTTCAAAAAACTGTGAAGTTTTTGTAGTAATTTCGTCAATTCGTTTACTTTCCTCTTCTAAAATCGTTTGTCTGTCTAAATCATAATGATTTAGAATCCTCGAATATTCTGATTTACCTGATTGAGTAACAATATATCTTTTATTTTCTTTGATGATAAATCCTTTTTGAATTAATGAACTTAGACTTTTTGATAAAGAGGATTGATTTATAGAAAACGGTTCTTCAAGAAAATCAGACCTTTTGCAAAAACCATTATTATACACCATCCAAAGAATCCAATGGGAATAATTCCTACCACTTTTTAAAATGATTTCAGGCGGATAACTTAATTTTCGTTCCTTTTTTCCTATTTGGGATAACTCATTAAATTTCTTTTTTCCTTTTGGAGTTATTCTGTACTGCCCTCTCGCAAACTTTTCAATAAATCCCTTAAAGATTAATTTTGTGAAATGACGCGATAATGTGGAAATGGGAATTTCAATTGGGTCTTGCTCAAAATTAGACCATTCACAACTTTCATTATTTGCCAGCATCCAAAGAATTATATGGTCATAATTCTTTCTTTGCAGTTTCGAAGGGTTTAGAATCTCGTCAGAGGGATAATTTAATTTTCCCATTTTTTAAAGAAACAAAATCTTATTTTCGATATGTATAAATTGGGAACATTTCTATTTATACCTATTTTTCAAAACTTCCACTTATTTTCGGAATTTCCAAGGAATTGCCGAAAGTGGAACTATATATGGATGGATATCTACATTTTTCATTGATCATCATTTTGATGATAAAACATAGAATCAAAAATTAAAGAAAAAGATTTGAATAAAAAATTTTTTAAGGTGAAAATGATAGTGAAAAAGAAATCAAAATTGACTAAAACTCTTATCGCAGCATCATTTCTCATAGCTATTATAGCAATTGTTACACCGGTGATGGCAGCTGGGTCTAATCGCGTCTTATTCCTGGCAATAGGAGATGATCTAGATATCAATGCCACTAATCTTATCATAGGTACGATTAAAGACGATGGAGACGGTGAGCCCCCATCGGCGAAAGCAGTTTTTCATCAAAGAATCTATGATGAATCCGGTAAAAAAGTGTATGCGATGATGGGAATACTCAAAGATGGATTACTTCAAATGAAACATTATTCATTTTTTTGTCCAATCTTTCAGGTCTGGTTTATTAACGTTTGGTTGGTCATGGGTATGGGAATGTTTAAGACTACGGATACCAATTTGGATCTAGTATATCGAAATTGGTTTCCAATTACCATGCCAAATACTGAAGGAAAATTCGTACCAGCACCAATGTTAATGATGCTAAGCCCTACAGCTGAATATTGTTTATTAGATCCCAGCATAATTCCCCCAGGACCAGATAATCCAGTTTTAATTGACCCAGAATTGCATGCGTGGGTTCTTGTTGCGGTATTATGCGGTATTATGGTTGAAACGCCGATGGGCGAAACAGTGGAATTACCGATTGGTCCTGTTTCCTATTTGACACTATCCATAGGAATATGAGTAATGCTAAATCAATTATCAAATTTTAATTTTAAATCAGGTAATAGAAATGGAGGAGTTGGATTAAACAAAATACTTCATGACGAAGCTACTGCTAAACCAATGATCCTCCATTCTATACTTCTTTTTTTTTCTATATAAACCTTAATGATTAATGCTAAGATAGCATTTAATTTTTGAAAATAAATATAGATTTTATCCTTCTTTACAATAGATTTAAAACAATAATTAGCTTAGATATTCATAAGGTTTTAATCCATATCGATTGAAAGTATGTCACATCCTGAGCTGAATCAATTAATAAGAGCAGAGCAGCTTATTGATGAGATTAAGTTTAATGAAGCTCTTGAAATATTAAATGATCAAAGTCAATATGAGGGGCTTAATCTTCAGCAAAAAAGTTATTTTCAGTTTCTTAAGGGATTGGTTCTCCTATATCTTGCTAAAGGTGAAGATATCATTAATTTAGGGGAGGAAATATATGAAGAAGGTCAAAAACATAATAATAATCTCCAATCTTTTGATGGCTTATTCTTTATTATTACTGGATTAGCTCTATCTGGTAAATTTGAGGAAGCTTTCAAACTTTTTGAAAAAGCTGAGTTAACATTAAAGCATATTTCGAACGTATCTAAAGAAATTTTAACTCTAAGAAAAGTTCGCCTAAGTACCATAAAAGCATTTGCTGGATTGTATAGTGATAAGGCAGATTTAGTTGAGAAGTCTATACATTGGATAGTAGATTCCCAAGAAGAATTTGAAAACTCATTCGAAATTGTCTGGGTTAATCTTACAATGGCGGATTATTTACTTCGAGTAAAATCTAATTTTGATCTTTCTATGGAACACATTAAAAAAGCACTATCTATCGCAATGGAAATTAAATTTAATCACCACTGGATTGCTCTGTGTGAAGCCCATCTTGGAGTAAATTATCAAGTAATTGGAGAGTTGGATAAAAGCTTAAAACATTATATGAAGTGCATAGAATTCTTTAAAAAGAGTGGGTCAATTTTTCACATTGCAGCTATATTAAATAATATTGGGAATCTCTATGGTGAAAAAGGTGAATACGATCTTGCTGTGGAATATTTAGAGGAGAGTCTTAATCTTTTTGAGCAGATTCCTCAAAGCTTTTTTGATATTGACACCCCTATTGACAGTTTGATATCTTTAGCTGTTGAACATGAAGATGATAAGCGTGCTCAAAAATATTTTCATCACTTAGAAAATTTATATAATCAAAAAAAAAGTATACACTTAGAAATACTTTATAAATTCAATAAAGCTTTAATGTTAAAAAGTAGTTCTCGAATCCGAGATAAAGCAAAAGCTGAAGAATTATTCAAAGAACTTATAGAAACTGATACTATAGTTTTTGATCTTATTATAAAAGCTCATATAAATCTTTGTGACATACTTCTCACGGAATATCGTATAGATAATGATAGTGAGGTTTTTAGCGAATTAAATCATTACATCGCCAAATTATTATCTATTGCTGAGAAGTCTCATTCATATTTAGTTTTTTGTGAGGCGTTCATACTTCAAGCTAAAATAACTTTACTAAATTTTGATATAAAATCAGCCCGACTGTTTTTGACCCAAGCGCAAAAGATTGCAGAATCCTATAGTATGAAACGCTTAGCTATGAAAATTTCATATGAACATGATGATTTACTCAGAAAAACCAAAATGTGGGAGAATTTAATAACTTCAGAAGTGTCTTTATCTGAACGTTTGGAGCTTACTGGTTTGAACGAGCAAATGGAAAATATGGTAAAAAGACGAATGATCGAAGTTCCGGAGATATCAAATGAAGAACCTGTTATGCTATTAATCTTAACGGAGGGTGGTAATCTTTTATTCTCTAAAAAATTTATGGAAGATTTTTCTTTTGAAGATGATATTTTAGGAGGTTTCCTAACCACTATTAATTATATTATTAATGAGGTCTTTTCTGAAGGGCTTGATAGGGCTATTTTTGGTCAATATACTCTTCTTATGATGCCCATTAAACCATTTTTAATTTGTTATATCTTTAAGGGACATTCCTATTTTGCGCACCATAAGATTAAAAATTTTCTTGATTCTATACACAATGATAGTCTTATTTGGCAATCTTTAAAGAAATTTTACCAAAAGAGTAAATCTATTCAAATAAACGATATTCCATCGTTAGAATCCATCGTAACAGAGATCTTTATTGAGAAAAAAATAGAGGATTCACTCCTACTCACCTAAGTTTTATATTAAACTAAACCTAATCTTACATTAAAAAGAATTATAATTTCATTTAAACTTGGAACTCTGATGAAGAATTCTGAGGTATTTCGATTTAAGATTGTTGTTATTGGAGATGGGGCAGTAGGTAAAACATCCCTAATTAAAAAATATACGAAAGGAACATTTGAAAAGGATTATATAAAAACAATTGGGGCTCAGTTTTCAAAATACAAAAAAAAAAATTAATGGAGATAGTATTAGATTAATATTTTGGGATATTGCGGGTCAAGATGATTTCAATTTTTTACATCACTTGTTTTATAAAGAGAGTAAAGCAGCAATTATCGTATATAGTCTTGAAGAAAATGAGTTTGGTCGAGATAGTTTTACACATATAAAGAATTGGCACGATGTATTGGAAGAACACTGCGGAAATATTCCCGTGGTTTTGTTTGCTAATAAGATTGATTTAGTGGATAAAAAAAATTTAAACTCTACAAAAATCCAAAAACTTGTTAATGAACGTAATTTTTTGAAATATTTTATAACTTCCGCCAAAACGGGGCAAGGAGTTATTGAAGCATTTAACGCTATAATCGAGCATTTATATTTTAAATTTAAAACCATTTAGGAATTGTTATGAATACTGAAGAAATTATAAATCAATTGAATGAAGTTCAAAAATTAATGAATTTAGAGAAATACAAAGAAGCAATTGTACTTCTTGACAAATTAAAAGAACTAGATAATACTAATAATTTTAATTATAATATATCACATAGACTATATCAATTAGATTCAAATTCCCGCTCATTATATAATCAGCAAGTAATTCTTAAAAGTATCAATAATCTTTCTGTTAAAGATGATTCTATCAATTTCCAAGAATTGAACCAATTATTAAAATTAAACTATAATTTAAACCTTGATCCTAAAATTTTAAGAAGAGAGATTGAGCTTTTAATACTAGGGTGCCAGTTGCCATGGAAAATCAATAAAGACACAATTATATTAAAACCCAGTTAAATTTAAGTTCACATTAATAGAAATATTCTTTTGTCTTGAGTAGAAAATTGCGAAGATATATATTCCTAAACTTATTCACTTTCTTTATCAAAATCAAATTTAATTAGATATCCGTCAAAGATTTTTTTTTAAATTTAAAATGATTCAAGAAAACGAGTTAATTACTCTCATACTTTGTTTGGTGGTATTATTCTTTGTTATTAGTAATTATACTAAATTGAAAAATTTGTCAGGTTTAAAGATTTTTATAATTTCTTTTTCTTTATTCTCATTGGGTTGGTTTTTTACAGTTATTGAAGGAATTATTTTTGAAGATTTATTTAATATTATTGAACACATCTGTTATATTTCTAGTTCATTTGCTCTATTTATTTGGAGTATAATTTTTTATAAAAAGAGGGGTAGAAATGAACCCAATCGGGATAATTGATTGCTTTGTCTTTCTCATTACCCTCATTTCATTGAGTTTTATATTAATTGGATGGAAAAGCCAATTTTCAATGATTACTAGATTGTCTTTAATAGCTTTTTTATTCATAATTTCTTTTTACTATATGAGTAATTTCTTAGAATGGTCTGGTATTAGCAATATATTAGTAAATATTGAAGATTATGTTGCGATCTTGGCCCCATTAGCTTGGTTTTTCTTTATATATACGTATTTACAAAAAAATAGTGAAAAAAACCTACGAGAGAATCAAAAAAATATTGAAGAAGCTTATAGGTACACAGAATTTTACAAGGATTTATTTACTCATGATATTCGAAATATACTTCAAAATATTTTATTAGCTAACAATATCATTGAACAAACTAACAATAAAGAAAAAAACATAGATAATCTTACTGAAATTTTTGATTTAATCAAGGAACAGGTATTACGAGGAGAAAATTTGATCTCCAACGTTACTAAACTCTCTGAAATAAGAAAATCACTATTTCCAATTCAATCTGTAGAACTTAGGAATATTCTTGATAGTACAATTAATAATATAAAAAAAATGTATGAACATAAAAAAATTATTGTAAAATTTCCAGAAATAGATTTATCGGTAAATGCAAATGATTTATTAAAGAATATCTTTGAGAACCTATTGATTAATGCGATTATCCATAATAAAAATGACCCAATTGAAGTTTGGATAAAAACTTCAAGGTTTGAATTCAATCAAACCCCATATATAAAGATTGAGTTTATGGACAATGGTATCGGAATTTCAGATGACAGAAAAAAAGAAATTTTTATTACACGTGAAGAAGAGGCATATAAATTTAGAACAGGCTTAGGTTTATCCCTTATAAAGAAAATTATAGAATCCTACAAGGGTAAAATCTGGGTAGAAGATAGAATTAAAGGAGACTCTTCCAAGGGCATTAATTTTATCTTATTAATTCCAGAAAGTTAAGATGTTTTATATTTAATGTAAAAAAATCATGGCTTTTTTAAATTTACATTAGAATTATCAATTAAAAGAGAATTGATTTATTATTGATTATTGATCACTGTGAACAGACAATAAGTATAAAAATTGTTTATTTTGGTCCAGCTCTTTCAGGAAAGACTACTTCAATAAAAGCTCTTTTTTCTGATTTTGGGAAAGAAAAAAAACTGCTCAGTATTGAAAGCACAGTAAACAGAACCCTTTTTTTTGACTATGGCGTTTTTATATTTCAAAATCAAGAGTGGGCTCTTAAAATCCACATATATACTACGACAGGACAGGACTTCTATTTCGTAACTCGTCCCATCACGTTAAGGGCTGTAGACGGGGTTATATTTGTAATTGATTCCCAAGAAGAAGTTTATGAAAGAAATTTAATCTCTTGGAAAGAACTAATCTCCTATTTTAATCAAGAAATTGACGATCTTCCGATAATCATTGCCTTTAACAAGCAAGATTTAGAAGTCAAATTTAACTCTATAGATTTCTTAAAAGAGATTGATTATTCAAGATATAAAAATATAGATGCCAGATTTACGAGTGCTTTAAAAGGAGAAGGAGTCATAGATTGTTTTGAAGATGTTTTAAGATTAATTTTAAGAAAATATTATAATCAGAAATTGGTTTCCACAATAAATTAAAAAATTAAGTTTAAACTTTTTTATGTTTTCTTTCTTTCTCCTAGTTTTGACTGAATTGAGCTCCTATGATTAAATTTTTTTGCTCACTTAAATTTTCATTATTCTATCGAACATGATTTTTGACAAAAAATTAAAATATGACAAAAATTTATAAATTCATTTTTTTTTGTAAATATTGGTCTTAAAATCTTGAGGATTAAGAAGAATATATTAATAATATCAATAATAGTGGTTTTTGTAATTGGGGTAGTTCGGGGAGTAAATTATTCATATGCTCAAGAAAATGGAGAATCTCTAATAGTTTCTTCAAAACTTCAAACCATTGAATTTTCAGAAGATTTTGGGATAATAGAAAATTCATCTTTAGTATCTATTGAACTGCTATCTCCAAATTGGACATTAACAGAAATAGACCTTAATTTTACGGGTATTAAAATGAATTATGAAACAAAGGTAATTGAAGAAGAAGCAACAGGATTCGAAATGATAAGAGGGAGTTACAATG
>JAEOTH010000026.1 GCA_016839915.1 Promethearchaeota archaeon
CCTTAGAAATATAAAAAGCATAGTATTAGCTAAAAACAATGGATATTGTAGAAGAGTATATTGAAAAGATTATTTTGCACTCAAAACTCTCTAGAGAAGAGGTTTTAGAGCTTTTGCGACAGAAAAAAGAGGAGAATAAGGGGCTCTCCGATATTGGTGCTTTATTTGCTATTAAAAAAGATTTAGGACTCGACTTCTCCGTGAAAGAACGATACGTATATGATGAAAAGAATTATAAAACTCAGGCTGATCGTCCTAAAGAACAAAATCTTCAACGGAAAAATGTACAAGAAATCAAAAAACAACCAAGATGGAAAAGCGATAGAGAGATGCACAAAGAACTTAAAAAAAGCCACAAAGAATTAGAAAAAAGACTTGCGGAAGATAGGAAACAGTGGATACTCGAAAAAGGAGAAGTTATTAGGGAATTAGGAATCACAGGAGAGACGACCAATAATATAATTTATGAATGCGAATGTTTCTTAAAAAAATATGATGGTATTCCGAGATTAAGAATACCTTGCTTTTTTCTAAAAGCTGCGCCACTTTATGACCGTAATAACCCCAAGCAATACGAACACGATAAATTTAAGTTAATGGACCTTTTGATGGTACATCCTTATGTATACGACCCAGATGAAGATAAATTATATCAAGAACAATATCCTATTATCAGTAAGATTGAGTTTGTGTCTGATCTCAACCTCCAAGAATTTAACTTAGAATCTAAAAAGGATAAAAAATTAATACATGAGAAAGTCCATAAGGAAGTTTTGGAGGCTGTAGAGTTTTTTGCAAAGAACAATCCTGCCGTCTTTTCTGAATTATCTGATCGTGTAATGATTAAAAAGACTGATCAACCCATTGATCCAAAAGAACTTGAAAAAAGGATTAAGAAGAAAACAAAGAAATTGTTCTAATTTTGAATCTTCAACCATCAATCCAACCAAGAATCTAAAGTCGAGTTTTTAGTGAAATTTTTGGGTTTTCTCTTGGAATCGCGCGGTTTCCACTTTAAAAGCCTATTTTCTGGTAAGTAAGGATGGTGAACAAGGACGTACTCTGTATAACGCTCGTCTTCGTTTATCATTACTAACACATTTCCAAAATGGGAAAGAATTTTTCTTGATCGCTTATGTTAATAATTTCCAAATATTCTCTGAGTTTTTCAAATATTTCCTGTTTGTCCTGTACGTCTGTCATTCTTAGGCGTTTTAAAACTTTTTCAAAAAATAATTTCTTATAATCTAAATAATCACATATAGTTATAAATTCTAATAATCAGTTTGTATGATCAAAGCAAAACGGAAGAATTTTAATTAAACCGAAGACAATATGTAAACTTAAGAAAAAGACAAATTTGATAATGTTTAAATGAAAGAGGAGAAAGTCAGTCTCTCTGAGTCTCTACGGGCTATAGAGAGAATACCTGAAGAAGAGAAGTATATTGAATTTAAGAAGCTTCTTGAAGTGGCAAAAGAAAAGGATTTAATAGAAAAACTCCTTGAATTGTTTGGGATATGAATCAAGAAAAGAATGTATTGATGTCTATCGTGAATTAAAACAGTTAAAAAAAGAAAAATAAAAATTCTGCTCTAGAACATACTCCTTCTTCTCATCTCAAACCGTCCAAACCTAACCTTACCGCTCCAGATACGCCTTGTACCCTTACGCTCTAAGCCTGAACCTTATGCTCCTCTTTCGAACGCCACACACTCGTGCTGTTGAGAGTTATTCTTGCCTAATAATTAAATAAAATGATTCATTTCTGATTGATTTTTGTACCGAGCAACTCAAATTCTTTTCTAATAAAGCCTTAAAATACTCTGCCCAAAATTTACCATACTCTCTAGTTAAATCATGATTAAAGGCCATTTGTATCGCACCCTCATCATATTTAATTATATCAATTTTTCTAAAGTAGTTAGCTGTAAGCCACATACCTTTTAAACCGTTTAAAAATTCCTCTAAATCCATCTCTTCTATTCTTTTACCATTATACCATTCAACAGCTTCAACAGCAATATTATCTGTATATGCTTTTTTTGTATTTCCAGAAATGTAAGAAAGAAAAGTAGTCTTACCTACTAATACCATGTTTAATTCTTCTCGGGCTCTACACCATATTACGTCTATACCATTTTCTTTTGGATTATAATAGTTATCTAGTAATTCTAGTGCTCGTTCGATGACTTTAGATTTCTTACCAAAAACTTTATTCCCATCCTTATCTTCCATATCAGAATATTTATCGATAAGATCTTTAATTTGCTTTGGAATCGTTGTATGGATATGGAACTTCTCATTTGAGTTTTTCTTACTATTCTGATAATTTTTAGTGCTCATTTAAACTTGATTTCTTAATCTTTGTATTATTATGTTCACATTATATGTACATAAGTACATGCTAATATTTAAATATTGTACAAATATTAGTTAATTGTGAACATATTATTATCACTTTAAATTAATTTTTGAGAAGCATCTTTTTTTGGGTGAAATTAAAATTATATTTAGAATGAGGATAACATAGCATGCTTGTTTCAGAAAGGTATTTTTTAATGCTTCTTGATGGGTGTAAAGGTAAGATTTATTCCAGAGGACGTGCTACTAAAGATTTGGGATTGGCAGGAGCTATGATTTTGGATATATACCTTAGAGGGAGACTTTCTATTTATGGGAAAAAATCAAGAATTTTAGACTATCATATGAGTGGAGATCCATATATAGATAAAATTCTGGTTTTTTTATATCGCTCGAGAAGACCATTAAAATTAAAAACCTGGCTAAATAGAATTTCACATTTTTATAAAAAATTTACTCAAGGTATTTTACACCAATTAAAAAATCAAGGAATTCTAATAAGTGATTTTAAAGCACGGAGATTTTATTTAACGAAACCAGAAGTTAAGGACTCATTGCTAGAACAAATAAATAATGTTCTTATTAATAATATCAATCCTGATATCGAACTTTTATGTTTATTGAGCTTGATGAAAGCATGTGCTCTAATCAAAGTATATTTTATAAAAAAATATAGAAAGTATGTTAGGAGAAGAATTGAAGAACTGCTTTATTCCCACTATTATGCCCCTGAGACACGAGAAATGATCTTTACGGTTATTAAAGCAATAAGGGATATAATAAGAGCAAGAGAAGCTGCTATTATAGGTTTTTAAATTCTTTTCTTTTTGAAATGGATCTAAATAAAATAAAAATAATCGTACATTGCATTGAAATAAAAAACCTTGCTCATGAACATACTCCATCCTTCTTTTTTATCTCAAACCGTCCAAACCTAACTTTACCGCTCCAGATACGCCTTGTACCCTCACGCTCTAAGCCTGAACCTTATGCTCCTCTTTCGAACGCCACACACTCGTGCTATTGAGAGTGGCGGGCTGAATAGGTCGCCCGAAAGCTCCCTACGTACACCCCCACCTCACTAACCCCGTCTTATACGGGTGCACTCGTCTCGCATACTCAGTTTGTTAAATCCTTACTCAAGAACCTGCGCCATATTTTTGATTGAAATACTAATAAGATGAAATAAAATATTGAATAATATATCCAGTACAGCAACAATTTTTAAATAGAGATCTTACTTAATGTTTTTCTGATGAGAAAAATCTATATACCAACTTTTTTATTAGTTTGTACTTTAGTTGGAATTCCGTTATCTGCATTTAAGAGTGAGATGCCTGCTCAAATCTATCATATATGTGAAGAGAAAAATATGAATAGTTTAAGACAAAGTAGCGTTGGAAATCCTTCTATTGTCATTGAATCTGACCTCGATTTTGAAACACATGGATTTGTTGGTACAGGAACAGAGAATGATCCATATCTAATAGAAGATATTATAATTAATAGCACAGATATGTATAGTAGCGGCATCTACATTACAGGGACTTCAAAACATTTCATTATTAGAAATTGTACTATTGATGTGAATGTGTATGCTGTAGAGATATATAATATCATATCAGGAACGGCTAAAATTATAAATAATACCATATTTAGTTGTTATTACGGAATATCTATTGAGCTTGCATCGGGAACATTAATAAATAATAATACAGTTGCTCAATATCGGTATGGTCCTTGGCCTTTTGGTCCAGTAATGATATGGCCCATTATCGCTTCTATTGAGTGCAAAGATTCAAATAATCTAGTAATCCTCAATAATAATTGTACTACTGGTAGGGATGCGGGAATTCATATTGATTCTTGCAATTATGTGGATATCATTAAGACTAATTGTAAATATTCTTTATATGGCATAATTCTTCCTCGGTCTTCACATATAAGTGTCATTAATTGCACTTTTGCCTATCATTGGTATGGTGGTATAGACTTAGGTGTTGGTGGCTCCGATTATCTAACAATTGAAAATAATAAGTTTGAAAAATGTGGATTAATTGTAGGAATGAGTTATAGTAGCTTAAGAATAGAATCAATTAAATATAATACCGTAAATGGGAAACTCTTAGGTTACTTCGAAGACTGGCACAATCTAATTCTCAATGAGTCGATTTATGGTCAAATCATTTTATACGAATGTGGATCAGTAACCATTTCTAATCAAATTTTAGATGAGTGTAGCGTAGGGTTAATTTTAATGGATTGTAATTATGTGAACGGTGATTTAATTATCACTAATAACTCTTTATGCTATAACCAAGATGGTATCCGAGTGTATGAATGTGCCAATTTATTATTTTCAAATAATAACTTATCATTCAATTATCAAAATGGACTCAACATCATTTCATCATGGAATTCAGAATATTCCAATAATTTTATTAGCGATAATGATGAAACTGGAATATTTTTTGATGGTAATGAAGGTAGATATATTGACAATAAGCCCCATGATAATCTCATTTTTAACAACGAAATAATGAAGAACGATCGTGGGGTATGGATGTGGTATACTGATAATACAGAAATTAGCTACAACCTCATACAAGATAATATCGGACATGGTGTGAGTATTGGAATGAACTCAGAGGATAATATTATTCATCATAATAGATTCATAAATAATTGTTATGGATATCCCCCTGGACATCCTCAAGGTTTCCAGGATTATGACGAATCTCCTAATAATTTATGGTATGATAATTCAACAAATGAAGGTAATTATTGGTCAGATTGGAATGGTACAGGACCATATCGTATTTGCTCTTATGAAGGAACCGTTTATGATTTATATCCTCTTAATGAGGATCTCTTAAGAAATCCTCCTACTTCCGTCGCAGGTTATGATATTTTATTTTTAGTGATTACATTACTTCTTTTTTCTTTGGCTGTTATTAAAAGAATTAAGAAAGAAAAACTAACTCAATATTTTTAAAATAAGAAAGAAGAGAACGAAAAAGAGAAGAATACATTAATATCATTAATTACTCTTTTAATACTATTTAATCCTCTTTTACCACAGACGCCGCCTACTTGATGCTGTTCGAAGCATCCCTTTTAGAACCTTTTTCCAAATACCCCTCTTATAACCCCGTTTTTCTGTGTGTAGTTTATTATGGCACTCCGTATGCAAAAAAACTACATTTCTCGGGCTAAATAGCCGATTCCAATTATAAGATTTGTGATGAATTGCAGAATTTCTCTGAATTTCAGTATTACAATAAAAGCATATCAATTTAATATTTTTTAAACGGTTATACTCTAATAATTGTTGCTTCCCCTTTCTCCAAATATTAGTACTTTGTAGTTTTTGATAAGAACCTGGGTTATAGTTATTATGGTGCATAAAACCTCGAACAGCCATATTCGATCTCTTAATTGCCTTTTTACAGGTCTTTAATAATAATTTTTGTTCTTTCTCCAATATCTCTCACCTTTTTGGATTATCCTTTAATTAATTCTATAATCCAGAAATTAAATATTATTTCATCTAGATTATTAAGAGATTAAGAGAATTTGAAAAAATGATTTATTTAAATATAAAAGAAAAATACATAAAATTCTGCTCAAGAACATACTCCATCCTGTGTTCTAAAGAACTATAGATTAGAAAATAGAACTGATAATACTATTATCATTATAACGGTGATACCCACTGGTAATATCCAATTTGGAATCCCACCACCTTCATCAGACTCAGCAATAGGATTTTTGATATAATGATCTTTATAATACACGCCTGAACGCTTTATCGGCTCTGGAATCGCCCCAGAATTCCTCTGAATTGATGTACATATATGTCAACACTCCACACTGTTCACATCTTACCATGAGTGATCTTAACCTTCTTTCGCTCTGTAGTTTATAATTAACTTTAATATAAAAATACCAAACCATTTTTAATCTTCATAATAATTTTTGATTATTTAAAAGAAAAAAGAATAAAAATTCTGCTCAAGAACATACTCAAGCATTTACATTAATTTAATTGCAATTGAGTCATTATATTCTCTATTAATATTTCAAATATACCTTCACAGCCTTGCCCGATCTTAGCAGAAATCTCGATATACTTCAATAGATCATTAGTTCTTGCGAACGCTGTTCCTTCTTCTTTAGGTATCACTCGTTCCACCCCTAAATCAACTTTATTTCCAACTAATAATATTGGTATATCTCCTGCTTGTTCTCTAATCAAACATGGATAGTTAAACAGGAAGTCTAGGGTACTTGAATTTGTTACATCAAACATTAAAACTACTCCGTGTGTTCCCACTATGAAATTAGGCAAAATAGGTCTGAATTTGTCAAGATTAGAAACATACCAAATTGTTAGTCTATTATCCCGTCCTTCTAAGGTTAAATTTGTTGTATAAAAACTTACTCCTACAACATTCAGTCCAGAATCATGAAAATACTGACATTTGAACCTTTTTTTAAGTAAGGTACTCCTCCCTACTTCTTTATCACCAATAATTAAAATTTTAAATGATAACGACGAACCCATCATTAAAGTACATAAAAATTATCGTAAATAAATCATACTATAGAGAGATAACAAAATAGAAAAAAATAAAAATAAAATAAAAATTCAGCTCAAGAACATACTCCATCTTTCTTCTCATCTCAAAACGTCCAAACCTAGCTTTACCGCTCCGGATACGCTCTGTACCCTCACGCTCTAAGCCTGAGCCTTATACTCCTCTTTCGAACGCCATACACTCGTGCTATTGTTAGCTCACATTTTTTTAATTATTGTCACCTATAATATGATATGGAAAACCAAATTAAAGAACTCGAAATCAAAGTAAGTCATTTGGAACAACTTAGTAACGAATTAGAAAAAAGAATATTTGAACAGGAAAAAAATGCAGATAAAAATTGGCTTAAGACATTGGATACCTGTCGTGCAGAAATTGGTGCCTTCAAAGAAAGTGTAGAAGTCTTGTTTAAGATTGATTCAGAAAAAACTGAAAAAGAAAGTCTTATCTATGAAACAGGCTCTTTAAAAAAAATAAAAAAATTCGAAAAAAAGAAAAGAACATTATCAAATGGTATTGTTGGTTTAGGAAAAATTATTGATACTTTTGAATATAATCTCAGAATTAGTATATCACAGTTATGAAAAATAATAGTAATAAAAATGACAAAGGAAAGTAATAAAGATCACTTATCAGTAAAAATTGTTAGCAATCAAAGAGTGATTGTATTATCAATTCTTTGTGGATCTCTAGTTTTAATAAATTCAATCCTAAGTTTTACTAACCAACCCCCAGCAGGTTTAATTACCTTCTCTTCATATAATTTATTTATTCATATAATCTACTCCATAATTCATACTATTGTCGCAACTATTTTAATTAAAAAATGGGCTCAAAAGAAAAATTTCAATGATTCTTACGTAATTTCTTTCGGTATAGGTATAATTTGGAGCATAATAGGCTTTTTACAACGTATAACAATCCCATTTTTAATCGCTAGAAAATGGGGTTATTTTGTATGGTTTATTTCTTTTTTTATTACTTAAATAAGCTATTCTTACTTTCCTATATTGCTTGTTATGTCGTTCTATAAAATAAAATTTGAAAAGATACGATTTGAATTTTTGATTCCCATAGTTGAATCAATAA
>JAEOTH010000002.1 GCA_016839915.1 Promethearchaeota archaeon
AATTGTAAGTGAAGAAGCTTTATTTGTTGCCACTTGAACCAGCAGACAACTGTTATTTTATGTTCCACTCCCTTCGGTCGTTCCAGGTTGGGTTTTTTGATTTTTCCCTATCTCCTTCGGAAGGAAAAAAATCAAAAAACCCAACCCAATTATTGCCCTTACTTTTTCTTGCTCCTTTTTGGTTTTTCTCGCATCGTTGTGTTTTTCTTGCCCCCTAAAATATACTTTGGAAAATGACGGGCAATAACTGCATAAAATAACGGCCGTTACATGGCATGCTATAGAATAAAGGGAATTTAAGAAACAACTTTTTTTCAATAAAGTGATAGACTTACTGTAACTAATATAGATTCTATTACTTACCCTTTAGATTTTTATCTTTACGTTATACTTGCAATTGTAAAAGGTTGTATTTAGGCGCTTTGTGTTTAGGTTTTTATTTTTTGAAGAGTATCACTGCTAAATCTTTATTTTGGAAATAATACACGAATATATAAAGAACCCTGATAAACTAGTTAAATTCGAAAATTAAGGGAAGTTTTAGTAATGAAAACCCCTACCTCAGGCGGGGGTAGTTGATTGAAAATTAACGGTAAAACCGCTTTATGTAATTATAGAATTCTTGTTTAAAAAATTATTCCTGTTAGCCTTATCAATAGTTCTACTTTATTGTGAACATCACACTTTAAATATATACTCCTCATATGTTTCCTTACAGTATCCAATGAAATAAATAATTTGTTTGCAATCTCTTTCACCTGTAATCCAGCACAAATATGTTTCACAACTTCCCTCTCTCTGGGCGAAAGTTTATATTCATCCATTTTGTTATTCAATATTCTGGTTTGGGATCGCATAAGGAAATCTGTTATAGTGTGGATAAGACCACTATTAAAGTCTATTCCTTTACTTTTAAAATAGGTTTCAAATTCTTTTTTAATTTTTTTATCAATAGAAATGGTAATCTGCATAAAATACCTCTACTTCGTATTTTTTCTACTCTAAATTTATTACCAGGGGAAACCGAGTAGAACGGTATTCCCTCCCGGTGGCCTACCGGAAGGTATCCCCTGGCAATCCAAATTTATCAGATTGCCTGATTCAATGCAATACTACTCTGGCTGTTTTTGTTCCTCCTTTTCTGTAATGATTTTTCTATGTTCTACAACCCATTTGATATAGTTTATTATATCCTCAGTCATCGATACTCCTTTTATTGCACATATACCTTTATATTCATTTCTTAAAGTATCATCTAAATTTCGTATATTTATTATTGCCATATGGTAATTATACCATATGTAAGAAATGGTGTCAAGTTCATTTATAAAATTTTCAAGAATTCCCCTAGAATAGAGAAACTTTAATATAGACAGGATTCCGGACATGTAGATTGGGTTCAAGAATCCTTTATATTGTAAAAAGGATTACAATTTATATTGTGTGCTTTCCTGTGTAAATTGACTACGGGGAGTTAAAAGCAGATAGCAGAATTCACCATTCCCATATTTTTTCGAAAAAAAGCTTGACAGAGTTTATACATTTTTCTATTATTTCGAGAGAAAATTATGAAAGTACAATATGTGATCGAACACCAACATGATCTTAATATAATCAAAGAAAAGCTTATTTCTTCGAAACTTTCAAATTTAAAAATTTCCTGTAAACCTAATACATCACAACTTCTCTTTAAAGTTTCTATACCGAAAACCATCTCATCCGATTTGCCATCACTCGACCAATCGGATCCAATAATGCGCGGTTTAGCAGAATCAATACATACTGGAGTGAAAATTGAAACTGCTTTAATGTTATCTGATGGCGATCTTTTCGTTGGAAGTTCAACACTAAAACTTATTTTTAACTCATCAGCAGATGAATATAAAGATGCATTAGTAACATTGTTCGGTGAATATGCAATTTGTCTTTTTCAATATGTATTTGAAAGAAGCATAGCACCAGAGGAGGTTCTAGTTGAGGTTAGCTAATGTTTGATCATAGAAAGAATGCTGAAATAACAGAATCACAGATTTTTTTTACACGTAAATGTAATTCACGGTGTGGTGCATGCAATCTTTATAAGTCGGGATCTGGAATTAGGGAGTTAGATTTAAATAAATGGAAACAAGTATTTTTAAATCTTAATACACTTGGAATAAAAACAGTCAAACTCATGGGGGGTGAGCCTACAGAGAGTGGAGATATAAATGATTTAATAAATATAATTAATTTTGTAAAAAATCAAACAGATATTAGAATAGCTTTACTATCTAATTCTAAATGGAATAAATCAAAGTTTCTTCATAAACTATGCCGATCAGGTTTATTTGCATATTTTGCAAGTGTTGACACTATAGATGATGATGCTATTGACGATCATTCCCTTGAGAAATCACAAAAGGGTTATTCCATGCTTCTTGATCTTAAAAATAATGGAAATATCCCTCTACTTGCAGCTAACATAGTAATGTCTCGTAAGAATCTTTTTCAGCTTCCTAAACTCGTTACTTTATTGTCAAACAAAGGTTTCTATATAAATTTATGTCCAATTCAGAGTTATACTATGCCTCCTACATACCAAGGAAAAAAAATTAGTTATCATTTTAGGAAGTCAGAAAATAGTTTTTCTTTCACTAAATCTGATCTGCAAAATATAGATCGCATAATAGGTGAACTTATACAACTTAAACATAGTGGTATAAAGATTGCTGTTCCCTCCGAGTACTTATTAGATATACCTCACTTTGGATTGTATGGTGGCACTTGGCAATGTAAACGTTTTTCACAATTACGTATCGACGCAGATGGCGACGTTATGTTATGTAATGAATTTCGCTTTCAAGAGCCCTATCATTTTAACTTAGCATCGATAATTAAAGATCCGAAAATATGGTGTAGAAATTTCATCGAATATTGGTATGAAGAACGTCCAAAATATAAATGCCAGTGTTATTGGTCATGCTTTTTACAAGCTGAAAAAAATATTGAGATTGGATCAACAGAGTTTGGCTACTACGACAACCCTAAGCTTCATGATATTGGTATATCGAAAAATAATGATTATTCAGATCTAAATGATTGTCAAAAGAATAAATCATTGGAAAAGGAATTATATATCTTATGATTGACTGTCAATATAAGAATCTTGAATCCTCCACTAGTGAAATAAAGCATAAATACGGTTCAAATATACATATTCTTTCAGATGCATATTTACTGACACTTCTATCACGTCTTTGCTCAAAAAATACAATACAACCTGAAATAAATCGATTTATTACAATGATCTACGAAAATCTAATCCGTATCGTGCTTAGTAATGAGTTTCCCAAAGCTCATACAAGTGTAGAAACGAGGATGATTCAATACAATCCAGAGGCTGTATTTGAAGGAGAATTATTAAGTCCACATAAAAAAACTGTTGTTGTAAGTATGGCTCGTGCGGGAATTTTACCATCATATGTTGTGTATGATACACTTAATTATATTATAGATCCTAAGATTATACGTCAAGACCATTTTACACTTAATCGCAGTACAGATAATACTGGCAAGGTAGTGGGATGTAATATATCAGGTTATAAAATTGGAGGTGGGATTGATAATGTCTTTTTACTCATCCCTGATCCAATGGGAGCTACTGGTGTTTCGATTAAAGAAGTATTGAAAATTTATAGAGAAAAAATCTCTGGGAATCCGCAAAAGATTATTGCTATACATTTAATTATAACTCCAGAATATATTCGAAAAATCCAGACTGAACTACCAGAATTAATTGTATATGCCTGTAGACTTGACCGTGGTCTTAGTTCTAAAGAGATTTTAAACACAATTCCTGGTACTTATCTTCAAGAAGAGCGGGGATTAAACAAAAATGATTATATTGTACCAGGTGGTGGTGGATTTGGTGAAATTTTAAATAATAGTTATGTATAATAATAAGGTAAATGAATGAATACAATTCGTCGATTATGTATATTACATCTTTCAGATATTCATTTTGGAAGTAAACATCGCTTCAATCCCCCTACCTCACCATACGGAAATCAATACTCTGGTACTGGTAGAACAACATTGTGGGAATCTCTTCAACAAGTCTTTTCCACTACAAATATCGATTGCCCTGTAGTAATTGTTATAACAGGTGATTTTACTACAAAATCTGATTTTAAGGAATTTGAGGAGGCATTAAGTTTTCTCAAGAAACTAAAGAATTCTACGATCTGGGGCCAACAAATTCCTGTTGAGAATATCTTTTTGGTTCCCGGCAATCACGACGTTAGGTATAATAGAACTGATCCTGTAGAAAGATGGGAGTTATACTGTAAACTTTATCGAGATTTCTTCAATAGGCCTACAGATCCTTATCAATTTGAAAAAAACGATCCTTTAAATCGAGTACACGATAGAATGGCAGATTTAGGTCTTGTCGTTCTGGAGATTAACTCATGTAAATACGTAACAAAAGATACTTTTGATGAGTATATGGGACAAATTGATCCAAAGGCTTATGATTTAATTGAAAATGAGTTGCAAAGTCTATCCCACAAAAAGCCGGATCTATTCCCAACCTCTCTTAAAATAGCTCTTGTCCACCACCATCCAATCCTGTATCCGGAATATGTTGAACCAGACAAAGGATGTGATACTATTAGTGAGGCAACAAAATATTTTTTAACGTTCCTGAGAAATTGGCAATTTCAATTGATACTACATGGACACAAACACTTTCCCATGCCACAATCAAATGAACCAAACTTACCGCTATATGGGAAAGACTCTTTTCTCTCTTTTCCCTTATATATTGTAGCGGGAGGATCAGTTTCTGTCAATGATGAAAAACTTCTAATAAGAATACAGAATTGGTGTAATACCTTTAATAAAATTATAATAGAATGGGATATACGTAATGGTCTTGGTGATGTAACTATTGAGACATTTGGTTTACCTCCAGAATATGAAGATGTACCTAAATATGGTCCTGATAAAAAAGTTTTTGGTTGGAACAGAATCGGGAAGCCTGCTTCATATTGTTTACCAATACGAAGGGGCATAGACAGGTTAACACTTTTCGTTACTCTTATTAATGAAGAAATAATTAAAATGCGAGAACATACAATAGATAAGCGCTTAGATTGCCTTTTCTTAAAACATGAGAATGATGATAGCGGTTACTGTTCAAATATCGTATTTCAATTTGGAAAACTTTTTCAAACTAGAGATAAGCGGCTAAGCGAAATAAAAAATGAACTCATCCGATTTCTTGTCCAGAATTGGTTATATGAAAGGAAAGTAACTCTTAAATTCATTCCAAGTGGTATAGATACTGATGAAGCAAAATACCTTAACTCTATAAAAGAGCAATTGACATTTGATGAGACAGCAACCACTGCAATTGTTATTAGTGGTTTATACTCACATCATCTATTCCAGCAAATAGAAAATCTATGTCAAAGTAATAAACAAGTAGAGAAAATTATAATCATTTTTTCTCCTAGCAAAAAGTATATAGAGAAAGCTATTTGTAAATACACTAACCTAGAATCTATACAAGTGCATTCCTTTTTTTCTTATGAGGATATTAGGGATCTTTATGATAAACATGGGGGACGCTCTATACTTCGACCATTGATAATTCCTGAGGGTAGTGAATTATAATGAGTAGAAATATAAAAACATTACTTAATAAACTTAAAAATAATGTAGAAAACCATTGTTTTCGGGGAGAATTTCTTCTTTCTACTGCAAGACCAGCTTATTACTGGATTTCGTTAGAAAGTTTAAAACCTGATGAAAAATCACTTTATATCAAACCTATCAGTAAATATGTATTGCCTTGGCTTTCAAACCAAGGAATTAACCTTGTTATAGTTCCAAATGTAAAATTTTTTTCAATGGGCATAATAAGAAATCTATTACACTCAAATATATATAATATTATACATCCGGAAATCAGTCCTAAAGAGGGAGTTAAGTTCAATAGTGAAGATAAAATCACTTTAAAAAATAAACGACAAGGAGTTCTGGTGGAACCCCTTTCTTTACATATTGATCTTATTATAGAAATTATGAAACAGACTAAAAGAGAAGGTTGTGATATCCTATATGTTATTGCTATTATTGGCCGCGATATGGTTTATGTAAAAGAACAGATAGAAGCCATTGGAAAGGAACTTGGAATTAAACATCCCTCTGGAGGTACTACCAAAATTTTACCTTTAATTCTTTTTGAAGAGGATTTTGAAATAGATGAACTTTTATATGAGCAGAAAAAACCAAGAATAAGTACTGTTTTCGATAAGGAAGACTTAGTAACAGGAGATAGATATCTTCAACAATTCCATTCAATTCTAGAAAGTAGCTAAAATCTATGGAAAAGCAGATTATTGAATTAAATATAATTAAAAAAATGATCAAGCGTAATGTATTATTTATTTCTGAAAAGATAGGTGGAGGAGTTATTTCTAACATTGATAAATATGGATATATGTCAGACATTACTATTGATTTTAAAAAA
>JAEOTH010000120.1 GCA_016839915.1 Promethearchaeota archaeon
TCGCGATAATTCCAAAAGTTAATACAAGTAATCGTTTTAGTATAAAATATCTTCTTCTATTAATGAATTCGACACTTTTGAATTTCTATTATGATTTTGTATTTAATTTGGGTGCTCATTTGACTACTGAAATCTCTGTAAATAATATTAATCGATTACCACTCAAATCTCTTCAGAATTATAGAGTATTTAATACAATAGCAGACATTATGAATCACCTGAATGAGAAAAAGGCATTGAGAGAAGACAATAATGAATTTATTGATTTTATAGATAAGTTGATAAATATTTTAGTTATTGAGATATTTTTTCTTGACAAGTTCCAATCAGATGGCTTAAATCCAGGATTAATTAACTTAGTATCTCAATATATAATAAATAGGAAGTTAAATTCAAATAAACAGATTTATGATTGTATTAATGACATACAAAATGATGTAGATATAGAAAACCAAATAAGAAACATAAAAAACCATCATTGGGTCAAAATTATCGTGGATTATTTTGCAGAAAAGGGTTAGTATTTTATTCAAAATAAGTGTTAATTCAAAATGTATAATAGGTTTCGTTAATTTAATAGTCTGATTCTATGAAAGAAAATACTGCTTCCTCCCTTAAGGTTAAATTAAAAATTCAAATCAATAATTTAATTACTATTTATGAACAAAAAGCGGAATGTGGAATCTTTTTTAAACTCATTCCAGAAAAGTCACCTTTGGAGATCCTTGGAGTATTAGATCTTTTAAAAGACAGAATAAAGAAATAGCATAACACAAATATTTTCAGTTATCATGGTATTCTTTTTAGTAGAGGTGCTACTCTCGTAGTTGGAGCAAGGAATTTAGAAGAAGCTATGAGTATAATGATTTATATGTATCTATCTAAGGTTGTGGATAATGAAGATGGCATTAATTATCTAATTAACAAATTAGGAACCTCAAGTGATCTTGAGATATTTTTAAGAAATCAATTTTCAGAAAGTGTTGAGAAAGGATACCCAGATAACCCTGGTTTGGAATTAAAATTAAAAAATCATCTACACAATCTAATTAAAAATCAAAATAATATTTCATCCATAAGTAATGGAGAAATATGATCTCTTTCTTTATTTTTTTCTAATATTTCGAGAAAGAATTATTAGAAGAATCAAGATAACAGGGCCTAGAACTGTTAAAAACCAATGTATTCCATATAAGGATACTTCAATGACATATCCTGCAATTATTGGAGTTAACCCAAAACCTATTCCAACTATAATTTCATTTATTGTTGAATATTTTGATGTATTTTCTGCTGTCCCATATTCAAGCATGATTTTCATACCAACACCATGAATTAATCCTAGAAATAATCCAACAACTGCGGTTATAATAGAAATATACCAAATATCTCCTATAACAGCAATTGTGAATGCTGCTATAGCAACTAAAATAATACTTCCTAATGAGGCTAATTTCCTTTTGTATATTTTCATTGAATTTATCCAAGTTAACCCAACTAGTTGCATAAATTGTACTCCACATTGTACAAGATAAGTGAGGGACGAAAATTCCTTAGATAAGTGGTTGTCTACAAGAAATTGATATCCAAAAATAAAAATTGATTTTGATATTGTTAAAAACATTATGCTGAGCCATGAAAAAAGAACAGGATATACAATCATAGGTGTTTGTGAGTTAACAACCAAGTCTTCCTCAATATCCAAGTGAGAAAGTGGGTCTTCTGATTGATAGATTACAATTTCTTTCGAAGAATCCGATTTTTTGTCCTTTTTTATAAAGAAACTTACGGGGATTAATAAAAATGATAGTATCCATGAAATTACCATAGGAAAAAATTCACCCAAAGTAAATGACCATAGAAAACCAACAAGAAGTCCAATAATGAATCCAGAGTTCCAAGAAAGATTAAATAATGCAAAATTCTTCTTTGATTTTTCAATACTGTTTATTTTTTGCCATTTACTTAGAAGATTAAGGCAGTTCGGCCAGAAGAATCCTAGTGTTAATCCTAATAAGATACGACATATGATTAAAAACCACGCCTCAGGATAAATAATTTGGAGTCCAGTTAAGAGTGGTGTTAATATTGATGTTAGTATAAGAGCTTTTCTTGTTCCTAAATATCTCTTAGTAATTATTTGTCCTAGCATTGGAGCAAAAATATAAGTAATTGCTCCTGCTGAAGAGATAAAACCCAAAACACTTTCTCTAATATGTATATCAAATAATAGATAATTTGATAGAGCTCTTTCAAAAATTGAGACATAAAATAATCTAATAAAAGCTAATAGAAATACTGGCCAAGTTCGAGAATTTATTGAGTCTTGATTGTTCATTGTGTTCATTTAAAGAAATTTAATGGGCGTTTGTGGAATTTTATACTTTCTTGATTAATTTAAAAAATAAAATTGTACTCTCTTCAAATAATTTTTTAAAAATAAGTAGAAAAGATTCCAATAATTGAAAAGATTCCTTAATTAATTCCTTTTCTTCTTTCCATGAAATAAGAAAGTTTAATATTATTATAATCGGAGTGGTAATGAGAGAAAGGAATGCTGATAATAGAAAAGAAATTCCTAAATGAGCTAATATACCCCCTAAATACTGTGGATACCGTATTACAGAATAGAGTCATGATGAGACATGTTTATATATTAATTACCATGAGTGAAATATATAAAAATTGTTTGATTAGAACCATTGTGCTTTATTTATTGTCCATTTAGAATAACTAAAATACTCATTTAAGGAAAATAAATTAGCATAAACTTATTAGAAAGAATTACTTAAAATTCATAATCCCAAATTTGTTTAGGTTGTATCAATGGGAAAAGGAACTGTAAAATGGTTTGATAAGAAAAAAGGCTATGGCTTTATTACGCCAGATGATGGATCTGCTGACATATTTGTTCATTATTCCGCTATACAAGGCGAAGATGAAGAATTTAAGATTATCTATGAAGGAGATATAGTAGAATATGAGGTTACTGAGGGAAAAAAGGGCGAACAAGCCAGTAATGTTACAATAATAGAGAAAGGACCACGAACGAATACCCGTAGCCGAGGATCTTTTTATTAATTAGTTTAAGTATTAATTAAAAAAAAAGAACATATGGTATAATTATAAGGAATTTTGGAAGATATGAAATATATGAAAATGAGTTATTAAACTTAGATCTAATAATATTTTAAATCTTACAGATTCCCTTTTTTTTATTTTTCACTATATTTGATTATAATTCAGTATTATTCTATTTTAAAATAGTTGTATTTCATAGAATCTTGCACCCTCATAAGGGTTATAACGATAGGACGCTATTTCTTTAAATCCTAAAGAGAGATATAGATTTATTGCTTCTTTCATAAATAGTAAAGTATCCAGACGCATATATTTATATCCGAGCTCTATTGCTTTATGATAATCGATTTTGCTAATTCTATACCAATTTTCTTTCTTCGAAATTCTGTGCGAACATAAAGTCTTTTCATTTCACAAATATTATTTTCAAACTTTCTTAATCCAACACATCCAGCCAATTTATCTTTATAAAATGCTAACAAGAGTGATCCTGTTAGGTGAATATAATCTCGGGGAAATTTTAGTTCCAAATCAAACTTTTGAAAACTTAAATCAATATCTATATATTTAGCATATTCAATGAAAAGCTCTCGAGCTTGATTAAGTAATTCTTCTCTATTTGCGGGTCTGATTAATATCATAATAATTATCTTTTAAGCTCCCTTTAAATTAAAAAACAACCAGAGATGTCTTTTTCAGGCACATTAAAGAATAAAAAATAATATAAAATTGTCTTATTTTAAGATTTTATCATTATTAGCATCATCTTGAATTTTTCTAGAGCTCTTAAGGCATGTGGCTCATTAGCAGGCATAATAATCATTTGACCACTTTTTAATCTAAAATCCTCTTTAGAAATAGTTATTTCAGCTTCTCCATCGAAAACATAAACAAGTGCATCAAAAGGAGCTGTATGCTCACTTAAACCTTCTCCTTTATCAAAAGAAAATAAAGTAACTGTTCCAACATCTTTATTAATTAAAGCTCTGCTTACAACTGATCCTTCTTGATAATCAAGTAAGGAACCTATATTTAAAATTTCTTTTTTGATACTATTATCACTCATATTATTCTCATTATTTTTCATTTAATTGATTATAATATTTATAAAGTAGAATTAAATTTAAAACTAAAATCGAACATGTTAGGAGAATTAATTTTTGATTGCTAAGAGCTCAAGATTATTCTAGATTTCCAATGGTAATCTCCATTCTCTTCCACAGGAACCACACTTGTATTTCTTACCATACATTCTAGGATAAGCGGATATTATATGTGTCCTATCTATGGTTTCATGAATTTGTGCTTTATTTGTATTCCCACATATAGGGCATTCTCTCCTTGATATTCCCTCTACTATTGGTCCTTTCCCCATTTCAAGTGGAGCAGTATCTTGAGAGAAAAATGAGCTGGAGAGTTTCACTTCCTCATGCAATTTAGGAACTTTCAGGTCATAATGTATTTCAGTTTTTGGTGATTCAAGAATAGTTTCTTGTGATCCTTTAAGCAATCTGTTCTGTTCTTCTAATTCAGCTATTCGTTTTTTCAAAGTCTCATTCTCATTCATTAAATCTCCAATGATTCTTTCATATTCTATAAGAGTTGAGTCCTTTTTCTCAATATTTTCTTGGGTCATCTTTTCTTGAATTGGTTTTATTTTAAACAAAATTGTATTTGTTCACTAACAATATAATAGGGCTCTGATTAAAAAACTTAAGGAAACCACAAACTTTTTTGAGCAAAAAAGATTTTTAAACTTTTAATTTATTTATTTCTATAATATTAGACTATTCTTTTGAGGGAAAGTTTTGGAATTATTTAGTATAAGTGCTAAGGGAAAATTAATCAAGTTGGATAGATTAGCTTTTAAAGAAAATGATGTATATCTTGTTGATGATGAAGAAAAAAATACTATTTATATTTGGGTAGGATTAGAGGTACCTCAATCAAAAAAAGACATTACTGCGGATATTGCTAGAAGGATAGATAAAGAGCGTGGTGGCTCAATAAAGATCCTTATCATGAAACAAAAAAGAGAATATGGTTCATTTCTAGCTATGATGCATAATTTAAAAAGGGGGCTTATACCAGGAAAAACAATCGAGAGGAGACCAGAATTCGTGTTTGATACAAATCCAGAAAGTATTAAATCTATTGGGCTTGATGGAATTCCAGAAGAAAGAGAAATAGATGATGAAAAAAGAATATTACGATGGTTCCATCAGATAAAAGCTCATAGAATTACTGAAGCTCCCAAAGTGACTCAAGAACCTACTGATACTGTAAAGTTTATAAAATTTGAACGCCCTTTAATCAAAAAAGTAGTTGAAAAAGAAACTCAGATAAAAGAACCACTTGAAACTGAAGTTATTCAAAGAGAGGCAGAAGAACCTGATTTTAAAACTCAGATTAGAGAAGCAGCTTATTATTTTTCCTTAAAAAAATACACTTATGACGAACTTTGCTGGATTTTAGCTGAAAAAATCCAAAAGATAAATCTTGATATGCCTTCCATAGAAGATATTAAGAGAAAAGCAGAGCAAGTATTTAATTCAAGCTGTACTTACGATGAGCTTTGCTGGCTCATATCTGAGCTCGATATACTTACTAAAGAGAATCAAATTGAAAAAAAAAAGAAACCTAGCAGTTTTCGCCCGTAGCGAAATCCAAATTTATAAAGACAAAAACCAAAGAGGTTGCCAAAAAAACGAGAGTGGCACGAATAGTAGTTGGTGGGGGTATATAAAAACAGGAAGGCGAAAGATTAGTGATAACTCCGAAGTTCAATATCTAGTGAACTTAGAAATTAATAAATAAATTCTATGAGAACATAGCAATAATCCTTTTCATTATACTTTACCAGTATTTGTTAATATTATTTTCTGAGGGCGGTGGGATTTAACGCGATCAATAAGCCCATCCTTTTCAAGCTTACATAAAATTGTCGATATTTGATTCCTATTCCTATTTAGAAATTAGCTCTGCAAATAAATACTATGAATAATCTCTTATAAGAGATTTTAACATATTTAAATCTTGTAGGCAGCCGTTTATAACTGATTTTTAGTGGTTCTCCACCTTTTTAGAGGGAATGGATTTATCTAGCTTGCTAATTGATTTTGAAAATGAGTATAGTCGGAATTATGTTCAAATTGAACCAATTCAAGAATATTTGAAAATGAAGAAGTGCAACAAAAAGTAAAGACTAAGTTAGTACAGTATGATTTTTGTAATATGAATATCACCAAAGAGATCGGATTATTTTTTTTAATTTTTTAATAACTCAGAAATATTCAGAAATGGATAATTTGACCAAAAAAAGCTTTATTGAAAAGAAAAAGAAGACATTTGATTATTAAAAATTAGTAAATCAAATTTTCATATGTTTTGAATATGTATTCATAAACATTAGTTAATTTTAAATAACTTTTTAGATATCTTACACAAAATATAAAATTAATTGGGAATTATAATGGAAAATAGTAATGAATTAACCGAGGAACAGTTTTGGAAGAAGAAAATTAGGGAACATTGTAAAGTATTTGTAGTTATAATTATTGCGGGAATATGTGCGGCTGTTGGGGCACTTTTAGTGTTAATGTGGTTTATACAAACATCTCCTATTGGAACCTTTGGTACGGCATTCATTGGGGACTGGAACCTAGATTGGATTGTTGGATTTTGTATTCTCATAACCTTATGGGAATTGCTATTTGTAGGGATTCCAGTTGGATTATTTTTTGGCTTAGGAGGATATCTCTGGTGGCGTAGATTACCAGCTGAAGAAAAAGAAGAGTTTAAAGCCAGAGATAAGAAAAAAACACATAAAGCTAGAAACGCAGGAGGCGGTGGTGGTTTTAGTTTCTTCATGTTTATAGCATATTGTATCTATATAGCGGTACAAGGAAATTACCTTACACCATTTGGTGCTTTACCATATACCTATTGGCTTTGGTCAGGGTTCTTAACATTTATGTGGATTTTGATTATACTAGGAATCCCTGCTGCAATTGTTTTAATTATTGTATATTTCAAAGTATGGCATAAAAAATCAGAATAAACAAAAATATCTTTTTTTTTTTAATTTAATTTATTTGGTATAAAATATAGCTGAAAATGATAGCTGGTTAGATTTTTGGTTGAAAAATCTTCTTCTTAATTAAATTAAGAATTATTTCAGCTTCTTTAGCATAAAACCCTTTTCTTATGGACAGTAGGCTAGTTACTATGAAATAATCTGTGTTTTTCTTTTTCATTATTGTTTTAGCGCGATTTAACATGGATTTTTCATCAGATTTTAGTTTTAGATCTTGTTGGACTATTTTTAATGGGTATATCAAGGAAGTTTGTAAATGTTGTTCAAGTAAATCCCTGACTCCTGCAAATGGTGTAGTATTACCTTTAAAATTTTCAATTTGCCTTCCAAATTTATTATCGATATCGTATGATAACTCTCTTATTGATTCTAAGAAATCCTGAGAAGGATTTTCTTTCATAATTAATAGAATTCTGAAGCTTTTAAATTCTGACATTAGAACTTTAGACTTTTGATATTCTAATTTTATGGTTTGAGATTGCTCATCTGCTCCAGTAAGTTCGATTCCAAATGTCCGAATTGCTTCTAGAAATCCTGTTATTAAAGTTGCATCAATAGTTTTGCTAGCAAGAATTTGTTCATATACGTTTAATCCTGATTTCTTATGAATTATGATGAAATATTCTAGATTTAATACGTCCATGTATTTGTTAAATATTGTTTGTCTATGGGCTTCATGCTTTCTTTTAGTATTTTTTGTCACTTTATAAGCAGTAAAACTGAAAATTGAAATAAAAGCTATAGCTCCAACTATGATTACAATTGCCATCGGATCCAAAACGAATGGAACCTCAATCTCAAATTCTTGAGTAATTACTCCTCCTGCTGTACCATTATACCAAAAAACATAGGCTTTATAAATTCCATCACTGGCAGAAGTTGAAAGAAGGTGCGTTAATATTAAATCTTCTGTTTCAATTGACTCGAATTCATATATAATATCTGACTGAGCTAAAAACCCTAAAGAATTGAATATCCTAAAAGTAAGATTTCCAGGTAAGATTGGAGCATTCACAGAGAACTGAATTTCTTGACCAGGATTAAATTCTGTTCTAGGCACATTTAAGGAAAGTTGTAAATTTGGAGTATTAGCAGTTATTCTCCAATCTATTCCCTCTAATATTGTATCATTAGAAATAAAAATTAAATTATTTAATGCATCAATAATAATTTGTGAGGAAACATCCTCCCAACCCCCTCCTAAATCTCTAAATACAGTTACATTATACCAATCTTTAGGATAATTAAACTTGATTGAATAATTACAGAAACATCTCTGAATTTTAGGTTCAATGGTCCAAATATTCGCTAAACTTTCTTGAATTAGGACATCTCCAGTTGAAATCAAGAAATTCTTTAATTTAATATGATAATTTAGATTAAATAATAGTCCTATTGTGCGATTTATGAAAATAGGAATAGCGAAGCTTTCTGTATTCGTAGCTATATTCTTATCTAGTAAAATACTTCCATTATGACCAACTGAGTATAAGGATCCATCAATATCCAAAGTCATATTTAATTCTTGGGGACTATATGATCTATTTACTCTTTGGACTAATTTATGTAAAAATGGTTCCCCAACAGGCTCTTCAGACCATGTCACACCATCATGGACAGCGGTATGTAAAGTTGGATTTAATAAACTGTTTTGATTGTAAAACCAATTATATATTGTTTTATCATATGTAGGGCCAAGCTCAGAACCGTTTATCACTAAGTAATATCTTCCTGGAACTAGCGAAATTGGTTCATTAAATTCTTGAAAATACCATTTTGGAATCTGAGATACGTTTATTATAGTTGATCCAAAGATAGTATTATCAGGTATATTATTAAGACCATCATAACCTCTTATTTGAACATAAACTGGAATGGAAGGGTTAACAGGAATATAATACGCATAAAGATAGGCAGCAAAAATAATTGTACGCTCTGTTATATTTATTTCTACACCATACCCCTTTTTTTCTTTCCAAGAAATTAATTCTATACTATTTCCTTCTTCTTCAATAGTTACAAGTTCTCTACCTAATCTTATATCTGTGAAATTCATATCTATATTCGTAATATTCCATGATGGAGATGGTATTGAAAGATCTATTGAGCTTATATCTTCGCTATAATTTAAATTATCTGAAAATTCAATAATGTTAAAGTCTGATTGCAGGTTTAGTGTGTCACCATTAGTTTGAGCATAAGAGATTTCTGTAAAATTTATAATATTTAAAAAAAGAAAGGATGATAATGTGATTAAAATGAATAAATAACTTGCTTTACGCATTTTTCTCATATAAAAACTCCCCAAAATGATAATTAAAACAAAACCAATTATTTTATTAATCTTTACCCAATTATTTTATTAATCTTTACCCAATTATTTAAATTTTAATTTAATAATCCAAAAGATCTCCTAATATATCTTACACAATCAAATTTGTTATCAAAATTTAGTTTAAAAAGTGTTTAGGTATGAATTTTCCCATAAAGCAAAAAAAGAAAGAGTTATTATTCTTGGATTTGAATAATATGTTTGTCTTGAAGTCTAAAGATAACTTCTAAATCTTTAGGATTACATTCTCTTTCATGTATTATAGATTTCAAATAAAAATAATCTGTAGTATTTCTTTTCATAAAGGAAATTGCTTTATTTATATAGACTCTCTCACTTGGACTAATTCTTACTTTTTCTAATTTTTCTATCTTGAATAGTTTTATTGGATAAGTAATAGAAGTATTAAGATGCTGTTTAAGCAAATTCTCTATTGATTTAAAAGGTTTAATATCTCCATTAAATTCATCAATAAAATTTCCATAATATTTATAAATGTCATAAGCTAAGTCTTCAAGTGAGTACAAGAAGTTTGATGATGGGTGTTCTTTCATAATCAGAATTAACCGGAGGTTCACAAATTCAGTCATAATTATAATTGAATCCTTATATTCTAACTTTATTGTTTGTGAGCTATCTTCAACTTTTATCAATTCAATTCCAAAAGAATGAATTGCTTGTAAAAATCCTGAAATCATAGCGGCGTCAATATCTTTTTCTCCAAATTTTTGCTGATAAACATTTAACCCGGATTTTTTGTTTGAAACTATTATATAATCTAAATTGAAGACATCCATACACTTATTAAAGATTTTCTCCTTTTCTTCAACCTTTTTATCTCTATATTTCTTTAATGTTCGATAAGACAAAACTCCTGCTGTAGTCCCTGCTATTGCTATTATGACACCACTAACAATCCAAATCGGATCTATGGTAAAGGGAATAGGAGGGTCAATAACCTCGAACACTTGAGATTGAATTCCTGCATCTGTATTATTATTCCAGTAGATTATAATAGTATATGAGCCTTCACGAGCATTTGAAGGGATCATATATGAAAAAAGAGTTTCTTCAGATGCTACATTTTTTATTTCTATTGGTTCATCATATCCAAAACCTAGAGAATTGATAAAAAAGAAAGTTAAATTACCATCTATCATAGGGGTATTAACAGAAAATTGTAATTCTTGTCCAGGCTCCCATTCTAAAACAGGAAGATTTAAGTTAAAATCTATATTGGGTGAATTTGCTGTAATCATCCACTTATCATCATCATTGATTGTATTATTAGGGATAGTTAAAGTATTTTCGTCAAGATAAACATCCAAAGTTTTATTTTCCCAGATACTTCCTATTTTTTGAAATACAGTGAAATTATACCAACTTTTTGGATAAATGAACTGAGTAGATTGATAATCGTAAAATCTTTCGATTTTAGGAGTTAATATCCAAATATTTGAATCTCCTTTTATTATTCCCAAACCATCACACATTAAATGAGTTTTTAAATTAAATTTATAGCTTACATTGAAGATTAAGTTTATCGAATTATTGATTTTAATAGGGATAGTCATATTAAGATCACTTGGAGCAAAATTTTTACTTTTATTTAAAAAACCAGTTCCAGGAACACCCCCATCCGAAATTGGAAAGGAAACACCATCAATGTCAGCAGTCATATTGATTTCTTCTGGATAAAACTGACCTATTATTTTTTGATCCAATTTGTATAGAAATGGTTCTCCTGTAACTCCTTGAGTCCAAATCAGAAGATCCTTATCCCATTCCGATATGTGTAAATTTGGATTTTCTGGATCATTATTATTGGCCCAATAATATCGACCTCCCTCTTGTGGAAGCATATTTGTTCCATTCATTACTAAATAATAATTTCCTGGATTAAGAAAGACAGGTGTAGAAAAATTTTGAATATGCCATTTTATATCGCTTGATATATTTACTTGTGTAGAACCATATATCGTCTCATTTGGTATGTTTAAGAGTGAATCATATCCCTTAATTTGAAAAAATACCGTGGTTGTAGTGATAGGACTGCTCTCATATCCATATATTTGAGCACTATAAATCTCGGTAGGTTCAGTAATAATTATTTGCACTCCCATTCCTTTTCTGCTTTTATATAAAAGCAAACCTCCAACAGGTTCAGTCTCTATATCTTTAATTTCCCGTCTAGATTGAATACCAGAAAAATGTAACTCTATATTTGTTAAATTCCAAGTTTCATCGGGTACAGTAAACATGATTGAGCTAGTATTTAACATTTCACCATTGGTTTCTCCTAATCCTAATAATTTAAACTTGGGAGTAATTGTGTGAGGATCCCCATTACCTTGAGCATATGAAAAAGAGACATTATTAATTGAAATTAGAAAAATGCTAAATATCACAAGGATAGTAACAATGATGTTACCTCGTTTGACTATTTGTTTAGTCATTGAACCTGAAATGCCTCAACTTTTCTCTATAAAATTAATATTAGATTAATTATTTATATGCATCTCATCTTTTCTGGTTTAAATAATTGAATCTTATAAAAAATTAGTAGTTGAAAAAACTAGTTCAATACCCTCTGTGGGTTTTAGTATAAAATGGAGTACCATGAAGATCCCAATGAAAATTGCTAAACTAAGGAGCATTCCAAGAAAAACACCTACAATACAGCTTTTGCGAACGCAGCAATTACAGATATTGAAAATAAAACATTGCATATTGGAGGAGGAAAATCTTGCCAGATATATCAAAGAACATATGCCGAAAAGATGTTTGAAGTAATGGGGATTCCTATAGCTCCAGATTCAGCCTTTAAAATCCCAGAAAAAAATTTGGATTGGTTTTATACTGATTGGATGGACACTCAAGAATCTCAATGCATACTTCATTATCAAAAGAAGAGTTTTGAGGATTATGTAGAAAAATTAAGAAATATTTACTCAAAGAGAAGAATCTTTGCTCATCTAGTAAGTCCTTTAATTGAACATATTCTATTAGGAAAATCACCTTATTATAGAACTTAAAAAAAGTTAGAAAATTATTTTAAATACTTGTTTTTAACTATTTTTAAGAGGTGACATAAATCCCCCTGCTGTTCTCTCTGTTAATGGGGACATTTTTTCACATTTTCTAATATTTACGTTACTATCAAAAAGAAATTGCCCAATATCTCTAGCTTGAGAATAAAGCTCATCAAGTAATTCACTTTTAATTGAATTGAATAAATGAAATTTAACAAGGGGTTCTGGTTTTTCTTCGGCATCCCAGACTCCAACAGCAACGCCATCTAAAAAGATTGTTGATGTGATATTTCCAGAACGATCAAAGATTTTATTATAATTCTTAGTACTAATATACCTCTCTCGATCCTTATACCCCATAGGATAAGGATCAAGTCCTGGTAATAATGCTAATGAAGACTCCCCAGAGATGGGATTATCAGCTATTCTAATTATATCTTCCTTAGCCATTATGTAATCTTTCTTTATAGAGGAAATTTTCACTAGTTCAAGTTGAGATTCAATGCATTTTAAGGCGGATTTAATCTGGGTTTTGGTTAAACCGGTCCACCAAGACATATCCAATTCTGTTACAGGCCCATAAGCTTTCACATATTTTTCTACTAAAAATTGTATGGCTTTTTTCTCCTTTAATTGGTTTAATTCAAGATTTGGAAAATAATCTTTAAATCTGGCATATTTATTTCTCCTGTCTTTCCAATCTTTGATAGGTCTTCCCCTTATTAATAATCCTCGATTACACATAACTTGAATGATAGCAGGTATATTTGATTCTGAATTTAATTCCTCCCTTATTTCAGAAGCAGATAATTCCTTTCCTAATATTACTTTCATAATAACTTGTGATAGTTCCTGATATTCTTTTAAAGAAACCTTATGAAAAGCCATGTATTTTTCAAAAGATCTCTCAATTAAGTTGAATGTTGCAGCATATACTATTGGAATCAAATCTATTGTCTCAATAAATAGAGTTCTTCGCATTCCTCGTACTCTAGCAAGAGTTTTATTGATATAAAGCTCTTTTTCTAAATTCGTTTTCTTGAAATTGCTAGTTCTTGCAAAAAGAGATAAATAAGAGGTTTTGAGTTCCGTGGAATGGAGACCACATATATCCTCTGTAATTTGTATGATATTGTCTATTTTTGATTCTTCGGTAAGATGTTGTTTATCCAATATTAATCTGTTGACTTGATTTAATCCTATAATTTCCATCTAGCACCATGATATAATGAAATGTAATTAAGATTTAAGTTTTTTAAGCAAATACACAAAATTTTTACCTAAATTTTCGAAAGTTTTAATACCTTCTTCATCATCTAGCACTTCTCCTGGATTTTTTCCAATACCTACATTCCAATAACTTGATCCTACTACAAACATCTGTTTGATGAGGAAGAAGTAATTAATGCTAGAAAACACATGATTTGCACCAGCTCTTCTAACAGCCACTACTGCTGCACCCACTTTATGCTTTAAATACCCACCAGTTGCATATCCAGCACGCTCTATTAAAGCTTTTGTGCTTGTTGATAAATCTGAAAAATATGTTGGAGATCCAATAATTATCCCATCGGAATTTAACATTTTTTCTATATATTCATTTATTTTATCTCCTGTCAATACACATCTTTGGTCATCATTTTCTCTGCATTTCATACAAGCAGTACAACCTTGTAATTTTTCCATCCCAATCCAATTATAATCACATTCTATCCCCGCAGCTTTTAATTCGTTCATAACAACATTCAAGCAATGATAAGTATTTCCCTCTTTTCTTGGACTTCCATTAAATAATACTACTTTCATTTTTGTAAACCTTATTAAATATTTTTATTAATTTATTTTCAATAATTCATTTAACGCTTTTAATTTTTATAAAAACTGCCTAAAATTTAGGGGAATATTAAACTTGGCATTTTTTTATTGGTTTGTTTGGATTATTGGTATATTGATTTGCATAACTGCTTATTTCTTATTTAAGACTAAGAAGATAGATAAATTCATTTGGTATTTATTTTGGATTGGATTTTTTTTGGGTTTATGCTGGGAACTTCCATTATCAATAGCCAATGAGATTAGTAGTTTACCCCCTGCAAGATTTATAATTCCAACTCCTTTTCCTCCTCCAATTTCAACAATTTTAATAATTATCACTCATAGTTTTTGGGATGGAGGGTTATTCCTCTTAGGAGTATGGTTTATACAATTATTATGTAAGAAGCCGATTTTTGAGAGATTTAAAGTAAGTGAATTTGCTATATTGATAATATATGGTCAAGTATCTGAACTGATTGTGGAGTTAACAAGTACTTTAAGTAATGCTTGGGAATATATCGTCTACTGGTGGAATCCACTCTTGTTCACATTTAACGGGCATAATATCACATTACTCCCTCAATTAATTTGGTTAGCGGCTCCACTTGTTTTTTACTTCATTGCCATTAGGTTGAAAAAAAGATTATTTCTCAAATAATAAATACCTGTGCATCCTATTCTATTCTCTCTACTTTAAATATTACAGGTCGAAACCAATCACTACACCCAGTAATAACAGTACCTTTTTTTTTCATTCCTATGATATTCCCTCCCGCAGCAATAGTGATTATATCTTTACGTATATCTGCCCACGCCCAATCACAGAAACCTTCTGGGACTTTCGCTGTATTTGGGTCAATTATCATTTGCTGCCCATCTTTAAATACTTCGCATGGCTTAATATCTTTATATTGATCTTCAATATATTCACCAATTAAATCCTTATTTAATGTTCTTTTTAATACTGTTATTTTACATTTAGGCATTGATAAATTCATTTTTTAATCCTCTTTACTATAACAATTTTCATATTCTTTACTTTATATTTGTATATTATAGAATATTAAAGAAAAACTTTAAATTTTAATATGGATATTCGACCAGAATTACTTGCTCCTGTCCAAGATTGGAATTCCCTGAAAGTAGTTAGTGGGTTAGCAGATGCTATATATTTTGGTGTAGAGCAATATAATATGAGACAAAAAGCTAAAAATTTTGAAAGAAAAGATATAAGTAGGATTATTGAGTTTTGCCATAATCAAAATCCACCGTTAAATGTGTATTTAACTACAAACATTTTAATATATGATAAAGAATTGCAAGATTTGGAAAATCTGATTTCAGAAGCAAAAGATGCAGAAATTGATGCTATTATTGCTCATGATCTAGCTGCTATTAGAATAGCAAAACGAAATAATGTGAGATTTCATATCTCAACACAAGCTAATGTTTCTAATATTGAAGCAGCGAAATTTTATGAAGAGTTAGGTGCAGAGAGGATCATCTTAGCGAGAGAATTATCCTTAAAACAAATTAAGCTTATTAAGCACTTACTCTCAAAAACCAAAATTGAGTGTTTTATTCATGGTTCAATGTGTACTTCTATTTCAGGAAGATGTTATTTTTCTGCTACTATTTGTGATTCTGAAGAATATTCAGCAAATCGAGGAAACTGCGTTCAGCCATGCAGGAGAGAATGGAGGGTGATAGATGATGAGAATCATGAATTTATTTATAATGGTCAAATGTTTTTAAATTCGAAGGATCTATGCATGATTGAGTATATCCCTGAATTAATTGATGCCAGAATAGATGCATTTAAAATCGAGGGGCGAATGAAAGATCCATTATATATTAAAACAGTAGTAGAATGTTATAAAGAGGCTTTAGATTCCCATTTTAATAAGACATACAATAAGGAGAAGGTAAACAATTGGCTTGAAAGGCTTTCAAGCGTTTATAATCGTGGTTTTCATACAGGATTTTATTTTCATAAACCAACTGCAGACGATATTGAGTTAATGAAAAGAGGTAATATCTCTCCTTATAAAAAGCATTATATAGGAAAAATCCTCTCATTTGATGTAAGTAGTAAATCTGCTAATGTCTTACTTGAGAATTTAGATATTCCATTAAAGTTAGGGGATGAGATTATTATTGAAGGTTCTACGACCTATATGACTGAAACTATAAGAAAGATGATTTACAAGGGTGAAAAAATAAAAAAAATTTCAAGAAAAAGATATTCTGATCCTGTTAGAATTAATTTGAGATTAAATCAAGAAGTAAAGCCGAACGATAAAATTTATATCATTTCAAAAACATAAAGAAATGATTTTTTTTTAAAATCGCCTAAATATCGTACCATGGTTTCAATATTAAAAATGAATTTTGAAGAAAAGAGGAAACGATTGGTTGAAAGTCTTAAAGACAGAGGAATATTATCTAAACCAGAGGTAATAAAGGCAATGTTAACTGTCCAAAGACATAAATTTGTGCCAAGGGATGCTGAATCAAGTGCATATATCGATTCACCCCTTTCAATTGGACTTGGGCAAACGATTAGTGCCCCACATATGAACGCAATGATGTGTGAATTTCTTGAATTAAAAGAAGGAGAGAAAGTTTTGGAGATAGGAACAGGTTCTGGGTATCACGCTGCTTTATGTGCAGAGTTGGTAGCGCCAGGAAATTCAGAAAATCCTGGTCATGTATTTACAATTGAACGTCATGAGGAATTAGTAAACAGCGCTAAAGAGAGTCTTAGAGAAACCGGATATGAAGGCAAGGTTACAGTAATTTATGGAGATGGAACATTAGGTTACCCTAAGGAGGCGCCTTACGACAAAATACTAGTAACTGCTGCTTCGCCATCAAAAGTTCCTCTCCCTTTACGAGATCAATTAAAAGAAGGGGGAATTCTTTGTATTCCTGCGGGATCCAAAAGTTTTGGGCAAAATTTATACATTATTAAAAAATTAGGTGAAGATTTTAAATCAAAAAAAGTAACGGGAGTACGTTTTGTTCCACTTATAGGGAAATATGGATTTGAATCCTAAATTTACGTTATTATTAAGAAAGATATAGAATTAGTTTTCTATTTTTGAAGTTTTTTTTTAAGTTTTTCTTCCAATAACTTTTGACGGACATTTCTAACGTATTTATTGTTTTCAATATTATCTTTCAATGCATTTTTGTTATAGGTCCAGCCATTCCGTTTACCATTTCCATTAGCTCCCATAAACTCCAAAACCTTAACTTATTTTATGTTTAATAGTTGATATTAAACCCTTAATATATTTAAAGATATATTAAATCGACAAAATTCTACTACCTGCTACATAATTGTAGCATAAACTAAAAAATAAATATTAATTAATTTTAAACTTAAGATTAATTTCTAGACTTTTATTAAGTTTAAAAAGAGTAATTACATTGACTCCTTGATAAATTTCTTTGTAGCCATCCTCTGTATAAGCGTACGCGATAATTGGAAATTTATTAATTTTAATTGAATCAATTTTACTGGAAATATCAAATTCAAAGTGTAAGTCATAAGATTCATCATAAGCTCTGAAATGTGAACCAGTATACTTAAATGGCTGTAGTAAAACACTATCATTTTTATGTTTAAATTCAACTTGTTTACTATTCCATTGAAATTTTGTTGTATCTCCATTAAAGAAAAAAGGAATATCAATAGCTAGACTTAAATTTTTAATAATACGGTCTAACATCTCTTCATTTTCAGAGATTTCATCAAAGATAACTCTTAAAATAATTCTAATTTCACTATCTTCAACATTAATGTCTTTAGTTATTCTTACTGGGTATCTTTGATCAGTTTCAGTGTCCTTTATGCTTCCATTTTTTTCCATTTCAATCACGGCAATTTTTCCTTCTTTTTCAGTACTAGTCACTTTAAAGCTTTCATTAGCAAAATCTCCAAATTCATAATATTGATCCGCTTGAAGTTGTTCAAGTTCCACGTCATCATATAAAACTCTAAGACGCAATAAATTTTTTTTAAATCTGTCAACCAACACTTCCTTTGATTCAAGTTTTTTACTATCATGATAGGCCTCTGGCCATCGAGTTAGAGTATTCAATAGATTATAGGATTTAGGTTTGTAATCTAACTCAAAAATAGTTCCACCATCGCTAGGATTAAGGTATAAATTAAAAATATCTGATTCAATTAGATATTCTGTTCTACTATCTTTAAGAAAATCAATTGGTGTTATATAAATATATGATCTCAGTTTAGGATTAATTAAAATGTTAATCTCATCAATAATCTTCTCGGCATTTATCAAATGTGTGTAAACTGAAAATCGTAAAAATTGCAAATAAACTCCTCCAAATAAACCATGCCAATAACAATCATTACATTGAGCTTTATAAATCTCATCCCATGCTTCAGCTATTTTTTTTAGTATTACTGAAGTGAGTTGTTCATTTTGTACTTTTATTAAGTCTTCTTCAGCAGCTATAAGCTTATTTCTAACATGAATCATCTTCTTATGCATATTATTAGATTCTGGATATTTCACAAGAAAATACCTCCAAAACCCACCGCGAAGAAATTGATATGTTTCCTTCATTTTTTCATCATTTTTTAGTGCTTTTCTTATGATCTTAAAATTTTTGCGAATTTCCGTAGGCAAAACCCATTCCTCCATTTTATCGTAACTCGCAGTTGGAAGATATACCAAACTTTTTGCCGGATACTGCTCCATATATTCAGAAAGAGTTAATGATTTTATCCATGTATTATTTCTAATTTGCTCAAAAAAAGCCGGAATAAATGGTTTACCTTCATCCCCTTCTTGATGCCCTTGTCCTTCCACATAACATATTTGGTGTGTAGTTCCCCAAACACCCATTTTCTCCGCGTCAGATATTAACAAGACGCACCTATCGCCTTTTTCATCAGCAGCTTTTTTTAAATACTGTATTGACATATATGTGGGCTTCCATGGGGTTAAGTACCTCAATTCTTCATTGATAGGAAATATTCGTAGAGTTTTTCCTTCATCCTCTGTAATATAGGTATAGAACGTCCCTTCCTCAGTAATTCCAGTAGAACGGAAATGATTATCATCAACAATCACATATTTTAGTCCTACATCATTTAGGAATGAAGGGTAATTTGGTTCCCATACCCTTTCTGACAACCAAGCGCCTTTAACATCAAGGCCAAATTCACTTTTTATTAGATCAGATAATTTTTTCATTTGAGCTATTTTATCACGATAAGGAATAATTGCGAATATAGGTTCATAATAACCTCCTCCAATGATTTCTATCTGATTTCTTCTAGCCATGGTTTTTAATTTTTCAATGAAATCAGGTTTATTGTTTAAAAGCCATTCCAATAAATTACCTGAAAAATGTAATGTGAATTTGACATCTGTAAATTCAAAAATATTATCGATAAGGGGTTTATATGATTTTTTATACACGTCTTCAAATACCCATTGAAAATTATCAACTGGTTGATGAAAGTGAAAGACAATAGGAAAGTTAATACTCTTTTCAGTCATTTCTATGCATTTACTTTTTATGTTTTAAATATATGTAAAAATTTTTACCTATAAAAGATAACTAATTATAATAATATTAAAAAAAGAAAATTATTGGTTATTATGAGAAATAATTTTGATAAAAATGTGATTCAAGGGATAAGTAATTCTAATGAGTTTAAAGGGTGGCTCCTTTCAAGGCGTTGGTTTATGTCAAAAGCTGCATTATCCAATTTAGAGTTTGATGTATTACTCGATTATTTTGAAATAATTGCTGGAAGAATTTTTCTTACAATAATTAATGTAAAGGCTCCTGAATATTCTAAAACTTATTTTGTTCCTCTAATTAATTATGAAAAAATTGAAGAGATTTTGGAACCTAATGAAACTACACGTTCCAATATCGTAAAATTGACTGAAAACACATTTAGCAAAAAATTGGCTATGACAATTGAAAATGAACAGAAAATTATCACCCTTAATTTATTAGAAGCAGAATTCTGTCTTTTTTTCTGGAAGAAACTGCTTTTTGACACAAGTATTTCTGAGAGATTTCCAACATTTGACTTGGAATTAACACTTTATAATAACCAATTTGAAGATCAGGTAAACATGAAAAAAGTTCAGAACCTAATTGAAGCAGCATTATATCCAGATCGATATGAACTTTCCATTGAACAATTAGGTGGAGGGAATACAACTAATATGTTATTCTCGTTAACTATAATAAATAAAAGAGTTCTGAACCAAAAACCCATTTCTTATGTGTTAAAATCTTATAAAGATTACTCCTTAAGTTTAGAGCCATCAACATTATTTGTTTTAGTGAAAAATAAATTTCCAAACACTCCCAAAATATTTGGAACAATTAAAATACAAGGGAAGGAGACTATTGGTATACTTGAAAACGTTTCAAATCTGGGGAATCTGGGTGATATATACTGGAATGAACTCAATAATATGATTAAAACTACATTCAAAGAAGTTGATAGAGATTATTCTAAATTTAGTGAAAAATCAAATGTTTCTCTCCTAATTAAAGAGAAGTGCATTGAGACTCTAAAAGTATCTGGAGAAATTGGCAACTATATTAATAATTTACATCAATCCTTAATTTTTCCTGAAAAAGAAGAATATAAATTAGAATCAGTAGACAGTAAAGTTTTTCTCAAAGATTATACAGAGAGATTAAATTTAATAATTTCAGGATTATTGACTAATATGAACGCGCAACCAGAGAGTGCTTTCTTCAATTTACCAAAAATCAGTTCAATTCTTATTGATATTAAAGATGTGATAGAACGATTTCGTACCGAATTTGAGGAATCTAAAATTGAAATTCAACCAGTTCATCAAGATTTGCACATGGAACAAATTCTATTTAATAATGTTGACGGACAATATAGCTATTGTTTTATTGATTTCGAAGGTGATCCACAACTTTCTCTAGAAGAAAAAAAAGGAAGATTTCCAGTTGAGAAAGATTTAGCCTCCTTTTTGAGAGCGTTAAGTTATATCAAGTTTAATACATTATTGAATTATATTAAGAATAAAATTATTCAAAAAGACAAGTTTGAAGTACCAGAAGAAATTCTTTATAATCTTTTCTTCAGAAGAGCCATGAAGCCTATAAAAAAAGTTCTTGATATTGTTTTTAGTGTTCTAAATATATGGGAATCAAAATTAATTGGAAAAATATTGAAAAATTTAAACCTAAATTATGTGTTAATTACATATTTCTATATAGAAAGAGCACTGCACGAGTTAAATTATGAAATTTTATTCCGTCCAGATAAAACCCTTGTTCCCATTTTAGGATTAAAAGAAATAGTAGACAAAAGTTAATTTATGTTTTTTCTTTTTATTCAGTTTCTATTTCAGTTAGTTTGGCAAATTCAAAAGAATAATGTGAAGATGAAATATCAATTGGTTGTACTTGCTTTTGATAAGCAGTTCTTATTTTACTTTGATCTTTAATTTTAGAACTAATCCAATTTGCATCAAATTCACCTTTATTGAAAATTCTCCAAGTAAAGGCTTCCACAAATTTCTGAGATCCAAATTTCTTATCTATTAAGATATAATTATTATCATCAATAAAATTTCGAAAAAATCCAAGATTATTACATAAATCTAATTTATAAGAAATATCATCTAATTTGCCATTTATTCTTGCACAATCATTTATGAAGCGAGCTAATTTATCCCCTAAATTAATTTGTTCTTCTTCATCTTTAATCTCTACTAGTTTTCTTAAATAACTTCTTTTAATTATTATAAAATCTCGATCGTTTAATGATTGAAGCGAACTCTTTTGTTTAACTATATATTTTGACATCTCTAAATAATTTCTAATAAGATCAGCCTTAGAAATCCCTAATTTTCTACGAACTTTATCAAGATTCTCGTTTAGACTTTCATCAATTCTAACCGTTATAACGCTCGTTGATTCTTTTGATTTAGTTCGTCTATCTGAAATCAAGTTTTTTGTAATTGTTGTTTTTTGGGCTGGATTTCTACTCATCTATAATCTCTTCTTACTATTTCTATTGTAATATTTGTAACCAATCATAATTCAAGTAACATAAGTAACTTATAAATATAAATGATTGTGTTTTCCAACTTTTGTCAAAAACGATGAGAAAGTAAATATACAAATTATGCGCATCTATATCGCTTTTTATTGAAATAAGGCATTTTGTATAACATTTTCATCCAAAATTGGCTTTATTTAAGTAAGTGTCATCTAATCTAAGCTTAGCTTAGAATATAGCACTTACTGAGATTTTTTTCTATATAATAATATTGATCATGACTATTAAATTGTATTAATTCTCCCATAAGTTCTATTCGCTATTCTTTTAAATTGAATAATGAATAATAAAATTTGGAAATTTACAAAAAAGGCTATAAAACTATAAAAACATCAAGAATTATGTAATTTCTACATAATGGGACATTTGTGGTATTATTAATAAAGATTGAAGATATTTTTAATATAATTAAAATTTGTAACATAAGAGTATTTTAATTAAATTTTAAAGTGAGATTAGATAATTATTTATTTAGTTTATCCAAAATCTATTAATAGTTCTAAATTATATAGTCAAATGCTTTTTGATGTATTTAATTTTGTTAAAAGAATACTTTATATAAATAAATAAATCTAAGAATAAAAATAAGTTATAAGTATTTTTAATGTCATTCGTAATCATTGTAATAATATGTAATTATGATTTACAAATGATACACGAGGTAAATATAAATACCGTTAAAAATATTGGTTAAGTGTATATAACCATAAGGATTTTATTAAGGGTTGCATAAAAAGTTATGGAAATTTCACAAACCGGTATTTTGGAAGTTAATATGCAAAATAAATCTGAATCTATATCTGTAGAATCAGATGAACAGATTGAAAAGATTGTTAAAGCTCTATCCTCACGAACTAGACGTCTGATATTACATTACATCCAAGAAGAACCAATGGATGTTTCAAATATTGCAGCTAGTTTAAGTATGACAGAGGCGAATATCTCTGCCCAAATCAAGAAACTTGAGGAAGCTGGCTTAATAACATGCTCTTACTCATCCGGGGACCATGGGGTAAGAAAAATTAGTAGATTAAAGTTTAATAGACTAACAATAAAATTTTAATTATTCTAAATTTTAAAGAATTAGTTTAATTAGTAATCTTTACTGGTTTTGGTACTTTTTTAGCTAAAGTTATATCCTCTGTTTTTTTGTCAATAATTGCTTTTTTTATCAATGATTTATAACCTATTCCATGCTCCATAAACTCTTTTAATTCATCAGAAATTATTGATTGATTGATTCCCATTGATTGAAGCATTTCTCTCCCGCTTCTAATTACCGTTTTAGCAAAGCGTGGTATATTTCGTCCCATCCAATTGAACTTCCCAAATGGATTAATATATCTTTTTATGAGCATTCGAAGCCAACCCTTACTAAGATAGTAAGCAGAGTATGCTTCACCAACTAATTGATATATTTCATTTGCTGTTAATTCTTCGGTACGCATCATAGCATGGAACAAATCATAATGACTGTAATTAGCACTAGTAACCATATTTTTTTCTGACATTTCATTATAAAAATCAGTTCCTGGAAAAGCTGTTATAGGTGTAAATTGAATACAAGTTAGATTAAGTGATCTTGCAAATTGTATATTTTGTCTCACCATTGTTTTGGTTTCACCTGGAAATCCAATTATTACACCTCCGAATATGGAAATTCCACGATCCTGAAGTAACGAGACTACTTTTTTAACCATATCAGGAGTTGTATTTTTTTTATTCATTGCATCAAGGCTTTGTTGATGTACTGATTCAATACCAAGAAATACTTGTCTCATTCCTGCTTTATGCATTAGATCAACTAACCAAGGATTTCTATATAATGTATCAACTCGAGATTGACAGGATAAATATATTTTATTTGGAACTCCTGAATGAATTATAGTATCTAGTATTTTTTTGGTTCGCTTTATTTTAATAGTAAAATTGTCTTCGCAGAAAAAGATAAAATCGTTTTTCCAATCAATATCATAAATTTCTTGCATTATTCGTTTAGTAGACTTAGTTCTATAAGTTACATGTCGATCTGAATTTCTCCACATTTTTATAATACAACAGAATTTACAATTGTGTGGACATCCTCGTGAAGTTTCAAGTTGAGCTACTCTAGCTCCCAAATAAACATAATTTTTATCATCTAATAAATCTCTTCGAGGCATGGGAAAATTATCTAAATTTGGCTCTAATTTTCGATCTTTATTATGGAGCACTCGTCCTTCGTTATTTTTATATGAAACTCCATCTATATCTTTTAAAGTATTATTACTTTTGTTTCCATCGATATAATTTACTAATTCGCGAAAGGTGTGCTCGCCTTCCCCCCTTACTGCATAGTCTATTGCAGGGTGCTTTGCTACATATTCAGGAGCTAAAGTTGGTTGGTAACCACCAATTATAGTGGTACATCCATGATCCTTTGCCATTTGAGCCACTTCAAACGCGTGAGAGATTTGGGGGGTCATACTTGTGAGAGCTACGATGTCACTCTTATTCAATAACGAATTGAATTTTTTTTCCTCATAATTATGCACTTTGAAATCGAAGAGTTCCGCATCATGTTCTGGAACCATAGCAGCAATTGATATTAAGCTTAAGGGAGGTCCCTTAATTATCGCATCAAGTCCAGAACTAAGTCTGGCTGGATTGACGTATAAAATCTTCATTTTTATAATTACCTTAATTTCCTAGTTTTTTTTCTAACTTAAGTGCCTAAATTCCACTATCCATAATTAAAACTTAATTATAATAATAGAGAAGAAGCACAGAGAAATCTTCAAAGATTTCTCATCATTTTAAATTCTTATATTAATAATAGTCGTGGTTCTTTTTAAAGTTTTTGTTAAATCTACATAGTTGTTAAAAAACCCAAGAAAGCCTAATCTAAGGTCTCAAATAAATAGTATGTTTTTATAATCATTAATTTTCTATTAAATTTGCAAAGACAAGTGAAAAGATTAAGAAATTAAAACAAAATGCTGGAGTAGAAACAATCCAAATTTAACTACAAATACAAAAATATGCTTTTAAATTCAAGATATTTTGAATCAAGAACATCTAATGCATTAAGTATTATAAACTATTTAATTTAATATTAAATAACAAACTCTAGAGTTATTAAACTTTAAACTTTCAGATTGAAGATTTGAGAATGCTAAAAACTATTGAAGAAAATAATCGAAATTTATTATTATTTTTATTAATTACTTTTCTATTCTCATGGGTTTTATGGTTACCTAGTTTATTAGCTTCAATTGGATTAATCAAACCCCTACTTTTATATGGATTATTAAGAATTGTTGGTTCGTTTGGACCATTTGTAGCGGCGTTCACGCTTACATATGTTAATGATAGAGGTGAAGGTATGAAAATCTTATGGACGAGGGGATGGCATTATGGAAATTGGCGATTTCTAATTATATCAATTTTTTTACTACCAATTATAAGTGGATTATCATTATGGTTAGCAGTTCTTACAGAAGGATCACAATTTCCCGAGTTAAGAATTTGGGATGAATACATATATATTTTTATTGATTTTATTTTCTTCTTTTTTATCGCGGGTCCATTCCAGGAAGAATATGGTTGGAGGGGTTATGCCCTCGATAAATTTCAATCTCAGTGGAGTGCTCTTGAATCTAGTCTATTACTTGGAACTATCTGGAGCTTTTGGCATCTTCCTTTATTTTTTATAACTGGAACACCACAAGCGAATACTTCCTTTTTTAATTTCACGTTTAGTGTTATCCTTTTGTCTGTATTGTTTACGTGGTTATATAATAATTCTCATGGAAGCATTCTTGTTGTAATGATCTTTCATGCTTCAAATAATCTTTCAAATACAATATTTCCATTGAGTAATACAAATTTTGGATTTTTGTATTATACTTTTGCATTAGATATTGTTATAGCAATTATTCTTATATTTTATGGTCCAAAAAGATTATCACGGAAACCAAGAGATCAATATAAATTTGAAAAATTCAATATATGAACATTCCACTTTCCTCATTATCTGAATTTTAAATTTAGAAGCGTAAAGAAAAGATAATTATTAAATAGTATTGGAATGAAACAAATTTATTCAAAATAAGAAACTAGAGTGTTCTTAATTGCTTCAAAATGACCTAAATGTATCTTAGAAAGATCGTTAAGTGATTCTCTAATTCCCACCTTTTCAATTCGTTCGGTTATTTCGAAGTAGGGAGAATCTTTCAATTTTTTTACTAATTGTTTATTGCTTTTAATATCATCTAATAAGTAATCAATTGGTTTCAATTGGTAAATTCCTAACATTCCCTGAATAATTGCTACTAACATTATATCAAAGGTTATTCTTAAAATTACTTCATGATCGAAATCTGACTTTATTGGGAATAGATAAGATTTAAGCATAGATATTGATTCTTTAAATAGATCTATAGATTCCTTTCCTAGTTGTTTGATTCGCTCATTATATTCTCGATTTTCAGAGGCTCTCAAGCATAAAGCTGATACAGTTTGATACTCTGCAACAAAATGAATAAATCGTGCTTTAGCATTAAGATATGTATCTTTTGATTCTTCCTCATCTATTAAATTGTCTAAATCATCAAGAGCTTTTTTAAAATATGTAGCAATATTGTAGAATTTCTTAGCTGAAGATTCAAAATCTTTCTGGGATAACAAGTTTAATGCTATTTTTTCTTCTTGCTCATATCGTTCATCAAACTTATGTATTTGCATCACTGCTTTAAGTATTAAACGTTTTCCTGTATCTTTTTTAATTTTGGATCTTTCAAAGACTTGTCCAGCTTTTAAAAGTAGTATTGAAGCTAAATTATTATATTCCTCAGGATCAATTTCAAATAAATAATTTGAAGCTTTTTCCCATGATTCCCCCGCTGTCTCCCAATCATGCATATTGAAAGATAAATTTCCTAACTGTATTAATAATTTAGCAGAAACCTCGTTAAGTTTTAATTCTTCAGTCTTTCTAATTATAGACTTTAATCTATAAACAGCTTGAATATTATTCTTAAATCTAGAGATTATTTTAGTAATTCTAATATATATTTCATCTAATTTAATATAACTACCAAGATCAAGATAAATTGAAGCCGCTTTTTCATAAAGGTCTATTGCTTCTTTTCCTTTCTCACGATCAGCAAGCGTTTCTGCTCGGTCTATTAATCTTATAGCTTCCAACTCTTTCTCATCATTATCACTATTATTGATCATTTCTATCTCCTTAATTATAAGCAAATTAGCAATTAAACGTCTTGTTTAAAATTTCTTTACAAATTACATTGCCTTATTTAGAATATTAAAATCTTAGTATTAATATTTTTATTTCTTTATATCTCTATACCTTGAAATAATATGTCATTAAAATTGCTTAAAAAGTTGGATATTCCTGGTTTTTAATAATTTTCTGAATTCTATTGATTGAAAAGTAGATGCAAATGATTCTGAAGCATCTTCAATTGCCCCATAGAAAATGAAATTTGAAAACCAAGACACAATAAACATTATACTAGCTCGTCTGTATCGAGTATGATATTTAATATTTAATCGCGGTGAAGAATATTGAAAAAGAAAAAGGTTTGGTGCGGTACCAACTGGAAGTTTTAATGAGGTACTTATCAATTGTTGAGTCTCTAAGATATGAGCTAAACTCTCTAAATTTATAACTCCTCCATCAATCCATATTTTTTTTACGTCTAATGCTTTTAATCCATCAATTATATTTGCATTATTGGGTTGATTTTTTTCTGTAAGATATGCAAACCGCTGAGTAGAAGTCATATTTTCTGATCCGAGAATTAAAACTACAACAGATTTAATTTTATATTTATGAATTAATTCTACTTCTTCCTTATTTTTTAGATTTGAAATAGTATTATATACATACTGATCTGGTTTGATCCCATGTTCGGTGAGATATTCAATACCGGCTATTCTAGATTCTAAGTTTCCGCCTAATACAAATGGGGGTGTAAAATGGTCTAAATAGAATTCTAGATATTTTATCATTGAATTAGGGGTTGTAGCAGATATTTCTATCAAACTAGGAATTTTATATTTTTCTGATAACGAAATATGAGTATTTATACGTTTCTTGGCTTTCTGTACATTAAATACTTCAGGATTCCTCCTATCAACAATTGTCTCATTTTGATAGAAAATAGTACCTATAAGTATGGGTGGTATATCAAAACTTCCCTTCCCCAATTTTATATTCCCATAAGAAAAATAGCTAGAATCGGTCATAATAGGGAGATTTTCCTGTTTAATAGAGCGTTGTCTGCAATAATCTATTTCAATTAAAATTTAAAATTTAATTAACTTGAAATTAAGTTGGCATTAAGTAGTATTTAATCTTATATATTAATGAAATTGGTTTTGGATTCTAAATTTTACCCATTTTCATCAAAATATCAAATTCAGCTATTAGCCATGTAATTAGTTCATAAGGGAGCCCTTGATAGAAAATTTCAGCAGCTTTTTCTTTTTTTCTTTGTTCTTCTTTATACTTTGCATCCCTCTGTGCAATAAGTTGTCTTTCTGCTAACATCCAGCACAATTTATCGTATGTATAATTCTTTTGCGAAAGATAATAAGCTGCCACGTTAATTTGATGCTTTAATTTATTATTAATATCATTCATTTTTTTTTTAATAAAACTTGTTTATTTTTTTTCTAAGATAATTTAATAAAGATGGAGTTTCACATCGCAAGAACGACAATGTCCTTCCTTTAATTTCTTAAAACATTCCTCGTGATAAAGAGCATTACACTGAAGATTGCCACATTGAACTGCTGATTGTCCCTTTTCAAAGATTAAATGACAGACCGGACACGCACTAAAAAGAGCTTCATCTCCGAGTAGAGAAACATCTTGAATATATTTAGCTGGCATTATCTCTGGTTTTTGAGTAGTTTCTTCTTTCAAACCTTTTGTGAGAACACGCAATTTTTGAATTTGAGTAACTTCTATTGGGATTTTTAAAAGATAAAAACAATGTGGGCACCTGGCAGTTCCAGATCTTTTAACTTGATGATCTTTTTGAGAATCTGCCCAAGCTGCTAAACAATGAATATGAAAAGGTGTAGTGCAATTAGGGCAATATCTTCCAGTAACATAAAAAGAACCTTTGGTATAGGGATTTTGATCAGAAAAACAAATAGAGCATTTTTTAAAATCACCTTTTCCTCTTATCTGCTTTACTCGTTGTTCTTGATCTTTTGTTAGATCTTGAACTCTTAATAAATCTGCTGCAATTTTCCTAAGAAAAGCAGGATTTTCAATTAATGTGACTTTCCCCGACCCATAGGTTTTATAATTATCATCTGCAATTTCTTTAGCTGAACTAATTAATGATTCGTGATTATTATTATGAAAGTATCGTCCATCTGTGATATCACTTATTTTCTTTAATATATTATCTTGTCGTGGTTTACCAACACCAAAGGTATCAATTCTGATATTTAATCCTTGAGCAAGGCGTGCCATTTTTATGGGATCTACAGCAGACTTCATATATTTTCCGTCAGAAATCAAGATTATTCTTGGAGTTTTAGCGCCAATCTTTCGCAGTTCAGTGATAAGTGTTTTGATTGATAACGCTAAGGCATCACCCATTGCAGAATATCCCTCGCAATTTAACGAAGTTAAAGCTTTAGTGAGATTATCTCTAAACACAGAAGTTGTAAAATCTACTACCTTTACTGGTTTGTCAGAGTATCTTATCAACGCAAAAGCACTTAGATTGTCTAATTTAAATCTTTCTTGTATCAATGTTTTAGCTGCTGAAACACAACACTTCAATCTATTTGGGCTGAAATCCTTTCTAAACATCGATCTTGATGTATCAATGCAAATTACAAGATTTTCTGGAATTCTATTATCTGACATTTTAGCTAAAGTTTACATTGGGAGTAATTCTTGATGTGTGTCAAAAAATCTTTATGATTCAATCTTTTTTTTAATTCTTTATTAATAACTAATTAAATAATACTGCTTCAATTAGATAAAGTTTATTTTTACAAAAAAAAATAATATTTATTATAACCTAATTTACTATTAACATTAA
>JAEOTH010000027.1 GCA_016839915.1 Promethearchaeota archaeon
AGGTAGCAAGGGACATCTCTATAAATCGCAAAAATCATTTTTGCGAACTAAATTTACAAAAACATTAAATCATTACCCTTGCGATGTCTTAATTATGACTTAACTAATTTTGAAATGTAGTTATTAAAATTGATAAGTAACCGAAAAAAATTTAAATTAAAAGCTTTCAAGGAGTTAGAAACAATCTTACATATATAAAGAATAATATAATTCTAGTTGTTTACTTCTAAAAGTTCAAATCCTTAAGAAAATAACTAAATCAAAATCAACTTTTTTTTTAATTTTCATCATTATTTAATGTTTTATTGAATAGATTTCGTTTTTATTATTTGTTCCCGAATTTCTTTCGTTTTTGTATATCTTCGGTAGGATTCTATTCAACACATTTATAAGTATTAAATGACATATATAAAATGAAGAGATATCTTCGATTGAATTTTTAAGAATAACTCAAAATTGAATAATATTCGAAATGTTAGAAAATAAAAAAAAAGACCAGATGAATATCATTTATCCAAAGACATTAATTTCAACCGATGAAATTGAAGTCTATGGAAAGAAAGAGGAAGATTTATTCCATGAAACAAATCCATTTGAAATGGCGAAAAAACAGATTGATATTGTTGCCAAAGAGATGGGTCTAAATGATAACATTAAAAAATATCTTAAAAGAGTAGAGCGTTCCTTAATCGTTTCGATTCCAATTAAAATGGATGATGGACATCTTGAAATATTTGAAGGTTACAGAGTACATCATTCAACTATTCGGGGTCCTGGTAAAGGAGGTATTAGATTCTCACCCGATGTGAATCTTGATGAAGTTAAAGCTTTAGCTACTTGGATGACTTGGAAATGTACCTTATTAAATTTACCGCTTGGAGGTGCGAAAGGAGGTGTATGCGTAGATCCAAAAAAATTATCGAAAGGAGAATTAGAAAGAATGACTCGGAGATACACGGCAGAAATTATAAATATTATAGGCCCTGATATAGATATTCCTGCCCCAGATGTTAATACAGATCCTCAAATTATGGCTTGGATCATGGATACTTACTCTATGAATAAAGGTAGAGCTATTCCTGGAGTAGTTACAGGGAAACCTATAGAAATTGGTGGTTCTGTAGGAAGAGAAAGCGCTACTGGAATGGGTTTGTATTATGTGCTCGAAGCGCTATGTAATAAGCTGAATATTGATTTAGGAGACCAAAATGTTGTAATACAAGGATTTGGTAATGTTGGAGGAAATATTGCTAAAATCTTATATGAAAATGGGTGTAAAATAATTGCTGTATCAGACATTTACGGCGGTTTGTATGCGAAAGGAGGGTTAAATATCAGTAAATTATTAGAATGGAGAGATAAGAAGAATTATTTAAAAGATTTTAAAGATGAGCACTATAAATTTATCAATAATGAAGATATACTCACAATAAAATGTGATATTTTAATTCCTGCCGCTATAGAAAACCAAATAACATATTCAAATGCTAAAGAGATAGATTGTAAAATTGTCTTAGAAGGGGCTAATGGACCAACCACTCCAGAAGCAGATGAAATTTTAGAAAGCAATGGAATAATCGTTGTTCCTGACATTCTTGCGAATGCTGGAGGTGTTTGTGTCTCATATTTTGAGTATATTCAGGATATTCATAGTTATTTTTGGAAACTTGAAAGAATAAATCAGGAATTAAAGAATATTCTCGTAAATGCTTTCGAAGATGTTTATAATCTTTCAAGAAAAAAGAAGGTTTCTTTGAGAATAGCCTCGTATATGATTGCTATTTCAAGATTAGCCAAGGCTATTGAATTGCGAGGGATTTTTCCTTAAATTTCTCTTTAATTATTCATAAAACTAAATCAATGATTTATTTCAATTTTAAAATTAATTTTATGAGACATTTTAAAAATATCTATAAAACTTGAGACGTGCATTGGTAATTGAATTCCGTTTAGAGTTTTAATCTCTTCATTAATAAACTTCCAGAGCTTTTTCTCATCTTTAGCAATGATTTTTACTAATAAATTATGATCACCTGTAGAAGATGCAACTAGTTGTATTTCATCATAATCAGAGAGTTTTTTCGCAATATCTTCCAATTTCAATGGTTCTACAGAAAGACCAAGAATAGCTATAGATCCATATCCCACTTTGAAGGGATCCACAAAAGTATCGAATTTTTTTATGATCCCGTCTTTTATCATATTTTGTACTCGATTATGTATAGTACTCGCAGCTAAATTCACTTTTTTACTCAAATCTTTATAGGAGATTTTATAATTATCTTGTAGATAGTTAAGAATTTCTTTGTCTTTTTCATCAAATGGTGTTTTTAAAGCTTTTTCTATTACTTTTTCAGTTTCAATTTTTTGTCTTTCAATTGCATATAAAATTGCCCTTAATAGATTTGGTCCATTTAGGTCATCCTTAACTATATAATCTTGAGCACCCTTCTGAAGAGATGTTAATGCAAAATCTTTATCATCCAATCCAGTCAAAATTACTATAGGAATTTCTCTAGTAACACTTAAAACTCTATCTAAAGTAAATTCTCTATCACTATCTGGTAGAGTTAAATCTAATAAAATGATATCAAAGAATTTGGCTCTTAGACGATTTATACTTTCAGAAAGCCTAGGATTTGATTCTAAATCACATTTGATTTCTTCAGAAGTTTTCAGTAATTCTTCAATAAGCCTTACATCAGCTTTATTATCTTCAATTAATAAAATATCGAGCTTTTTTTTATCCATTGCAATTCACAAGAAAATGATTTTTATTATATGATTTAAAATTAAGACTTTTTCCAACTATTTGTTCTTTATTCTGAATAATATTCATTTTACTATTTAAAATTATTTTATTTAAAGCCTAAATAGTTTTTATAAGATTTTTAAAGTAAGAAAGCAAAAAGAATAAAATTTTTAAATACCTCAGATTGAAGTGTGATTTTTTCATTTAAAAATAGTCATATTTTTGTTCGCTAAAATTTATTTTATATTGAACAATATTCTTATTAAAGAAGAATTTATACTATGATATGTAAATAATAGATTATACATCTAATTTTAAATATAAAAATTTAATCCTAAAAAGATTCTACTATTAAAGAAGTCAAATTAAAGAGTATAATTACATGAAAAATGTTTGAAATGGACTTAAAGCTTAAGAAAGAAAGAATCAGATTATTGCTTATTATAATTTTGGTGATAATTTCATGTTTATTAATATATTATTTCGAAATAATACTTAAAACATCTATATTAGTAGCGCACTTTTTTTATTTTCCTTCCATCTTAGCGTGTTTATGGTGGAAAAGAAAAGGCTTATTTATACCTGTTTTTTTAGCTATAATATTAATCATTTTTAATCTCATCCCAGAATATGATTTCTTTAATCTTGAGACTTTAAATAATTTTTTAAGAGCAATTTCGTTAATTATGGTTGGAATCGTAGTATGCTTTTTATCTGAACATATTGCAAAAAGAGAAATTGAATTTAATGTAATAATGGAAGATTTAAGGCGTTCTAACGAGGATTTACAGCAATTTGCCTATGTAGCATCACATGATCTACAAGAACCTTTAAGAGCAATTGTAAGCTTTTCTCAACTTTTAGAAGACAAATATCAAGATAAAATGGATAAGGATGGTAAGGAATTCATTCACTTTATTACAGACGGAGCGAAAAAAATGAATACTCTTATTAAAGATTTATTATCATATTCAAGAATCACTACACATGCTAAACCTTCAAAAATCACCAATATTGAGGAGGTTTTAAAAGATGCTTTATACAATTTACAAGAATCAATAAAAGAAAGCGGAGCAGTTATAACTTATGATCAATTGCCAATATTAAAAGTTGATAAAACTCAATTTACACAATTATTTCAGAATCTTATTAGTAATGCTATAAAATTTCGAAGAGAAGAACCCCCAAGAATACATATAGGACTAATAAAAGTTAAAGATGAGTGGATGTTTTCTGTAAAGGATAATGGAATAGGTATCGAGTCAAAATATTTTGGTAAACTTTTTAATATCTTTTACCGTCTTCATACTAAGGAAGAATATCCAGGTACTGGAATCGGATTACCCATATGCAAGAAGATAGTACAACGCTATGCTGGAAAAATATGGGTAGTATCAGAAATTGGGAAAGGAACAACCTTTTATTTTACAGTTCCAGAAAAAATTAAGTCCAGAAAAAATTAAAAACTAAAGTTACAAAATTATGAATGAATACAAAACAGTAAAAGCTAAAATCTTATTAGTAGAAGATAATGCCGCAGATATCCGTCTTACTGAGGAGATTCTTCAAGAAAATAAGATTGTGAATAATTTTGATGTCGTAAGAGATGGTGTTGAAGCTATTGAATTTTTAAAAAGGCAAGGAAAATTTTCGAATGTAAATAAACCAAATCTAATCCTTTTAGACTTAAACTTGCCAAAAAGAAACGGCTTTCATGTATTGGAAGTGATTAAAAAAACTGAAGAACTAAAACGGATTCCTATTGTGATATTAACTGTATCTGATGCAAAAGAAGATTTAGTAAAAGCATACAATCTTCATGCTAATTGTTATGTAATTAAACCTTTAGAAATGCAGGAATTCTCTAGAATAATTAATTCAATAGTGAATTTCTGGTTTACAGTAGTAAAGCAATTTGATGATGAATAGTTTATAATTTATTATTATTATTATTATTATTAAGCTATTTTAATAGAATGCGTAGATTTGAAAATATCTAAGAAGTTTGATACATGGATATGAGGTTTTATACCATTTATTGTCTTGATTTTTATGTTTATAAAGTTCCAGAGTGATTTTTCATCCTTAGCGATGATCTGAGCAATAATATCATGATCTCCTGATGAAATTGCTACAAGTTGAGTTTCATCATAAGATGCTATTATCTCTGCAATTTCATTCATTTTCACTGGATCAACTGAAAGTCCAATAATTGCTATAGCATTATAGCCTATTTTTGCTGGATCTACTATCGCTCCAAATTGCTTTATAATTTCTTCTTCGATCATTTTTGTGACTCTATTATGAATTGTACTCGCAGCTAGTTTCAACTTTTCTGATAGTTCCCGATATGAGGTTTTGTCATTCTTTTGTAAAACATTTAAAATTTGCTTATCTACGTCATCCACACAATGGCAATTCCAAAGACGATCTTGACGATCATCATTAAAAATTATACCATGTTCTATAGAAAACTCTTCACAGCTGTGGTAAATTTTTCTACCTAATGAATATTCTTCTCCACATTTGGGACATATTACCATAACAATCAACTCTTTTGTTTAAATTTAAATTTAGAATTTTTTAATTTTATTTTAAACTGAATAAAATTCATTTTATTTCTTTTTATTTAGTTTTATAATTACTATTGTTCTAATATTTAATATGTAATTTGTAATATTTAAATATATCGAAATTAATTCGATTATCTCTCCTTATTCTGTACTTTGTACAAATAAAAGAAATCTTAGTCGAATATAGTTCGCTTTATATTAATATTTAAAATCTTAATAATATTTTCCATACTCTTTTCTAAATCTAAAATAAAATTTAGGATTTGATTTTGGCTTTAGAAACTAAAAAGCAAAAATTTTTACTAATGAAAATATTCCAATTCCAAATGCATATGAGGGAATGAAATATTTCCAAATTTTATTCGGAAGGATTCTTACCAAATAGGGAGCAGAAAGCGCTGCTAAAAAACCTCCTGTAAATAAGGAAGGTAAAAGAACTAGATCAACATTTACACCCGCAAAACTTATTAGAAAAAATGTCAAAATCCCTACAATTGAGACGATTGATTCTGAAAAGGATACAATTGCCGTTGTACTTTTTTCATAAATACCAGAAAAAATTTGTCCCATAGTAATTACTGGTCCATATCCTCCTCCTCCAATTCCTTTATTAAAACCTGCTAGTGCTGAAAAAGTAATCAGTAGTTTAGGATTTTTTTTAGAAAACTCTATTTTTCTTAATTTAACTCTAATAAATCCTAATAAACCCATGAATATAATAAGTCCTGCAACATATGTTTTTATGACAATATCAGGGAAATCTATAGCAAAATAACCTAAAAAAATTGATGTAAATATAGCTAAACATCCAAAGAATGCCATGATTAGTGCAATTTTTGTAGCATCATTTAAGGGCCGGAAAGAATAATGAACATTCTTAAATTCATGATCAAAAAATGTATCTATTATACCAGTTATAGCTTCTGAAATAAGTATAGTGGGAACAACTTGAAGTGGATTATAACCTAGTAGGAATAATAGAGGTGAGAGTGCTGTTCCAAATCCCATACCTGCCATAGAATCCATAGATTCAAAGATAAAAGCTAAGATGATAATTATTAAAAATAATTCCATAGCGCGGAACCCTTATAAACAGAAATAGAAGAATATCATTATCACAGAATAAAAAATTAATGCATAACCGACTCTCATAATAGAGCGCCTTTCGATCTTCATTCTTTCTTTTAATGGCTTTTTATCCAATTCTCGCGCTTCTTTTCCAATTTCCCAGCTAATTGACATCGTTATTAAGCCTATTAATTTTTTATAATAATTGTATTTAATTGATAGTAATTAGATATAATTAAGGGTAATTAATTTTTAATATATAAAGTTTTTGCATAACTATCTATTTTTTTTTGAATATTCACTGAATATCTAAAAATCTTTGAATCGAATTCGGTTCTAATTATCTCAATGGGATAATATCCCACTTTTATGGGAAACACTCGAATCTAATTCGGGAGATTTATATATCTTATTTTATTTATATTATATGGAACAAAGAAAAATTTTTTAATCAAAAATTATAATTAGGTGTGGTAAATTATAGTAGAAGCCATATTAAGTTCAAATCCATTAGAAGATATCAATGAATCTGATACCTTAAGAATTATTGAAATGACTCCAAATTTAAAATATAGGGCCGAGAAATTTTATCAACATTTAATAAAAAGTAATTTCCCATTTGATGCTATGTGTTGGGCTCTTGCAGAACTTCAGTTGATAATTGAAAAAGGATATAAAAAATATTCTGAAAATGATGTTATTAAAAGAGCTGAGGAGATTTTGGATTCTTCAATAGAATATGATAAACTCTGCTGGTTCATAGCATCTTTTAAAATATATCTTGAGGGAATCGGAAAATATCCATAAAAATTTAATATAAAAAAAACTTTTTTTTTTTTTAAAAAATTCTAAGAACTAAGCAATAATGAAAGATTTCGCTTAATAACAGGAAGTACTCTATTTGCATCAGAAGGAGAGAACATTTTTAGTTTTTTAGATAAAGATTTAACTAATTTTTCATTGATTTGTCCTTCCAATATCATTTTTGTTTCTTCTTCTATAATATCCTCAAGGTTTTTAGTGAACTCGATCACTTTGCGATTAGCAACACATTGTTTTTGACATCTCATACAACCAATTAAAGCATTATGGGCATCAGAAGGAATCCAGTCTGGAATTATGCCTTGTATTTCATTATATACCGAAATACATTTTCCTGCATTAATTACAAAATCCTCATCAGAAGGAGTTGGGATAGCACCGGTGGGACAGTTTTTTATACAAATATTACAGCTTTCACATTGGTCCATCATATTTATCTCAGTCCAATGATCTTCTTCAAACTGAAAATCTGTAAAATAAGCAAATAAATTTATCATACTCCCCCATTCATCAACATAACAAATATTATTTCTCCCGTATTTTCCGAGACCACTTCTGACAGCTAATAATTTCACGTGAAGTTTATTAGTAAATTCAGCTCTATATCCAGGTTCCTTTATTATATCTTCTAATATTATATTCTCAAAGTCTTCGTATGTTGTCCCATCATCATAATAATTGGGAGGTATCAATACTTCATACTTTTTACTATCCAAATGGAAATTTATTAATCCTAACTTAGTGAATATCGCAAGGATTATTATTGATTTCGCATTAGGAAAATTTTCCGGAACTTCAAACTTTTTACTATCAATATAACTCCTATAAACTTCATTATCGCTAAGTTTCCCTTCTCGACGTAATTTATCGATATCTTCCTGCAATTCTTCTAAATGTTCCACAGAAATGGTACGATATTTATATTTAAAATCTAAATTTTTACCACTATACATAGATATCTATTAAAATTCTGATTAAATTAAAAAATTTAAAATTGATTGTAATTTTAAATTTCACTGAGTTTTCATCATTTGTTTTAATTTCTGGTTTTGTTCTAATATTATAATTATTTTTTAAT
>JAEOTH010000121.1 GCA_016839915.1 Promethearchaeota archaeon
ACTAATGTTCTTAGCTGCGTCTAGAAATTTAACTATAAAGCTGGATCTACCAAAAGATCTACATTATAATGGAGATAAAAATAGACTATCTCAATCCATAATTAATCTTATTTCGAATTCGATTAAATATACTGCCTCTGAAGGAGAAATATATGTAAAATTAGAAGAATTATCTAATTTTATCGACATTATTATAGAAGATACAGGAATAGGTATAACAAAAGAGGAAAAACAAAAATTATTTCAAAAATTTGGAAAAATCGAACGATATGGCCAAGATTTTGATGTAGATATTGAAGGAGCGGGGTTAGGACTTTATATCTCCAAAGAAATTGTAGAACTCCATGGTGGCAAAATCCTTATGGAATCTGAAGGTAGAAATAAGGGAGCTAAATTTGTAATTAGACTTTTTAAAAAAATAAATTAAGTTTATTTGTTTTTTTCCAGCTTTTTTGCGATTATTTCAAAATCTTTTAAATTAAATGGTTTTGATATCAAACCATCGACCCCTAATTCTTCCATCTTTTTCATAACTTCGGAATTAGGGACAGCTGTTAAAAAGATGATTTGCACGTCTTTATTTTCGGTATTTGATTTAATAGATTTCGTAATTTCATAACCACTTATGTCAGGTAAAATAATATCAAGTAAAATTATTGATGGTTTGGATTCTTTTAGTATATCTAAACCTTTCTTACCACTCCTCGCTTCTTTACATGAATACCCTAAACCCTTAAAATATCTTGTTAAGAAATTTAAAGTTTCAATATTGTCTTCTATAATTAATATGTCATATTTGACAGTACTTTTATCCATAATTGGTTCATTTTCAGGTTTTATACTTTCAAAATTGAATTTAATGAATTCTTCAAAAGAAAGGCATTGGCTGTATATATTCTTTAAAGCAGCAATAGCATTGTAATCCAATGAATACTCCCTTCCTTCGATTAATAATTGTAAATAAGCCATAATTGAAGTTAATCGTTCTTTTAAATCGTGAGAAAGTCTTGAAAGTAAATTGAAATTATTTGGTTCTATTTCGCTGTAAGGTGAATATTTGTATTGAATATAAAATTCCAATGCGTCTTTTACTAATCGTGAAAGGGTAGAATAATTACTATTTTTTACGAATGAAACCCATTTTTCTTTCATATCTTTTGGAACATAGAGTGCAACACGTTCTTTATTTATATCATAAAGTGTTTCTCCTTTTTGCCATTTTACAAAACCTTTAGTAATTTCATTATTCCAAATAGCATTTTTACCTGTTTCTAACTCATATTTTTTCATTTCTTCAGTTTTTTCAGCCATTTTTCTTTTTTATCCAATTCAATTTTATTTTTACTTATTAATAAAAAATAATTTTGCACATAAAAAATTATTTACTTTTTATATATACAAAAATTTAATCCTACTATTTTCGTTCTCTTAACAAGAACAGAGAAAAAAAATATTAAATTAATTAGATTGTTAAATTATTTGATACTTAATTGGGGATTTGCACAAAAGTTATTAAATAAAAAGAATTCTTGCAGCATAAATGGTAAATTTAGCTGTTAAGGATAAGCAATTTCAATAATATTTATACCCACTAATCAATTAATTAAAACTCCATTGTGGACCAATTATGGATCGTTACGATGAAATTTTAAAGATCTCTCGGGATGAAAATGATATGAATAAGTATATACAATATTTAACTGATTTGATAAATAAAAAATCAAAATTTTTAACTGAATTAGAATTTAAGAATTGCTTAATTCTTGCCTTGGTAGTTTGGAATCCAAAATTCATCGATCCATATTTTAGTAAAGGAAAAAGTGTAAATAATCTTAACAAAGACAAGAAAGACTTAGTAATTAAGCTATTAGAGTTAGAATTTAGAAATTTGAATAGCTAATGCTTGATCCTGGATTAAAATTATTTTAATGGGTTATTTGTATGAAAAAGTTATCATCTAGAGTAGAAATTAACGATTTACATGAAAAACTTCAACTAATTATTGACCATATTAGAGATATTATAATAGAATCAGATTTAGATGGGACATTTACTTATGTGAGTCCTCAAGTTTACGACGTTCTTGGTTATAAACCTGAAGAAGTAATTGGACTGAATGGGTATAGATTCATCCATCCAGAAGATCTAATAAATTTGGCTAACAAAGTGGAAAATCTGATGAAGATTGGTGGTCCAATCTCAGCAGAATATAGAGTGTTGCACAAGGATGGGCACTATGTTCATCTATCTGCAAAAGGTAGTATTCTAAAAGAAAATGGAAATATTAAGCTAATCGCAGTTTTAAGGGATATATCATTTCAAAGAGAAACTGAAGAAAAATATCAATTCATTGCAGATAATATCAATGATATGATTTCAGTCTTTAATGATAAATTTGAGTTATTATTCATAAATGAAACACAGGAAAGGATTTCAGGATTTTCAAAAGAAGAGATCATGGGTACATCTCCTATGAAATTTTTGCATCCTGATGATATTAAACGTGCTAGAGAGACTTTAAGGAAAGCTTTGAAAGAAGGTCAAGCGCGGGGACAATATAGAATGCGCACAAAAGACAATTTATATAAATGGATTGATGTAAATGGAAGAGTAACGTTTGATTCGGACGGTAATCAAAAAATATTATTAGTATCTCGAGATATTACCAGAGAAAAAGAAATTGAGAAAAAATTAATAGAATCTGAAGAAAAATATCGAATGATCTATCAAAATGCAAATGATCTTATCAAAGTTTTAAATAACAAATTTGAATACGAAGAATTAAATGAAAATATCCATAGACAAGTTCTGGGTTATTCTAAAGAAGAATTATTAAAGGAAAGCCCTTTTAAATTTGTACACCATGATGATCGAAAACGAGCGGCTATTTTACTAGCTAAAACTTTAAGGAAGGGAAAAGGTTCATTTCAAACACGATTTAAACATAAAAATGGTACATATAAATGGTTAGAAATTTCAGCTAAAAATTTTGAATATAGTGCTGGTAATAAAAAGATTATTACTATTGGTAGAGATATTACAGAACGTAAGCTTGCAGAACAAAAATTGATCGAATCTGATAAAAAATTAAAAAAAATGAATGAAGAATTAAAGCAATTAAACAATTTAAAGACTGAATTTTTTAGAAGAGCTTCTCATGAGTTGAAAACTCCTTTAGTAGCAATAAAAGGGAATGTGGATTTGGCAATGAAATTACATTATGAAAGTTTGAAGCCGGAAGTAATAAAAATATTAGAATCAATCCAAGGAGGTTGTGAAAGACTAAAAAACATAATAAATAAACTCATTGAAAGGACTAAATTAGAAACTAGTAATCTTAAATTGCAAGTTGCTAATGAAGATTTTTCATTTCTTACACAAGAATGCATTAATGAATTACAGACTCTAGCCAAAATGAAGAATATAGCTATTAATTTAGACATCAAACTTCATATTATTACAAAATTTAATAAAGATCAGATTCACGAAGTTATTATTAACTTACTTACCAATGCTATAAATTATTCTCCTCCTGATGGAATTATAGAAATAAAATCTGAAGTAAAAGGTAAATCTATTTTCTTTTCTATAAAAGATAGGGGAATTGGTTTTACTGAAGATGAAAAATTAAAAGTATTCCAGAAATTTGGAAAATTTAACCGGATGAATCAAAAATTTGATGTTTTAATCGAAGGTTCTGGATTAGGTTTATATATTTCAAAAAAGATTATAGAACTACATAGTGGAGAGATATGGGTTGAATCAGAAGGTAGGAATAAGGGTTCTATATTTTATTTTACACTTCCATTAATTTAATTTAACAATACTAAAAATAATATGAGAAAATACCCATACTAAATCAAAATTCAAAGGTGGAAATCTTATGGTATGCGATGATGAAATATTAACATCAAAATTTTAAGTTGATTATTATCCTTATTGTCATATTTCTATTTATACATTTGCAAAATAAATCATGTAGCTGAAACAAAACACAATTAAATATACTTTTAGTAAGGCTCCCAGGTATAATTACGCCTAATTGGATATGCCCAGAAATGACCGAGTGCATTATATGGGCAATTATATAAATCTGCTGCATGAATAGTAACAATTTTAGGATAGTACAACCATACATGAGAATAAAGCACAGTAGTAATATATTCTGAGATGTTATGACATAATTCCACCCGCTTTGCAAAATCAGTGGTTACAGACCATTGTACAAACCAGGTTTCCATCTGAGGATCATTTACCTCAGCAGCATTACAGGAAGAAGTATTAGACATCAAGGGTTGGATCAGATTCATCGGGGAGAGATAATCAGGACTCCATGCATATAAAAATAATTCCATATTAAGTTTTGGGCGGGGCAATATTGCTAAATAACTATTAGTTGTAAGACCATCTGTAACATTTATTCCTATGCGGCGCAACCAAAATTGAAACATTGAAAGCATGTGAACTCTATATAGATTTTTAAATCCTGTGAAATTAAAAGTAATTAGATTTGTGGTGTCCCAATTTGCATCATTAGTAGGTTCATCTCCATATTCTGTCGCGGTAAGACCTGCAAGTCTTGCATCAGCACCTAAACCATCCAGAATGGCTTGACGGGCAATCTTATAGTTCATATATGGAGCAATTACTTCAATTCCTTCCTTATAATATGATCCAAATGCAGGAGATACAGGGCTGTATGCTCTAAGAACTGTATCTTGGTGATAATCAGAGATGAAATATGTATAGTTCACAGCATACGATATTGCTTTTCTCCAAGTTTCATTTATAGTATTATAATTCATACCTAAATATGCGACGTCAAATTCAGGGATTTCATTCTCATGTAAGGTAACATATGGACTTTCTCGGTAGTTATCATATAGATCAGTATTCGCTTCCTGAATCCAATCAATATCTCCATATAACATAGCATAGCTCCTGGTGAAAGGATCGCTTATTATACTAAAGACTAATTTATCGAAATATGGTGGTTCTTCCCAACCTGGTGGCCCATTATAATATTCATTTTTGTCGAATCTAACTTCAATATCAGCAACATATTCATCAAAAATAAATGGTCCGGTTCCGATTAATGTCTCTTGTAGTGTAATAAATCGTTCTGCCTGTGATGCATGTGCAGTAGGAGAGAGCATATTACCACATATATAAGCATAGATATCCAAAAGATCAGAGAAAGGAGCAGTTAAGTGTATGTCAAATACCAGTAAACTGATTTTCGTAAAGTGGTCAATAATAGGTGTTCCATCAGGGAATTCATATAATGAGGCAGTTTTCGCTACTCTTTGGGTTACAGGATCTAAATAACCTGTATGATTGCATAAATACTCTAACCTCTCAAGATTCCAGATAGCCGCATCAGCAGTAAACGGAGTACGATCATGGAAGAATACACCTGCTCTACATGTAACCCTCAGTTGTGTAGACGAAATCCAGTGCTCATCTTCAGCTAACATGCGTATTAAAGGAAATTCAGGATCAGAATAGTTATACCACCAAAGGGACTCAGTACATTGTCTAATAACTGTGTTAGCTTGATTATCCCATGAATCGGTTGGGTCAAGATTAGAAGGGGAAGCACTCATTCCCCAGATCAAGGTTATTCCTTGAGGTGCTCCTGGTCCGAAAAATGGTACAAATACATAATTAAATATTATAATTCCATAAAAAAGACTGACACTCAGAATTATCCCTAATAAAATAAGACCATTTACATATCTTCTGCTTACTTTTTCACTCATAAAGATGAAGTCCTAACCTTGAATTCCTTTAAAAAAATAATTCTTCTGAATTTCATTAATGAATGTTGGATCAAACGTCTTTATATATCTTTGGTTGATTAAAGTGATTGTATTTTATATCCCCACAACTTTTTACATTATAATTTGGGAAGTTTAGATTAATTAATTAGTATTGGTTGGGTTAAAAATCCATTCTGTTTTACATTTCTTGGAGCAAAAATAGTGTTTGGCAGGTTTTTGAGTGATATTTATAAAAACAAATTTGTAAGGTCTATCATAATTGCCCTGATATTTTTTTACTGTTTTTCCGCACACTTCACAATTTTTTTTAGAGATAATTACGTTTCCATCTATTTCTTCTATAGCATTTTTAAAGAGTTTCACTTTTTTTCCTTTTTTTTCTTTTGCATTTTGAGACCTATTACTTTTACTAATATTCTGTTTTGCCTATAAAATTTTTGTTTCTATTTAAAAAGATATGAGAAAAAACAAGGATTTTATTCTACATTTATACGACCTATAGCTCTAAATGGCAAAATCTTATTAAATTCTTCATAATCATAGATTCTACGACCATCCACTAGATTTGGTGTTTTCATATATTTCTTAAAATCTGCAGGATTTAACTTCTTAAAATCTTCCCATTCTGTAATTAATAATACACATTCGGAGTTTCTCAATGCTTCTTCAATAGAATCAGCGTATTTTATTTTATCTCCCAATTCCATCTCAGCTGTTTCATTCGCCTTAGGGTCATAACCAATAATATCAGCTATTCCTCTTTTTCTTAATTCATTAACAACCCGAATACTAGCTGCTTCCCTCATATCATCTGTTCCAGGTTTAAATGCAAGTCCTAATAGTGTGATTCTCTTATTTTTTAAATTTCCTGCTAATTCTTCTGCTAAATTAACAATATGAATTGCTTGATCATCATTTATATCTAAGACAGCTTCTAATAATCTCGAGGTATAACCTCTCGATTTTGACCACGCTTTTATTGCATTTACATCTTTATGAAAACAAGAACCACCAAAACCAACTCCCGCGCCTAAAAATCTATGATTTAATCTATAATCAAGACCAACTCCTTTCATAACTTGGACTATATCAACATTTGGTACTAACTCGGCAAAATTGGCAAATTCATTGGCATAACTAATTTTTGTTGATAGAAGGCAATTATTGCCATATTTTACTAATTCAGCACTTTCTAAATTCATCCGCAATAGAGGGCAATTTTTTAGATGCTCTCCATAAAAATATTCATAGAATTCTTGGAGCAGAGCACCACTTCTTTCATCAAGTTCTCCAATTACAATTCTATCAGGATGCAGTGTATCTTCAATTGAACGGCCCTCAGCTAAGAATTCAGGTTGCATGCATAACCCATAATCTCTTCCTGGCTGTTTTCCCGAGACTTCCTCTATCGACTTTGAAATTAAATTTCTAGTAGTACCTGGAACTACTGTTGATCTTACTACAATTAAATGGTATTGATCTTTTTTCTTTAAAGCTTCTCCAATTTCTTTTGCAGTACTTTCTATAAAGCTTAAATCAATACTCTTATCTTCTCTCATTGGAGTTCCTTGAGTAATCATAGAAATATCAGTTTCCAACACGGCTCTAATTGGATCAGTAAGACATTGTAACAGTTCTGGATTAGACTTTTTAATATCAGTCATCATTTCTTGTAATCCTGCTTCATAAAAAGGAGCTATTCCATCATTAATCATACCAGCTTTTTTCTTATTATGGGTGGATGCCAATACTTTTATGTCTTTGTTAGCAAAACAAGCTGCGGAGCAAAGTCCTATAAATCCTGTTCCAAGAATTGATACTCTATATTTGTACATTTTAATCTTAATTTTTTGTTTTTGATAATATCAGAAATATTAGATTTAAGTTTAAACCTTTTAATTCTCTTATATCATGTTATTTTGAAATAATTCTAAGAAAAATTTATTACAATCAGAAAATAGATAAATCTATAAAATTCTAAAAGAGATTTTTAAAAAATGAAAGAATTAAGAGAAAGGCTTAAAATTACAGATAAAGCATTAGATGTAGTAAATACATTTCTCAGTGATGAAAAGAATCCCTTAATCAATAGTTTACTCGAAATAATTGATAATTATGGTGGTATCGCGGAAATCAACAAAAAAGCAAAAGAAGCAGGCAAATTAGATACTATTTTAGACAAATTAAGAAAGAAAAAGCCAGATTATGTAAAGGATATAGAATGGTTAATTGAACAACGAGATAATAATGCTTTTATCAGTATATCTGATTATAGAAAAAAAATACTTGGCGACAAATCATCAAAATTGGATTTTGACAAAAATTATGCAGTGACATTAGAACTTTCTGCTTGCCAATACTTTCCCTTTTTTATTGATATCGCTAAAGCTGCGATTAATGATAAAAATCTAATGCCGGGGAGAATAATTCGGGTAAGAAAAATGAAAGAGCAAGAAGAAGATGGAGATCTATTAGCAATGGCAGCTGCTATGCAAATTATTGGAGCAACTTATGTTGAAACACTCGATACAAAGGGGACTGCTCCCGGTCCTGATGGGATGCCTGTAAATGTCCATTTAGGAGGTCCTGAAACTATCACAGGATATTTTGGAGGAGTTGGTCAACCTAATGATTTCGCTTTAAAATGGGTTGATGAATATCTATATTATTATACAAATTATGGGATTACACAGGTTCTAAACGTTAATCCTGGGACAGTACTGCTTGGATATTTTATTCATAAACTAGGAATTGATAACGAGTTCAAAATTTCAGTATATATGGGCAATGATAATCCTTATTCAACCCTTTGGACGTTATTGACAGCAAAATTATTTGCCAGAGAAGATGGAACAAGTCCTTTAATCGGTTTTAATCTTGCTAATTCAATTAATAATGAAACTCTAGAACTCTCAGCATATATTAGAAAGGATTTTGGTTTTGAGGATGTTGTGAGATTAGAACACCATGTAATTGAGACTCAAAAAAGTATTGTAAGGCAACCCTATGATAAGAGAGATGAATTAATAAGAGTTGCTAAGAAAGTGAAAAATATCAGTGCTAAACATGAAGGTGGTGACGTGGAATTAGATGGGAGCAGAGAACACCCTTCAGATATTTTAGACTATTTCAGAGATAAGCAGGAAATAATAGATTCAGGTCATTGGGAATTTATGCGAAGAAACCATCTCGATAGATATATTGCTGTAAATACTACTGCTAAAATGCTTACTGAAAATGGTATTGATGTAATTGCTGCTCAAAACTTACATAAATAAGTATAAATCGGAGTGAATTAGAAAAAATGAGTAAATTTAATTTTCGACCTTCAGGGGTTATGCCAGCAATGGTAACCCCATTTAATAAAGATGAGTCTATAAATGAAGAAAACCTAAGAAATCTGGTAAATCATCTTATTGATCAGGGTGTCAATGGGCTTGTTCCTGTTGGAACTACTGGAGAATTTGTTAATATGACTTTTGAAGAACGTTCAAAAGTTATCGAAATTGTTGTAGATGAAACAAATGGGAGAGTTCCAGTAATCGCGGGAACAGGTGAGACAGGAACAAAATTAGTGATTGATGCCACTAAAGCTGCTACTGATATTGGAGCTGATGCTGCATTAATAGTGACCCCGTATTATTTAAAACCAAAAGCAAAAGGATTGTATGATCATTATTTTACAATTGCAGAGAAAACTGATATTCCTATAGTATTGTATAATATACCTGTTTGTACAGGAGTAGAATTACCTTGGACAGTAGTTGAGGATCTCGTGGACATCGAAAATATTGTAGGTATTAAAGATTCTAGTGGTGATTATAAATATTTCTCAGCATTATTAGAAAAAGTGAGTGATAAGATCTCAGTTCTTATCGGATGGGATGAAAATGTTTTAGGAGCTTTAGCTGGAGGTGCTGCAGGTTGTATATTAGGCTCTGCTAATGTTTTTCCTAAAATTTGGCTTGAAATATATGATCATGTAAAAAATAATAGATTACAGGAAGCACAAATACTTCAGAAAAAGATTCAAAAATTAGCTCGACTTTTAATTGGTTCAGGTGCTTTAGGAGCAAAATCTTGTTTAAATATGATGAATGTTCCAGTTGGGAAAACTCGGCGTCCTCTTGTTTTAGGAGATGCTCTCTCTTATGAAAATAAAGATGAATTAAGAGTTGAGTTAGAAAAATTTGGATTAATTGAAAAAACTGAGGTTCAATTTGAATTAGGAGAAAAACCATTAATAAGTCGTTTTTATGCTGTTGGAATTACACCTCAGAAAATAACTGATTTTGAATTAAAAGTGGGCGAATCTCTAGTTGGAAACCGTCCAGAACTCGCACATATTGATCTTCTAATAGGTAAAAAAGATGGTCCTGTTGGACAGGCTTATGCTCGAGCTTTAACTAATCTCGAGGAAGGTCGTGAAGGTTTACAAGTAATTCTTGAACCTAATATGCTGGTAAAACCCGCTACAATAATGATCCCTACTGTTAAACCAACATCTCTTCGACATGCTAGTTTAACTTATGGCCCGGCTCAAGCTGCTATTGCTAAGGCAGTGATGCAATGCGTTGAAGATGGAATTCTTCCAAAAGAATTAGCAGAGGATATTGTCTTAATTGTAAATGTTTTTGTGCACCCTAGTGCTAGTGCGAGAAAAAGAATATTTATCAATAATTATAAAGCAACACGTAATTCGATTAGAAAAGCAATGGAAGGATTACCTACAGTAGACGATGGGATAGAGAATACTGAAAATGCACGGCATCCTTTTAGGAATGATCCTTAGAAAAATGTTAACTAATAGAAAAAAAGAGGATTAATGACGAATTTTCCAAAAAAATGCATAAAATGTAAAAAAACAGATGTTCCGCTTAAGGAATTTGTTTATGCCAGATCCATAATGTCCCAGCGATTGAAAACTGCATATGTTAAAGTCCCCGTATGTGATACTTGTAAAAAGGAGCTTATAAAATATGAAAAGAGACTGAAGTACTTTAAGTATAAATATTGTCTCTTATGTATATTTTGTATCTCGACATTTTTACCTAGTGCATGGACATCATATAATCCCAGAATAACTCCAACAATAATATTTGGCACTATTATTTTATCCATCATTTCTGGAATATTGACAGCTACTCTTTTCATACTTCATATAATATTCAATAGGAAAAATCAAGACAACATTAATAATTACATTGAAATAAATATGGATGGTTCAATTGTAATTAAAGATCCAGAATATAGAAAAGAATTTGAAGAATTAGCAAAATCTGAATTATCTAAGGAAGATGAACTATATAATTGCCCTAGTTGTAACACACTAGTAATGATAGATATGGAATTTTGTCATGTTTGTGGAATGGATTTAACAAAGATTAGAGACTGAAATCCAATATTTTTTATATATTATTAAATAAATTCATTACTAATGTTCTTTTTTTAAGATCTTTCAGGGCAGATTTAATAGATTATAACGCTAATATTCATAATCTCAAGCAGATATTTAGAATTAGTAAATAATACAAATTTGTGAATAAAAATATGACAGAACAGATTTTAGATTTAGAAATTGGCATAGAAGCTCCTGAATTTAGTCTTCCAGATCAGAATAATAAAAAAGTTTCTTTAAAGGACTTTAGGGGAAAATATACAATACTTTACTTTTATCCAAAAGATAATACCCCCGCATGCACTACTGAAGCTATTGGTTTTACAGGTATTTTACCAGCACTACAAAAATTAAATGCAATAGTTATTGGAATTAGTCCTGATTCTCCTGAATCTCACTTTAAATTTATTGAAAAAAGGGATTTGAAAGTAATTCTTTTAAGTGATAGAGATAAAAAAGTGATTAAGAAATATGGTAAATGGGGCAAGAAAAAATTCAGAGGTAAAGAATATATGGGGGTCGTCCGTAGCACTTTTTTGATTGATCCAGATGGAAAGATTGTACACATATGGCCTAAAGTCTCTGTAAAAGGACATCCTGAGGATGTTGAAAAAATCTTAAAAGAATTGACTAAATAATTTTTTTAACTTTTTTAAAATGAATGTTAATGAAGCAATTAAAGAAAGAAGAGCATTTCGGTCTCTCGAATCAATTGAAATTTCAGACCAATTAATTCACGATCTAGCTGAAAAGGCTCAAATTGCCCCATCATGTGCTAATAAGCAACCTTGGAGATTTATTTTTGTAAGAGAAAAAGAGCAATTAGAAAGATTATTTCCTACATTATCGGAAGGAAATAGATGGGTAGAAAAGGCTTCAATGATTATTGCTGTTTTTAGTAGACCTGAGAATGATTGCATAATTGGAGAAAGAAGATATTATCTATTTGATGTTGGAATTGCTACAGCTTTTATTATATTAAGAGCTACAGAGATAGGATTAGTTGCACATCCAATAGCAGGGTTTAATGAAGAAAGAGCAAAAAAAGTCCTTGAAATTCCTGACGAAATGAGATTAATTACATTGATGATTATTGGAAAGCATTCAAAAGAAACAAACCCTGTACTCTCTGAGCCTATGAAATTAGGAGAAAAACAACGACCTCCAAGAAAACTTTTAGGAGATTTTATATATTTAAATAGTTATAATAAAAAGTTCGAGTAAATAGTACATTAATAATCGATAGTAACTTTCAACCCATATGATTCTATTATGCTTTTAATTTCTTGTATTTGCTCATCGCTTATAAAATTAGTATCTTTTAACGGATAAACTCTATCTAAATAATTATATTTATGTTTCCCCCATTCATGATATTTTAGCAGAGATATTTTCTCAATTGGCTCTTTTGATAAAAGTTTTGCTAATTTGGCTATATATTGATTAGAATCGTTAAAATTAGGGATGATCGGGATTCTAACCCATATTTTTATTCCCTTTTTGAGGCAATTCTTAAAATTCTTTAATATTATGTGGTTTGCTACACCAGTTTCTTTTTGGTGTATTTCTGAGTCTAAATGTTTTATATCAAAAAGTAATAAATCCGTAAAGGGTAAAATTTTTTCAAAATCTTCACATTTAGCATAACCCGTAGTATCTATTGTTGTGTGTAAAGATCTTTTTTTAAATTCCTTTAATAAGTTCAATGTGAATTCTAATTGAAAAAGCGGTTCTCCTCCTGAAATTGTAACTCCACCTCCTGAATTATTATAAAACAATTCATCTTGCATTACTTCAGAAATAATTTCATTTATTGATGCTTTTTTACCAATGCTATTCATTACATTTAAAGGACAGACTTCTATGCATTTCATACATAAATTGCAATTTACCCTATTTATTTGAATATGGTCATTATCATAAGAAATTGCTTTTGGTATACAAATATCTAGACACTGTCCACATTGATCACATCGTTCTTTTCTTAAAAAAAGTTCTGGAAAGGGATTAATGGACTCAGGATTTGAACACCATCTACACTTTAACGGACAACCTTTAAGGAATACTGTTGTTCTTATTCCTGGGCCATCATGAATACTATATCTTTGAATGTTAAATATAATTCCTTCCTTTCCTTTCTGGTTCCCTCTCAAAAATTTTAACTCTCCTTTTATATCTAGAAACACTGAGGTGTACGTGCTATAATTGAATCTTGTAAATCTTTACTCAGATCGACAAAGTAAGCTGAATATCCTGCAACTCGAACCATTAAATTGAAATACTTTTCTGGGTTATTTTGAGCGTCTTCTAATACTTCTCTTCCCACTGCATTAAATTGAATATGGTGAATCCCTAAATCTGCCCATGTTTTCAAATATTGAGCGAAAGCATCTGCATTGTGTCCTTTTAAATATTGTGGCATAAAGCTTTGGTTTAATAGATGATTCCAGCTGATTAAGGGATCTACTTTCGAAACAGAATTTAAAACAGCTGTTGGACCTTTTTTATCTCTCCCTCCTACAGGAGAAACGCTTCCATCGTGAAGAGTTTCTCTAGCTTTCCTTCCATCTGGTGTTGATTCGCATCCTTTTCCTAAAAACCAGAATGCTGATGCAACAGTACCATCCGGTATGCAAGGGGTTCCCAAATTTGTTTTGCATTTCATTGTCTCAGTCATAATCATTTTGCCCAGATTCCTTGAAATTAAATCGACATAATCATCGTCATTTCCAAATTTTGGCGCATCTATAAAAAGCTTTCTCAAATCTTGATATTTTCCTCTCCAATTTTTCTTTAAAGCATCGATTAATTCTGACATAGTTACCTTTTTTTCTTCAAATACCAGCTTTTTAATTGCAGCAAACGAATCTGCTACATTGTTTAGACCTAGAATAACAACATCTCGATAGTCAGGGATATAATTCCATTCTCGAACATCTTGTGCTCTTTCAATCGAGTCATCAAGCAAAGCTGATAGAAATGGACGTGGAACATATTCTTTATAAAAACTATCTGCTATGTTTGATAGAAACACCAATTTTTTAATTCGGAATTTATAATTTTCTGTAAAATCATCGATTAGTTCCTCTACTGAAGTAGCTGTTTCTCCTACATTTTTTAGGGTTTTAGTTAATTCTTGTGGAAGTGGAATAGCAGTAGCCCATGCTGAACGGTGATTAAAATTTTTTCCGGGGATTGTTGGGACCATACAATTATTTATGGAATAATTTTGGGCATCTTCTAAAGGAACACCAAGACTAACCAAGCGAGTAATATTAACATTGTCATTGAAAAAAGCTGGTTGAGGCATTCCTGTACTTATAACTTCAATAGCTTTTTCAATTAACTTTTTTGGAATTTTATTATTCCATCTTAAGGCTAGTGGAGGAGTCACTGTTCTCACTGTATTCATAGCATCTAATACCATATATGTCATCTCGTTAGTAATATCCTTACCTTCTGAGTTTGTTCCACCAATTGTAATGGTTTGAAATCCTATAGCACCCCCCCCTGCACCGGACCATACAGGAGGATGTAAAAATCCAGTTTCTTGAGATTTTACAAATATACATTCGACAAGTTCTTGAGCTTGCTTTCTCGTAATTCTATTATTTTGTAAATCACTCTCGTAATATGGATTAAAACAAACATCAAATCTTATTCCATCTCCAACCATCGGTACCTCAATGAAATTGATAATGAGATGGATAAACCAATAAAATTGTAATGCTTCTTGTAAGGTTCTTGGGGGATTCTCAGGTACCCATTCACAAATTCTTGCTATTTCTTCTAATTCTTGTTTTCTTGTGGGATCATTAACGCTTTCTGCTTCTTTTCTTGCTAATTTTGCGTATCTTTTAACCCAATTTATTGTCCCTTCCAAAGTAATGATGACACTCTGTAGAAATTGTTTTTTATGGACATAAGCTTCTCCATTATTATTACCTTCTAACCACTCTTTCTCAAGTCTTTCGATTCTTCCCTTTGCTTCTTGAATAATTCCTTTAAAACCTATTTTGAAGAGTTTCTCAAAATTTGGGGTAGCAGACTCCCAGTTAAAAACATAAAACTCATTATATAAATCTTTAGGAATAATATTTTTAAATAAATGATGGATCGCTAAATTTTCCCAATATTCATCAATTTTTGAAAGTTCTTTTCTATCATCCTCATTTAACATATCTGAATAAATTTGACCAGGTGCTGTTTCTCTTTCTACCCATTTATATGAGAATTCGGGATAATGAACAACTGAGTCTGGAGTTGATGCAAAATTTCCAACGATTAATTCTTCAGGTCTAATATATATTGTCATATTCTCCAAAATATGCCTTAATCCTAATGCTCTTCTCAAAACCATTGATTTTCCTTCAGATTGCTTGTAAGATTCTGTTAAGAGTTTTGCTCTCTCTAAATCTAGAGTCCATTTCATTCCAGGTCTATTTGCTCTAGCATCATCAGCAATTTCAATATTTGCCACTTGGAGAGATTTTATTGGTGTGTTCATCATTAATTTTTGAGTTCTTTCAGTCATAATTTTTTAAACTCCCTCATAACCAAAATATCTTATCATTATTAGATATTAACTGAAACTAATAATTAATAAGATTAAAAATTTATTTAAAAGTTGTTTTTATAAATTAAATTTTCAATTTTAACTAAACTGGTAAGTTTATCGAGTATTTAGCTATGTTCTAATTTATAATAAACTGATAAAATATGACTTTCATATTTAAGTTCATTTTCAATAATATTAATAGCTTATAACCAATGTTTTGATATTTTATGAAAATTATAAATACTATATGATAACTAGAGAAGCAGAATTAAATAAATTAAAATCTGAGAAGAGTCCTTACTTACTACAACATGCTCATAATCCAGTAGATTGGTATCCATGGGGAGAAGAAGCCTTTAATAAAGCTCGAAAAGAGAATAAACCGATATTTCTGTCAATTGGGTACTCGACCTGCCATTGGTGCCATGTAATGGCGCACGAATCCTTTGAGGATGAAGAAGTAGCTGAGTTGATGAATCGTGTATTTGTATCGATAAAAGTAGATAGAGAAGAACGTCCAGATATAGATAAATTATATATGACTGTTTGTCAGATGATGACAGGCTCAGGAGGATGGCCACTTACTATTATAATGACCCCTGAAAAGAAACCATTTTTCGCGGGAACCTATTTTCCTAAAACAACTCGATTTGGGAGAATAGGATTAATGGATTTAATTAAACGTATTGAAGAACTTTGGAAAAACCAAAGAAATGAATTACTAAATTCTGCAGATCAAATTACTTTTAGTCTTCAAAATATTGATCAAGAGTCGCCTGGCGAGAAATTTTCAGATAGTACCCTTAAAAAGGCATATCGACAATTAGCTGTACAATTTGATTCTGTAAATGGCGGATTTGCTAATCGTCCCAAATTTCCTACTCCACATAATCTTATATTTCTGCTCAGATATTGGAAACGAACTGGAGATGATAAAGCTTTAAAAATGGTGCAAAAAACTTTACTAGAAATGAGAAAAGGAGGAATTTATGATCATATTGGTTTCGGTTTTCATAGGTATTCAACTGATTCAGTCTGGCTTGTTCCTCATTTCGAAAAAATGTTGTATGACCAAGCATTAATCGCAGTAGCATATATTGAAGCTTATCAAGCTATTAAAGATGATTTATATAAAAAAACAGCTCGAGAAATATTTTCTTATGTTCTAAGAGATATGACCTCAATAGAAATGGGTTTTTATTCGGCTGAAGATGCTGATAGTGAGGGAGAAGAAGGAAAATTTTATGTATGGTCTAAAAAAGAACTGCGAGAAATTCTTGAAAAAGAGGAATTAAATTTGATAATAAATAATTATAATATTCAAGAATCTGGAAATTACTTAGAAGAATCATCAGGGAAAAAAACCAATAATAATATCCTTCATCTTAAAAAAGTCCCTGATAAAGAATGTCAAGAAAAAATTGAAAATATCCGTTTAAATTTATTTAAAATAAGAGAAAAAAGAATCCATCCCCATAAAGATGAGAAAATACTCACTGATTGGAATGGATTAATGATTGCTGCTCTAGCTAAAGCAGCAATAGCTTTTCAAGAGGATAAATATTTAGATGCAGCAAAGAATGCAGCCAACTTTATTCTTTCGAACCTTAGAGAATCTAATAATAAATTACTTCATCGATACAAAGATGGTGTTTCAGAAATTAAAGGGTACTTAACTGATTATGCCTTTTTCATTTGGGGGCTAATTGAGCTATATGAAGCTACTTTTGATATTTATTATTTAAAAACTGCTCTCGAATTGCATAAGATTCAAATAGAGGACTTTTGGGATCCTAAAATTGGTGGATTTTATCTTACCGCAAAAGATAGTGAGAAGATATTAACTAAGCAAAAGGAAATCTATGATGGGGCTATTCCTTCGGGAAATTCGATTGCTATGTTAAATTTACTGAGATTAAGTTTTATAACTGGAAATTATGAATTAGAGGAAAAATCAGATACTTTAAACAGAGTTTTCTCTGAAAAGATAAAAGCAAATCCATTAGCTTATACTCAATTTTTAGTTGCTATTGATTTTGCTATTGGGCCTAGTTATTCATTAGTTATATCAGGTAAGTCAGAAGCGGAAAATACAAAAAAATTTATCGATCAGATAAATAATGAATATCTTCCCAATAAGGTGTTAATATTAAGAAAAACAGAACAGGATGTTCCCGATATTGATATTTTTTCAAATTTTGTCGAATTTTTTTATGAATATAAAGACAAAACAACGGCTTATGTTTGTATTAATAAAACTTGCAAACCTCCAACCAATGACTTAAATAAAACTTTAGAATATTTGAAACCCAAATGGAAATAATTTAAAAGAAAAGATATTGAATAAATTGAATTTATAATTGAAATTTCTCTAATTTTTGATTTACCAAGTCTTTCAGTTCATCAATAGTTTTTACAGCATTCATTTCATCTTGAGATATAAATAACTCTAAACCTATTGCGTCTGAAAGATAAGCAGAAGGAAATTTAGCGTCTTTTATTTTATATTTTTCACTAAATTCATCTTTATGCAAGAATTCGAATTGAAATTTATCTTTTTTCTTGAATTCAACGGGGACATCAAGATCATTAACAAAATTCTTCCAATTTTTTTTCATTCCGAACGCTCCAAAAGTCACAGCACGTCCCTAAACAAAGCGAGTTGCTTGATTTTATAGGTTGCATCCGTAGGTACTCTTTCGGAACGTTTTATGAAATGTATCTTTAAGACCTGTAAAAAAACCACCAGAGTCTGCATTATAGACGAATATAAGCTTTTTTTCATTTTCTTCACTCATTAAAATCAACTCATATAAGTTTTTATTATACAAATAAGTTTAATTTCAAATTTTTTTAATTTATGGGTTATAAAACATAAAGTTTAAGTGGTTCGTAAAAGAAATGAAAAAATGTAAAAATTAGAAGCATAAAACAATAAATAATATGTAATTAAGTTGTAGTTTGAGTAATATATGATAGATTGTTTACTTTACTTAAAACTAATACTTCCATTTCATCTAAATTTTTTACTGAGTTCATTTCATTTTCAGAGATCAGTAATTTCAAATTTCCATTTTCGTAGATATAAGCCGAGGGGTATTCTGCATCCATAATATTGTACTTTTTCTCAAACTCATCTCTGTGTAAAAATTCAGTATCTATATCAAGATTATCGATAAATAACTTCCAATCTTTCTTAACATTAAAGAATCCATAAGTTTGTCTGCATAAATTGCACTCATATGAACTTGGTCTAAGAATTTTTTTCCAAAAATCTTTAACTAAATTGATCACTCCAGAATCTGCATTATAAACAAAAATAATTTTTTTTTCATTCATTTTGGTCATTAAAACAGCACCTCAGTAATAACTTATAAGGAATTTACTAATTTTAAGATCATTACTATTTTTTATAAAGCGATAGCTATTCTCAGAGTATAAAATTATAAAAAAAATATAAAAAACTGTTAAATTATTAATTTTAAGAACAAAAAATTTTATTGAAATTAGGTACTTGAATGAAATAGCTTCCGTACTTTTTCCATTCTATTTTTATTAGTATTCCAATCAAAACCTCCTATACGAGATTGGGATTTAAAATGAATTATTTTTTCATTCTCGTCAAATAGAAATTCCACATCGTCTTTAAATCTAAATAAACGGGTTGTAAATAGATAATGTAGATAATTTTCTTCTTCTTTAAGTAGTTTAGTTCTTTTTAAAAAATTAATTATTTGCTTAATTTTTTTTTTTGCTTCTTCTGCGGTTGAATTATATTTTATTGGTTCAATATAATTCACAGAATTATCAATTTCACTTTGAGACGATACACAATAATGTCTTTTTGGACATGGGTAAAATTTTCCGTTTATTACTCCAACTTTTTTTTCTTTTATTGGCAAAATCATTACCTTTTTAGAAAGTTAATTTTCACTTTGAAACAATGTTGTTATATTTTTCATTCTTTTCCTATTAACGCCTAAATCACTATATCCAATTCTGGCTGCTGAGCGAAAATGAATGATTTTTTCTGAATCATCAAAATAAAATTCCACATCATCTACAAATCTAAATAAAACCGTCCTAAATTCAAAATGCAAGTAATTATTTGTGTCTGTAATAATTTTATTTTTTTTTAATGAATTGATTATTTTCAATATTTTTGCTTTAGCTTCTTCTAATGATGTGTTATAACTTAAGGGATTCATTTTATGTTTTTCATCTGTGGATTGAGTTGAAATACAATTAGGAGACTTAGGGCAAGGATGAAATTTACCATTAGTAATTCCAATTGGTTTTTTTGTTATACTTATCACCTAAATATAATACTGTGTATTGTGAAATCAAATTATAATAAATAGATATAGGTTATAATTCTAATATAAAGAAAAGGGATAATTGTCCAAAGTAAAGACTAATCATAGATTATTTTAAATTATACATCAAGTATATCTTTTATTTCTGGAATAATTTTTTCTGAATCAAAATAAGAAGTATTACTTGTTTCGAGGAATTTATGTATTTCATCGCGATATCTTTCTTCAAAATCCTGTAAGAAGTAAAATAACCTCTCTTTTAATCCCTTGTTAGCGGGTTCTGAAAGAAATATTGCTAGTTTAATCCATTGACCATAAACAGCGTGAATATAAAATCCTTTATAGTTAATTTCATCCATTCCTTCTGCTCCACTGATTTCAGAAACAAATGAATCCATGGCACTTAAGAAGCCCGATACAAGTTCTTGGTCTACGTTTAAATCTTCACGAACATAGTTTATTAAGGGGAGACCAGATATTTTATCAATAATTAATAATGTTCTAAATACACTTCTGTATCTTGGTTTCCTAATTAATGATTTTTCTCGTTCTAGCGCTTCATTTTTCGGTAAAATCTCGTACATAACAAATCTTTTTGGATTATAAGAATCAGATTCATTAAACTTATAATTTGAAATCCTAGTTATTCTGGATTGGGCTCTTATTGGCTCGCGTGGGAGTTTCTTAACATAATCATCTCTAATTTCTGTAGTATGGTCTTTAGATTTCTTGCCTTTGGTAATTCCTAATACTCTTTGATGAATAGGATCAATAACGTACAACCAAACATTTAATTTCTCCATATCTGAGATAAGCCTTTCTAAACCTATATTATAAACTCCTCTTGGTGTTGTTACAAATACTGTCCAAGTTGCGATTTTTGATGCTTCATTTAGTAGGTAAAATGTATTCTTATATTCTTCCTCCGTCATTTGGGGCCCTGTTCGAACAAAAACAGCTTCAGTTCTTAATAATGGTTTTTTCTTAATTAAATATAAATCTATGTTATATTTAGATTCTTCAATATTAGAAGTATCGTAAACATCTATTCCCAAATCCGCGCAATAATCTGCAAAAATATCTATTAATTCATGTTTAGCAATGAAATCAAATCTAGATAAATAATTTTTAATTTTTTCGTCTTTAAATAACATATCTGCGATGAAGGCTAAACAAGTTGGATATATTTTTTGAAGTTCTGCAATCTTTTTGTATTTATTATAGAAATGGATACTGATATGGTCTAAATAATCTAATTTTGTTAGATCTTTGTCTTGTGGTACTGTTATTCTATCTGTTTCTACAAAATTCTCTAATTCTTTAAAGCGTGTTCTAACAATCAAACAATTTAAACAAAGTATACCTATTTTACCCTCATTTTCTTGGAGAATTATATTAAGAACATCTTGAGGATTTTGAGAACTCATAATGATAATTATGATTTTTAGATTTTAAAAGATTATTATAATATATTATGAATTAAATTCTATTTTAAGGTTAACCTATGATTTTAAGAGGATATAAGCATCTCTAAGTCTCAAAATTGCCGTAAGGAATACTAACCCTGCAAAAATCCATAATACTAGAAAACGGAATGGAATTAACATTGTAATGCAAAAAAGAAATAAGAAAGTTTCTGAACGCTCTATAAGTCCATGACGATAATATATAACTTTTTTTCTTTCATCTAGATCATTCTCTTTTATAACACTCCCTATTAGTAAGAACATAGAAATGCATAAAACGATAGCTCCGAGAGAAAATATTCCTGGCCACATCAGGTTTAGAGGGTCAGTAGTAACTAAAGATATTATGATAAAGACTTCGACAGTCCTATCACTAAAAATGTCTAAAATGCCTCCAAAAGTAGTAGGCTCTAACAATCTTGCTAGGGCTCCATCTAAAGCATCAAAAAAAAAAGATAATATCATTAAAACTCCCGCACAAATAATTAATTCAATTTTCCATATTAAAATTCCACTTAAAAATATAGAAAAAGCACTTAATAGCCCTAATATTAAAGCTGTAACTGTAATTTGATTAGCTGTAATTTTCTTAAGAAACAATCGTTTAACAAAGTTTTCAACTAATTTATTCAATTTAGATTTAAATAGCCATTTATCAATCATTGATTCAAATATTCAATATATAACTTGAAATATAAAAATTAAGTAATAACTAGAAATTTGAATAGACTTTTTTTTATCATATTCTATCTGTAATTATTGAATAAATTTGTTCAGCAGTAAAGCCTTTAATATCAATTGCAGAACATCTGCAATTACCTGAACAAGCGCCACATCCTTTGCAGAGTGCTTCATTGATTTTAGCCACAGTTCCAAACCATCGATCTTCAACAAGCTCAATTGCCCCGTAAGCACAATTTTCAACGCACATACCACATCCAATACATCTTTCAGGACGAACAATACCAAAAAAGGGTTCTATTTCAACCTCTCCTTTAGCCATTAATACTGCAGCACTTGATGCTGCTCCTTTAGCTTGAGCGACAGCATCTGGGATATCTTTTGGTCCTTGAGCAACACCAGCAATAAAAATACCATCAGTTAAAGTATCAACTGGCCTTAATTTTGGATGAGCTTCTAAAAAAAATCCATCTGCAGATCTTTGAATTCTTAATAGAGAAGTTATTATGTCTGCATCTGCTCGAGGTTCTAATCCGGTTGATAATACAAATAAATCTACTTTCAATTCAACTGGTTCCTGAAGTAAGGTATCCTCTGAACGAATAATAATATTATGATCTTCATCTTCGGAAACTTCTGCTATTCTGCCTCTCACATAATTAATTCCATAATTTCGCCCCGCAGATTCGTAGAATTCTTCATATCCTTTTCCAAAAGCTCGAATATCCATATAGAAAATATATACATCAGCGTCGAGATGTTTTTCTTTATATTGTCTTGCCTGTTTTGTTGCATACATACAACAGACTCGGGAGCAATATTGATTACCTCCATCTCTAAAATTTCTACTTCCAACGCATTGAAGGAAAGCTATGCTGTGTGGTTCTTTTAAATCAGAAGGTCTTACTGGTTTTCCTGTAACTGGTCCAAAAGAACTTAATAAACGTTCCATTTGAAGCCCCGTAATAACATTTGGATATATTCCATATCCATATTGTTTTAACTCTGTTGGGTCATATA
>JAEOTH010000122.1 GCA_016839915.1 Promethearchaeota archaeon
CCATTTTCAAAATTTTTATTGATAGGTCTTGATCGATTGTTCTCCAACCAATTTGAATTTTATAGAGTTTTATATCTATATTGATGATAAAATCCTATTGAAATATAATATTAATTTAAAAATTATAATTCATTTAAATTCAAGATTCAATTTTTAAATTTCTTTTAAATATATAAAATATAAGGGTGAAATTTCATGGAAAGAAAAGGAGGAAAAGGATTCATAATTTTAGCAATTATTATTGGATCATTAGCAATGGGTATGGGAGCATATGCAATTATCCAAAATCTTGAACTAATGAATAAGGGATGCCTTGAATGTGAAAATGAGAAGGATCTTGAACCTAAAAATATTATTATAGGGCTATGGGAAAATTTATCCCGAAATATGGATAATCCTAATTACGCTGCAACATCAAATTGGCTTATTGAAATGGAGGAACCCGTAGTAATAAATAATACATATGTAATTTGTAATGATACAATTCAACATAATAATACTCGACTTCATTTAATAAAAATGGGTTGGTATCGTGTTAATTTACTTATGAGATGGGAAGGTATAGCACCAATGACTGAATATTCTGTAAATGTTTTAAAAAATAATATGACAGTTCTTATTCCTGATATAGTTTTTAATCCTAGTATGTATTATGTAGTTAGCTCTCAATTCTATATTTCGAGTGATGGTACTGATTATTATGAATTTAATTGTAAATGTTCTCCAATCGATAATTTTATTATTACAACAGAACAAGAGAGAAATCAACTTATGATCGAATTTCTTGGAGAATTCTAAAGAGAAAGTGAATTAATATTAATGAATTTATAAAAAATAAAAGTCAAATAAAATTATTTTTTTATTTTGAAGTTCTGCTTCATCTTTTATAGCACATAATCAATGAGTTCTGTAAAATTCCCAAAAGCACTCTCATAGTAGAAATCAGGTTGTGTTCGCACTTCTTCACTTGCATGGCCAGTATGGTCAAGTCCTAAAGCTGAAGTTATACAAATAACCAATTTACTATTTGGGAGTGTATAATATGTAGGAAATTCCATTATACCATCCCCTCCACTTGTAGTTCCATAAATCGTTGCAAAACCAGTTTGCTTACAGAAAAGAGTAAAACCTTCTGCGGCCGAATATACAACATTATCGGTAAGCACGATTATTTCTCCATTAAAATTAATCTCATAAGTAGGTGTTATCGTATGTTGATAATTATAAATTTCGAACTCATCACTATATACTTCTGGTGGGAGATAGGAGAAACTTTCTTTGGAAACTTGACTTGTAATTCCCATTGATTCACGGAAAGCGTCGCTGTAATCATCTGTTCTATAGGCTAAATAGAGTTCAAATATTTTTTGATTTTTAATCAGCGGTTTAACAATAGAATTCATCCATGAAGCATAATTACCTCCAGGATTACCTCTAATATCTATGATCAAATAATCATAATCCTCGATTTGGTGATAAAAGTTCAGAATATTGTCAATGTAAGGGTTGAGATACTCATTTACAAAATTTTTTATATAAATATAACTTGCATTTTTATTTTCCCAGATTTGGGTGTCAATCATATCTTCTGGATAACTATAGGGAATTATCGAGTATTCAGAAATTGTTCCGAACGTTATATTAGTTTCATAACCAGTAGAATTACGAATAGTAAACTCTGCATTCTGACCAAAATCACGGGGGGAAATCATCCATAAATAATGTTTATTTCTTTGAAAGTCCCAATCTAGGTAATCTTGGTTGTAACACTCTTTCACTGCGTCATTTATTGGTTCTCCGTCAACATGAGTTATACTTAGTCCGGTTCCATAGAGTTGTTCCAGAGATCCTTCATCAGCTATTATATAATCGCCTTTTTCATATACGATTAATGTTTCATAGCGTTCACGATATTTACTTCTGTAAGTACTTACAAATAGAGGTTCCCAATACTCAGAAAATTCTACAACTTTATCAGAAAATACCTCATTTAGGGGATACCAATTTTCAAAGTCAGAATGATATTGAGCCATATTACCAGGATATTCAATTTGTGTATGTCTATTTTGAAGTGCTTGCACCACATCAAGAAGTATACGTAAAAATTCTTCATTCGAATTAGAGTTTCTAATACGATCTTCATAAATAGGTTTTAAGTCTAGCCAGTTATAGCCATGTGTTCTCTCTTTAAGTAAAATATAGGGATAATTGCCTTCGATGAAGCTATACAATGCATTAAAATCATCAAGCCACTCCTCAACACCTAAGTCTGACGGATGGTCTATTGTACTTTCCTTATTCAGTTCAAAAACAACAAAAATTGAACTTGGAACTGTAATAATAGTGATTAAAGATGCGGAAATAATAATAATTAGACTTTTCTTGCTTAAATGCATTTTCCATATTCTATCTATTTATTCGTATTATAAGTATTTTGGACTGGGAGTTTTTTTAAATCTTTTCGATCACCACTAAATTTGTTAGAATATCTCTTTTATGTTTGGATTTTTAATAAATTCATGCTCTTAAGATAAAATATTATTGAATTTTATCTTAATACCTAAAAAATTAAATTTTATAAACAATTTTAATTACTTGAGTTTTAAATAAGTTTCATTATACTGAGAGACTAACGAATTATGAGCTCTAAGAAAAGAGATTACTATGAAGTACTTGGTGTGAGTAAAGATGCTAATCTAAATGATATTAAACTTGCGTATCGTCGTTTAGCCAGAAAGCTCCATCCTGATTTAAACAAGACAGATCCAAAAGCAAAAGAGAAGTTTATTGAACTTCAAGAAGCCTATGAAGTATTGAGTGATGAAAATAAAAGACAGAATTACGATAGATATGGTTTTAGCGGAGTTCAAGTTGATATGAGTGATTTTTTCAGCGGTGGAATTCCTGGGATAGATGAATTACTTAGAAGTATTTTTGGAGGATTTGGTTCTTTTGGTGGATTTGATGATTTTGGATTTGGTGGATTTGGTTCGAGGTCAAGAAGAAGAACTACTCCACGTAGAGAAGTAGGACAAGATTTAGAAGATCATGTCGAAATTACTTTTGAGGAAGCAATGTTCGGTGTAAAAAAAGATATTCCTATAGAAAGATATACTCCTTGTGATCAGTGCGAGGGAACAGGAGCAGAAGATCCTTCAAGTGTTAAAACTTGCCCAGAGTGCCAAGGAACGGGACGTATAAGAAGGATGTCACAATCTGGCTTTGGTACTATTATCCGTGAATCAGAATGTTATACTTGTAATGGTACAGGAAGTGTGATTGAGAAAAAATGCAAAACGTGTGGAGGAAAAAAGGTGGTCCCTGAAGTTAAAACTATTCATGTGGGTATTCCTCCTGGTGTTGAAGACGGTGTTCATTTAAAGGTTCAAGGGGCTGGTCATGTGCCCTCTGTGAAGGCAATTCCTGGTGATCTTTACTTAGGAATCCGAATTATTGGTGATAATAAATTCTTACGACGAGGTAATGATCTTTATACTCCAGCAAGTGTGGATATTGTAACTGCTATAATTGGAGGAAAAATAAATGTTCCCACCTTGGATTATAAACAAGAAAAATTAACTGAAAAAGAACTGACTATTCCCCCCGGAACTCAACCAGGGACAGAGTTTCGAATTAAGAATCGAGGAGTTACATACTTACGGGGGAAGGGAAGAGGAGATCAATATGTAATCATAAATATTGAAATTCCTAAAAAGGTTTCTGATAAACAAAAAGAATTATTATTGAAATTTAGAGACATAAACAAATAGGATTTTAATATTAAAAAAAAAATTGTTATTTCTAAGTTTTATAAGTGAGAATCCAACCAATTAATTACATCTTTAAAGACTTCTTCACGGTTGATTTCATTAAAGATTTCATGCCGGGCATCTTGATAAAACTTATATGTAACATCTTTCATCCCAGAATTTTTATAGCGTTTGATGTTGGCTTGAACAAATTTAGTTTTTTTGCCAATAGGGCATAATTCTCCAGATATAAAAAATACTGGTAAGTCTTTGGGTATTTTTTGTTCATTTTTAGAATCATATATTTTCTCAAATCCTTTCACGATCTCTAGCCAAATACTCGCAGGACTGATAAATCCACACCAAGGATCTTCGATATATTTTAGAACTTCCTCTTTATCTCTACTAAGCCATTCATATCCTGTTGCTCCTTCCTCTTTTTGCCAATCTTGATTGTTGGATTTAAAGTTCATATCATGCATTTTTTGACTTGGCTCAGTAGGTCCTAGTTTTTTCATTTCCCCTTTAACTATTACTTTTCCACCTTTAATAAATATACTACTTGCTTTACCCCTAGTCCCGCTTAGAATACAACCTTTAATTTCATTACCCCATTCTTGAATATAATCTGTTGCTAAGAACGCTCCCCACGAATGTCCTATTAGGAACAAGGGGATATTTGGATTTTCTTTTTTTATAATTGTTGATAACTCATGTGCATCGTTTACTACACCTTGCCACCCACTAGGTCCCAAAACACCCGCATGCCCTTTTAGAGTAGCTTCTGTCAAATCACCGGCAGTTAATCCATGCCCACGTGCATCATTTGCATAACAGATATACCCTTCTTTGCATAACACTTCTGCTAATCTTGCATACCTCCCTGCATGTTCCGCTACTCCGTGAAGTATCTGTACCGCAGCTTTAGGTTCTATTTCAGGTTCCCATTTATATACGAAGATCTCAATTTTATCTTGATCTGTAAAATTAAATGTTGAACTTTTCATAATTTCATCTCTATTTTTAATTTTTTAGAATATAATTAATTAATTATTTCATAATTTCATTTAAACTATTTCATAAATAAAACTTTCATTTACCAACACGATGAATATAAAAATTCTAATTACTGGTCCACCAAGAAGTGGTAAAAGTACACTTATAACTAAATTAATTGAATATTATAAGAAGGAGAAGGAGTACATAATATATGGCTTTTTAACACCTGAGATTCGGGAAAGTGGTAATAGAATCGGTTTTGATGTTGTAGATATCCATACTGGAAAGTCATCTCAATTAGCAAGAATAGGAGATTTCAAAACTAAGTATAAAGTCGGAAAATATTATGTTTTTGTAAAAGAATTTGAGAAACACATTGATAATACCTTAAATTTCGAAGGAAAATCTATTGATTTAATTGTAATTGATGAGATTGGTAAAATGGAACTCTTCTCAACAATATTTCTAAATTTTATAAAAAAAATATTTTCTTTTGAAATACCGATTTTAGCTACAATAGGTTTGAGATTAAACCATCCTCTTAAGAATTATCTGATAAATCTTCCCTCTGTAAAAGTATTAACCTTAAATAGGCAAAATTTTCAACCTATATTTGAAAAAGTCAGATCTTTAATTTCCTAACTGAAAATAGAAGAATACATTCAAATTTCGTATCCCAAAAATTTAAATTTAGATTCTTGTTATTTTAATAAATATCATCCACACTTTGATTTAAAAAGGTATATTAGCTTTTTTAAAAAATTGGTGACTAGAGTGAAATGGAAATGTGACAAATGTGGTCATGAATTTGTATCAGAGGATTTTCCAGAAGAGGGTTTCAAATGCCCAGGGTGTGGAGATACTGATTGTACTTTCAGTTTAGTTGAATAACCTAATTCTTTGTAGGATCATATCGTAATTTTGAAATTCTATGCTAACGATGCTTTTTATATAAAATATAATAATCTAGTTTGATATAATCAAAAAACTCTATGAGCGAATAGTTCAATATGTAGTTCGTCCTCTTAATATGTTCAACTTACTTATATGTGAAAATTTATAAGTTTGAAGCTAGGTTAATATTGCATGAGAATTAATAAAAATTATAAACGGGGGATATTTTTATTAATTTTACTTCTTAGTGTAATTTCTGGAACTCTATTAATTCAGAATAGAAAACAAAGCAATTTATTTGATGATAGCGCGCTTTCAACAAGTGCACCCGAAGATTTTTATGAACCAAATAATGATGCATTTTCAGCTTATGATCTCACTATGTGGGAACTAACTTGGTTGAGTTTCATAAATGGTCCCGGCACGCAATGGGATGACGATTGGTATAAAATCGAAATAACACCTGGATATGAAAGATTGATAGTAAAACTTGTTTTTCATCATATGGAAGGCGATATTGATCTCGCTGTGTATAATAGTTCTCAAGACCTTATAACGGGGAGCTATTCAGTAGATGATGGTGAATTCATTGACATTATCCTACCAAGTGGACAATATTACTTAAAAGTATATTATGGCAATAATGGTAGTATTTATGATCTGTTATGGAATGATATGGATCCTGCATTGACTGATGATTTCTATGAGGAAAACGACGATCCAGCCTCTGCTTCTATAAATGCTAATATTGCTGCTCATCAAGGTAAATGGTTAAGTCAAATCAACGAACTTGGTATCCAAGCTGATGAGGATTGGTTTGAGATCTATATAAATCCAGGTTTTGAAAGATTAATTGTAGAGTGTATTTTCTCTAATGATTTGGGAAATATTGATTTAGATATTTATAATAGCAGCTTAGTTAGAATGACAGAAAGTTGGACAGATCAAAATCGTGAATTTATAGATTATGTAGTACCCTCAAGTGGTGTTTATTATATCAGGCTTCACTATGGAAATGGAAATAATACATATGATCTTAGATGGATGACATTTGTTCCTGGAGATGATTTTTATGAGGATAATGATGATTATTGGACCTCTAGATGGATTGATCCAAATTATCATCCCAATTTAATGATTGTTAACGGAGATGAGGATTGGTTTCATCTCTATTTAAATCATGGTGTTACAATCGAGGTTTATATTTACTTTAGTAATGCACAAGGGAATCTAAATTTGGAACTTTATGATCCATTTGATTCTCTGACTTATCGAATGATTTCTAATTCTAGTACCATGGATTCTGAGTATATCTCATTCACCGCTGATAGTTTTGGAGATTGGCGAATTCGAATATATCATGAAGATGCAAATTCTACTGTACCTTATGATTTAGATATATGGCTGCTTTCTGGAGATGATTGGGCAGAAGAAAATGATGATTTTTGGAGCGCTTTTTGGCTTGGTGAAGGTAATTTCGGTGGTCTAATGATTGTAGATTACGATCAGGATTGGTTTCAAACACATTTAGAGCCAGGTGATACCATCGATATTTCTATAAGATTTGATCATAACATTGGTGATTTACAATTAGAACTCTTTCATCCTGATAATTACAAGGTGGAAGAATCTTATGACAGTAATCCTACTCACCATGAGGAACATATCTCATTTCAAGTACAAGAGCCGGGTGAATGGCGAATTCGGGTGTATCGAATTTCTGGAATTTCTGATGAAGTCGTAAATTACGATTTAGAAATCTTGATACATAAGAAAGACCCTGGAAGAGATGACCCTTATGAATGGAACAATTACCCTGAGGATGCCTATTATCTTGGGAGAGATGAACAGACATGGTTAACTGATATTCATGGTCCAGCAGTTTCAGGAGATGATGATTGGTATGCAATTGAAATGACTCCAGGGTTCAATCATTTAATTGTGGATCTAAAGTTTAACAATTCACATGGTAATATTGATATATCAATAATAGATAAACATAATTCTTGGTTCATAGAAAATACTTCAAGAACGAGTGTTGACGGGATTGATATCAATTGTATGGTTCCCCACCCTGGTATCTACTTTATAAGAATTTTTGGCGATTTTATGATGAATCAATACAATTTAGGCTGGGACGATCTTCGCACTGATTTTCGATCTGAAGATTTTTACGAGGAAAATGATAATGCTGCTTCTGCATACGATCTTTCATATGAAATTGACTATATGGATGAACATGGTATTGTTGGGAGACCGTTATGGTATATAAATGGACCAGGGATCCAATCCGATAATGATTGGTACAAGTTAGAGGTTGGACCAGAATTTTTAAAATTGATAGTAGTAGTACTTTATGAATATGATGCAGGAGCGTTAGGTATCGAAATTTATGACTGGGATATTTCCAAATTGACAGACAATTTTACTATGGATGACAATGAGTATATTAGTTTTGTTCTTCCGTCTAATGGGACTTATTACATCAGGATTTTTGGTGATAATACAGGTAGTCCATATGGTATTATATGGTGGCTGAATGAATATTCAGAAGGCATGATACCTGGTTACGATATATTGATTTTACTTGGTGCTATATTTGGCGTTAGTACTGTAATAACTATAAAGTGGAAAAGAAGTAAAAAGAATCTTTAAAAGTTTTTTTATCATTTTTTTCTTTTATTTTTAGAACTCTTAAATTAAACTAAATTTTCATTATTGAATATTGTACTTATTTATTTCAATTTTAAAAGGTATGGTTTATTTAGACTATTTAGACTAATAAGGAGATATAAATTACCTCAGAAAAATTATGACGGAATGTAATCAGGAAGAGAGAATGAACAATTGTGCATGCACTTACGATTGTCATAGAAGAGGAAAATGCTGTGAATGCTTGGAATATCATCTCCCTATGAATCAATTACCTGGATGCGTCTTTGCTAGAATTTCGAAGGATGCTGAGAAATCCTATAATAGGGATTTTGAATATTTTGCTAAACTGGTACTAAAAAAATAATATCGGAGAGAAAAATTAAAAGGTTTGGAAATGACTGAATTTAACAAATTGTTTGAGGAGAGAGGAGTAAATTATATTCAATTTCAATTTACAACGATTTTAGGTGAATTTAAAGCTGTTGAGTTTCCTGTGAATATATGGGAGGAATTAAAAAGTGGAACAGGGATTGATGGTTCAAGTTTAGGGTTCCTCACAACCGAACAAAGTGATATGCGAATTGTTCCAGATTTGAATACATTTAATCTAATTCCTTGGAATCCAAGAGTGGGACGCTTTATATGCGATTTAACTGATAATAAAGGTGCACCCTATACTTCGTGTCCTAGAGGAGTGTTGAAAAAACTAATTTCGAAAGCTAAATCTTTGGGATATGAATATCAAACAAGACCAGAATTAGAATGGTATTTTATCACAAAAGATTTAAATCCTGGTGATAAAGGAACGTATATGGATATGCTCCCATTGGATAAATTCCAAGATTTACGCCGTCAAATTACTGATGATATGATGGATATGAATATTGGAGTTAAAACTATACATCATGAAGTTGGTTTAGGTCAACAGGAAGTTGAGTTTGTAGCAAATAATGCTTTGCAACAAGCTGATAACGTGCAAACCGCAAAATTGATTACAAAAGTGAGATCGTTTTATAAAGACTTAATAAGTACGTATATGCCTAAACCATTTGAACAAATGGCGGGAAATGGACTGCATATCCATCAATATCTAATAAAAAATGGACAAAATATTTTTTCAGATAATCAAAAAGGGTTAAGCGATATTCTTAGATATTATATTGGAGGTCTTCAACATCATATTAATTCAATATCAGCAATATTAAACCCGACTACTAATTCCTACAAACGTTTAATTCCTCATCATGAGGCTCCGGTATATACATCTTGGGGTGTTGGAAATAGAACAGCACTAATACGTGTCCCCGCTTATGAAAATTCAGCTCGTATAGAATATAGAGCAGGTGATGCTATGATGAATATTTATCTAGGAAGTGCTGTATTACTAGCTGCTGGTCTAGATGGCATAAAAAACAAAATGGAGCCAAATGAACCCACATCTAAAAATGTTGATTTATTAACTGACGATGAACGAAAAAATTTAGCAATAAATAAACTTCCGAGTAGTTTGGAAGAATCTTTACAGGCTTTTGAAAAAAGTAATTTCATTAAAAAAATATTGGGAAAAGAACTAATGAAAACTTATTTGAATTTAAAATATAGTGAACTGCAAGAATTCGAATTAGCGAAATCAAACAACATTGAAAAAGATTGGGAGCTTAACAAATATCTTTTGATGTAATAATTGAAGTTGGAAAGAATTGTTAAATTAAATATTCAATATTATTCTAACGTAATTTTTTTATATCCTCATTCTCTATAATCTCATAATAATCCAATTAACCAAAAAACTATTATAGGTTTAAAATAAAAAAAAAAGGAGTGATGTAGATTTCAGATATTTTTTTTATATTAGGTATAGTAATTGGTGTAGCGCTCTTTATTATAACAATATGGCTTTTAACAGGTTTTAAAACTGCAACTGAATATAACCGTTTGATTATTTTCCGATTTGGAAGATATAAAAGAACGATTGGTCCAGGTATAGTATATGTATTACCACTAATCGAGAAATCGATGATGGTTGATATAAGAATTAAAACCTTAGACATTGCTAAACAAGACATCATATCTAAAGACAATATTCCAGTTACAGTTGATACCAGTGTATTTTATAAAGTTGTAAATCCTCAATATGCTGTAATTAAGATTGAAAATTATATGAGAGCGGTATTCAATTATACACAAGGAGCTCTAAGAGATGTAATCGGAGGGATGGAACTAGATGAAGTTTTATCTCAGAGAGAAAAGATTTCACACGAAATACGTCTTGTTGTTGATGAGGAAACAAGAGAATGGGGTATAGAAATTACCCAAATTAAGATACAGCAAATAGAATTACCAGAAAATATGAAACGAGCAATGGCCGTACAAGCAGAGAAAGAGCGTGAGAAACGTGCCACAATTATCGCTTCAGAAGGAGAATATGAAGCTGCTAAAAATATTGCGAAGGCTGCAGAATTATTAGCTGGTAATCCAGCAGCAATTCAGTTAAGATCTTTGCAAACAATTCAAGATATTTCTCATGAGCCATCTCAAAAGATCGTAATATTTATGCCATCTGATATCGGAAATATACTTAAAAAGTTATAAGAAAAAACAAGTTTAATTTTTTTTTTTATTTTTTATACTTATCTTAGAAAAACTGTATTTAGTGGTTAAATAATGAGAAAGACTGCTTTTAATTTAATGGAAAGCTTTTTGAGAGAGACTCAAACGAGGACACGATATGAAATTTATTCAGAAGTCGCAAAGAAAGAAAATTTTATTTTAATCTCTAGGACTTTTAACGAATTAGCTAATCAAAAAAAGGAACATGCTAATTGGCTTTATCAAATGTTACAACAATTGAAAAAAGAGGAAATATTTGAACATATCTCAGTGGAAATTAAAAATCCAACCGCTTATGGAACAACTGATGAAAACTTAAAAGCTTCAATAAAAGAAGAAGATGAAGGGTGGCAAAAAGTATATCCTTCTTTCACAAATATTGCTAAAATTGAGGGTTACAAAGAAATTTCAAAAAGACTAGGAGAGATCTCACTAGCCATAAGAAATCATTCTCAGAGATTAAAAATGTTTTTAACATTATTAGAAGGAAATACAGAAAAAACTAAAATTTCTTTTTGGAAGTGTATGTCATGTGGATTTGAAGTTGCTATAGATGAGTTACCAAATGATTTTAAATGCCCAACATGTGGTCATATAAAATCCTACTTCCAAAAGAAGACTTTACAGTTAATAGAAAATGAAATATCACATCAAAAAAAAGAAATACCTGGTTGGGTATGTATGGAATGTGGATATGAAGTACCTTTGAAAGAATTACCAGATAATTGGAATTGTGCATCTTGTGGTCGTTCTAAAGCTTATTTTAAAAGAAAGACTTTAAAACCAAAAGATGTTCTAATCAAGTCTTTAGTAACAGAAAAGGCTAATTGGATATGTTTAGAATGTGGGCATGAAGAAGAAATAGAAATGCCAATTGGATGGAAGTGTCCAACATGTGGTTTTCCAAAAAAATAATTATCTAAATTTTACTTGGACTATTTTTGCTGTTTTAAAACGTTCAGCTATTTTTACCATTTTAAAGGTTTTTTTATTCCATTTTGGATTAAATTCAGTTCGAGCATACATAGTATACCAATCAATTACTTTAAGTTTATTAGACCACTTACCAAGGGTTTTTATAGGATCACTTATTCCTATATGCCAAAATGGGGTTTCTGTTCCAGCTTTTTTCGCCCTTTTATGAGCTACATTAATAGCTAAATTCGATACGCAATCAAAAATTATTTCCCCACTAGGAAATCTTTTAGCTAAAGCATTAAAAAGTGCTGAGATCTCTAATTCTTGAAAATAATAAATAAAACCTCCAGCAATGATAAAAATCCCCTTATTTAGAGCGAATTCTACATCATCAAACCAAGAATAATCAAGAGCAGATTTCGAAATATATGAACATCTATTTGATTCCGGTATATATTTTCTTCTAAATTCAATTGCATCAGGTAAGTCTAAATCATACCATTTAATTCTCCCATTATCTACACGATAAAATGTTGTATCTAGCCCTGCTCCAACATTAACAATTGTTGCTTCTGGAAATTTTTCGATGTATTTTATTATTGCATTATCGAAGTTCCTTGCTCTGACTAAAAGTCCAATACCACGCCATTCACCAAGATAGTCTTGTATTTTTGTAAAGTCATAATCAATATTATTAATTATATCAGATGACTTTTTATCATTCAATATTTCAGGGTATAATTGGCTATATTTCGCTCGTGCCCACAAAGGACCAAGCATAGTTTCCTGCACAGTTCCTTCAAATGAAATTTCATCTTGTGTCATAAAAGTGCAATTTAAACAATTTTAAAAATATTAATTAAAGAGACGCTTGAGATATATACCCACCCTTCTGTACTGATCCCGTCACCAGGCGTCAGTCGGAGCATCAAACTAAGCGGCCTACCTAAAGCTAGCTCCAAGTACCTTATCGCTTTCATTTGGCCTTGCACCAAGGATTTAGCTCGTTCCAACCAATCCTTCCTACAATTTCTCTGGCTTATGTCCAAGTCATTAATGTGTGTAAGAAGGCAGTGTCGTTTCAGTTGCTAAATTACGGTTCTCACCGTAGTAGTTGTCTACACCTTGCTTGGAGTGTGGGGTGAGGTTCCTCAGCAAGTCAAGCTCACCGTCAGCTCACCAATCTCACTCGTCTCGTTTTTTAAAGGTAAGTTAAATATTTAAATTTTTGTATCTGAAAGCTTAGTTATTCCTTTTCTAAAGCATAAGAAATTATATCACAATATTTTTTAAATCCTAATTTTCTATAAATATTTTCACCCAATGATGAGGCTTGAAGCACTCCAATATAATATCCCATTTTATATGCCTTAATTAAAGCGAATCTACTTATAGCAAAACCAAATCCTGTACTTCTGTATTCAGGTAATGTAGATACAGCATGAAGTCCTGCTACTCCAGAAGAAAGATATAACATTAGTGTTGAGACTGAATTTCCTTCGAATTTACCTAAATAAAAATGGAGTTCTTCTAGTAAATATAAAAATTTAAGCAATTCAAAATCTACTTTTATACCAAAAACTTGTGAGACTACTTCGGACCATTGGATTAGAGATTCTTCATTATTTACTTTTTCAATAATTAAATCATTTTTATTTTTTTTGATATTTTCGATATCATTTAATTCTAGGGCCATCCCTGCTTGGTGATAGACATTACTAAAACCTTGGTTTTCTAGCAAAGAACCCAAATTATTAGGTTTTGTTAATGGCCCTACTGTCCAAGCATTTGGTGCTTTCCTTTTTCGAATTAATTTTTTAACATTGCTTATTTCTTTTTTAACATTCAAATCTTCAAAATCAGCTCTAAATATACAGTCTGGCCAGTCAGCATTCTTAGCTAAAACCCAACTTATTTTATCTTCTATTCGAGGAATGAAATTAGGATAATGAGAAGCTTTAGTATAAAAATTATCTAAATTGTTTTCGATATAATTATTTATTGACTCTGAAATTATCTCTTTTAATATAATATTCATCAATTTTTGTCCAATATAGAATTTTATTATTTATAAATGAAATTCAGTTCCAATAACACCCATTGCATGAGATGGATGGCGATGCATGATTCTATTAAACTCAAAACCTGTACAATGCATCCCACACGTTATTTCAGGGTTTAAATCTTCTATAATAGAAACAACTTTTTCAATATTTTCACTACTCTCCATTTCTTTATGGAAACCTCCAATAAGAGCATAAATTTTATCTATTCCAGTTAATTTTTGACCATGTTTTATTATATTTATGATACCACTATGGCTACATCCAGTAATGACGACTAAACCTTTATCTTTAATGTTAATATAGAGTGCGATTTCCTCCCTATAAGTATGTTTTTCATATTCTATTTTACTTGTTCCTAGGTATAATCCCTTTGGAAGCTCAGATTGATCAAATATTTCAATTTCCCCGCTTGTAATTACTCCCTCATATAATTTTTCAGGTATAGTTGTTTCAATAATTTTTATATCGTTTTTATTTGTACGGTCATAAACTATGTTTCTATTGATTGGGCTTCTCCTTCTGTAGAATTGAATTTTCCCTTCCTTTTTTAATTTCTTAAATGACGACCCAAAATCTTCAGGAGAAATTTCATCTCCAGATTCAGTTCTTGCATAATAACCTTTAGCAAGGCAGATTGGACTCAGATATATCTCACTTCCCCGTTTTAATTCAGGAATTATTGGTATTAATGCCCCAAAATGATCCAAATGTCCATGACTAATAATAACTTTTTCAATTTCTTTCAGTTTGATTTTAAATTGTATAAGGTTATGAATTACCGTCTGCATATATCCAGCTGTGTCAAATAAAATGAGGTGAGTTGAGTCTCCTTCTGATATTTCAATGATCATTGCGATGCCATGTTCACCAATTGTCCCAAAAGAGTCATGTCGAGGGTGTGTTACTTTTCCTTGGAATTTCTTGTTAGTTGCCAAAGTCATACTTGTTCTATTAGATGCTACAACCTTTACAATCAGATTTCCACTTTCTATACTTCCAATATTCATTTTCATTTTACTTAGATATTAATAGTTAAGCTAATCCTTATTTATTAATAAATTATAAGAATAACTGCATATTTATTAAGAATTAAAATTAGGAGTTTTTTTCATATGAACAATGATAAAATTTTGACAAATTTGGAAGAGATTGTCGGTAAAGATTTTGTTTCAAATAAAGCAGAAGATCTTTACATTTATTCCCAAGATCCCGGTGCTTCTGAACCTCGACCAGTTAATTTTGTGGTAATGCCCAGTAAAGTCGAAGAGGTTCAGAAAATTGTAGAACTAGCAAATAGAGAACACATTCCTCTTGTTCCTATGGGTGGAGGATTAACTTTAAGCGGTTTAGTAATTCCAATTAATGGGGGTTTAGTTATGGACATGAAACGGATGGATAAAATAATAGAAATAAACGAATTTAGCCGCTATGCTCTGATAGAAGCAGGGGTTACAACAGGTCAGTTATTATCTCATTTGAATAACCAATATCCTAATCTACAACCTCCTATTCCTGATGCGCCTCCTTCAGCTACAGTTGCGGGAAATGTATTAATTCATGGTTCTGGATATCTTTCTCAAAGGCATGGAGACCATGGTGCAATGATTAATGGCTTAGAAGTTGTTCTTCCTAATGGTGACATTTGTAAATTAGGCTCTTGTGCAACTTCTGATTATTGGTTTAGTAGAGGTCCAATTCCAGACTTTATAGGTATGTTTATTAGTTCCTTTGGTACTATGGGAATTATAACAAAACTTTCTTTAAAATTATATCCTAAACCAAAATTCCGAGATATAATTTTTGGCTTATTAAAGGATCCAAAAGACTTATCTAATCTTCTCTTAAACATAACTACACAACGTTTTACAGAAGATCTGCTTTTGGGAATGCAAGATAAACCAGAATGGATGAAAGGTTACATATTTGTAATGACATATATTACTGGAGATACTCAAGAAGAAATTGATCAACAGGCCAAATTATTGAAGAAAATTTACAGAAAAAATAACGCTAGGTTCATGAACGCTCCTGATAAAATGCATAAAATCTACATGGAAAAACCTATTTTTGCAGCAGGTGCAGCAGATTATCGAAAGGGAGGTGGGTTTGAATATGTTGGAGCTTTTATGCCGCTTGAAAAAATTCCAGAAGCATATTTAAAAGCTGCTGAAATCTCAAGGAAATATGGGATTCCTCCGACAATAGGATCAAGATTGATGAGTGGAACCCATACAATTATTCTGTTCGTTTCTTATTCATTTAACAGAGCAGACCCAAAAGATATGGAAAATGCTAGAAACGCACTTCATGAAACGAATGAACTTGCTTTAAAATTAGGTGGAATTCCATGGAAAGTAGAATTAATGGGACAACAATTAGTTCTTGAAAATATGGATCCGAATTATAAGAAATTATTAAAAACGCTTAAAGACACCTTAGATCCTAATGGGATAATGAATCCAGGAAATTGGGAGGTGAAATAAGAATGACATTAGAACAGAAACAAGATTGGAAGGATATCGTCCATCGATGCTTTCGATGTGGTTATTGTAAATTTACAGAAGATTTTAGCGATTTTAATTGCCCAAGTTATAAGAAATTTAGATTTGAAACTTACAGCACAGGGGGCAGGCTATGGCTAATTTATGGTATTTTAAGTGGTGAGATTAAATTGAATGAAGGTGCTGTTAACGCAATATATGCTTGCAGTACATGTGGAAATTGTACTGAAAATTGTAGGTTTGATAGATTTAAAGATTTTTTAGTTGATTTTATTGAAGCTGGTCGAGCATTAGCCGTTGAAAATGGTTTTTGTCCGGAAAAGCAAAAAGTTCTATTAGATAGAACGGAAAATCCTAAAATGTTCAATCCATACGGAGAACCAAACTCAGATAATACCCAGTTAAAAGAGAAATATAATCTACCAGATGAAGCAGAATGGGTTTACTTTATTGGGTGTACTTCCAATTATCGACAAAAAGAGCTTAGAGATGCTACAATAAGATTTCTTAAAAAGGCAAATATAGATTTTACACTAATCGATGAGCATTGCTGTTGCAGCCCTCTTCTTCG
>JAEOTH010000123.1 GCA_016839915.1 Promethearchaeota archaeon
TATTGCTAAAACATTGTTAGTTGTAGCTAAAACAGGAGAAAAAGACAGTAGAAGACAGATGACTGTATTTATTGTAGATGGCGATTCTTCTGGTTATTCTGTTGGAGTAAAAGAGGATAAATTAGGTGTAAGAGCTTCAAATACTTCAGAACTTGTATTCGAAGATGTAAGAGTACCACAAGAAAATATTTTAGGAAAAGATGGAGAAGGTTTTAAGATGGCGATGAAAATCTTAGATTTTGGTAGGATAGGCATTGCTGCTCAATGTGTAGGTCTAGGGCAAGCAGCATTAGAGGCTTCAGTTAAATATTCAAATGAAAGAGTACAATTTGGAAAACCTATAGGGAGATTTCAGGGAGTACAATGGAAGATAGCGGATATGGCATGTGCTGTGGAGTCAGCTCGTTTATTCACATATAAAGCAGCATATTTGCATGATAAAGGGGAAGACTTTGGAATGGCTAGTTCAATGGCGAAATTGGTTGCCTCTGAAGCTGCAATGCAGGCTGCTCATGGAGCTGTTCAAATCCATGGGGGATATGGTTTAATGAAAGCATATCCTGTAGAGAGATATTTCCGTGATGCAAAGATGGGAGAAATCTATGAAGGAACGAGTGAAATTCAGAGATTAGTAATTGCAGGTCACCTCTTAAGAAAAGGGACGTAACGAAAAAATCAATTAGGAATTATGAAATAATTAAAAAATTTCTTAATTTTTTATTTTGTTATCGGAAACTTTATTTTTTTAGAATTTTTTATACCTTTCAAAAGAAGTTGTATGATTTTTGAGTTAATTGAATGAGGTATGATTTCGGATTGAAAATTTTCGTGTGTATTAAACAAGTACCAGGGGTTTCGGAGGTAAGGATCAACCCAGACACAAATACACTTGTTAGAGAAGGTGTCTTGTCAATACTTAATCCGAATGATCGAAATGCTCTTGAATTGGCTTTGATACTGAAGGAAAAACAAGGTGCAGAAGTTATAGCTTTAAGTATGGGTCCACCTCAAGCAGAAGAAGTATTACGTGAAGCTTTAGCAATGGGAGTAGACAGAGGGTTTTTATTAAGTGATAAAGCTTTTGCTGGAGCAGATACTTTAGCTACATCACACACTCTTAGTTTAGCAATCAAAAAAATATTAAAGGAATCTAATTCTGATGAAAAATACCTTATAATTTGTGGCGCCCAAGCTGTAGATGGAGATACAGGACAAGTACCTCCAGAATTAGCGGAAGAATTAGGAATTCCGCAAATAACCTATGTTCAGAATATTGAATTAAGTAAAGATAAAATTATTACAGAGAGAAAATTTAGAGCTACAGAGATAGTCATTATCGAAACAAAATTACCTGCATTAATTTCAGTATTAACCGATATAAATAAGCCTCGATATCCAAGTATGGCGGGAATTTTGAAAGCTTATGAAAAAGCAGATGTGACACATTTAGATTCTAGCACTTTAAATGCTGATAAATCTAAAATTGGTTTAAATGGTTCCATGACTGAAGTTAAGAAAATCTTTTTTCCCGAAAGAAAGGTAAACCCTATCATGTTAGAAGGTTCCACCGAAGAAGTAGTGCAAAAGTTATGTCAACATTTAAAAGAGGATAAAGTTTTCTAAGAGGATTATTCATTTGAGCATTAGAATTGATGAAGAATTATGTACTGGTTGCGGTAGCTGTATGGAGAGCTGCATTTATAGAGCTATTGAATTAAAAAACAATATAGCTACAGTTCTACCTAATTGTACTTTATGTGGAGCATGTATAGAAGCCTGTCCTGAAGAAGCGATAACATTGGAACGAGATGACGTTAAAGCTCAAAAATTAGATATATCTCAATTCAAAGGAGTTTGGGTTGTTGCAGAACATTATAAAAAAAAAATTCAGAACATATCATTACAACTACTAAGTAAAGGGCGAGAATTAGCAGATCTATTACAAGTAAATTTATCTCTTGTTATATTGGGAGCTGAATTCGATGATAAATTAGAAGAATTTAGCCTTTATGGGATGGATGAGATCATCTATGTTAAATCACCAATATTGAAAGAATATTATTCAGATTTATATACAAAAGTAATTACGGAACTAGTGTTAGAAAATAAACCTGAAATTATATTAATTGGGGCTACACCTACCGGAAGAGATTTTGCCCCCAGAGTAGCAAAAAGACTCAATGCGGGGTTAACAGCAGACTGCACAGGATTAGAGATAAATCTTGAAACTAGAAATCTACTTCAAACTCGTCCAACATATGGTGGAGCTATTATGGCAACTATTAGAACACCTTCTAGTAGACCACAAATGGCAACTGTAAGGGCTGGTATTTTTAAAATGCCTGAGAAGATAAAAAAAAATGTAAATATTAAGAAACTTGAATACGATTTTAAAGAGATAGATTCTGTCTCAAAAATAGTAAAAGTAATAAGTAAAACTAGGAATACAGTGAATCTTGAGGATGCGAAATTTATAGTTGCTGGAGGGCGTGGTGTCGGTTCCAAAGAAGATTTTCGACTTATAGAAGAATTAGCGTCCGTATTAGACGCTGAACTGGGAGGATCGAGAATAACTGTTGAATTAAATTGGTTAGACCCAGATAGACAAATAGGACAAACAGGGAAAACTGTATCTCCGAAATTATATATTGCTTGTGGAATTTCTGGAGCTATTCAACATATTGTAGGCATGCAAAATTCTGACATTATCGTTGCAATTAATAAAGACCCAAATGCGCCAATTTTTAATTGGGCTCATTATGGGATAGTTGGAGATCTACATGAAATCATCCCAGTTCTAATTGATGAGATTAAAAAGATTAAAGTAGAAGAATAATTTCATTATCCCCTTATTTTATAATATTCTTTATTAAATTTATTTCATCAGAATAATTTAATTATTTGTTTTTATATTTATACTCATTTAAAAATGAAAATACACCATTATAATATGAAAAAATTAATTTATGCTTATATCTCTGATTGTTTAGACCCTAAAGATTTAATTCTTGCAGCAAGTATTCGTAAATTTGGAAATTCTTTATCAGATTATCCAATTTGGGTGTTCGTTCCAAAACCAGTAGAGAGTATTGCTAAAGAAATGAGAGATCTATTTTTATCATTGAATGTTGATCTAATTCCTTTTTCACCTGAGAATGAGCCAAATTTTCCATTTATTACACATGTTCTTGCTGCTGCAAATGCTGAATTATTGGCAAAAGAAAAGACAAACCTTCTTGCATGGCTTGGTTCAAATACAATAATTTTTAATGAACCAAAACACTTTCTTTTAGATGATGATAAGAATTTAGGATATCGACCAGTTCACCATACTAATATTGGGTCATTTATTGATGAACCAATCAATCCGTTCTGGGAACAAGTATATCAAAAATGTAATGTATCTAAAGAACAGATTTTTCCAATGAAAACACACGTAGACCATAATAAGCTTCGACCTTACTTTAATGCGGGGTGTTTAATTATTAGACCAGAGAAAGGACTTCTTCAATCATGGTGGAATTTTTATAAAGATTTATTTAACGAACAAAGCTTTAAAGATTATTACAATAAGAACTACCTTTATGCTATTTTCATTCATCAAGCAATTTTATCGGGTGTGATTCTCTCATCTATGGAACGAAATGAACTTTATGAACTCCCTTTTGAATATAATTATCCATTAAATCTATACTACAACTGTCCGCTCGTTTACCAGGCTAAAAATGTCAATAAATTAATAACAGTTCGTTATGAGGATCTAGGAGATCTTAAAAAAGTTCCAATTCAAGATCCTTTGAAAAGTTGGCTAATAAATCAAATGGATAGCTTCTTCATAAAAACATTATCCTCTGCTGAGAAAGTTAAATTTGGAAAAGTTCCTTTAGTTTATCCTGTCCCGATTATTCTTGCTGGAGCACTTGTTAATAATCAACCTAATTTTGAGACATTGGGAGACGTTGGAATAATGGGTATTAAGCCTCCACTTGTTTACATTTCTTCAGGTCAAAATCATTATACAAATCAAGGAATTCTTAAAAATAAAACCTTTAGTATAAATTTTCCAACGACTCAACTTCTTGTAAAAACTGATTATTGTGGAGTAGCATCTGGAAAGGATGTGGATAAATCACAATTATTTAACGTCTTTTATGGTGAATTAGAAACAGCACCCATGATTCAAGAATGCCCTGTGAATTTAGAATGCAAAGTTATTAAGAAATTCTCCATTCAACATAGACAAATTTTTGTTGGAGATGTTTTACAATCTTATGTTAGTGAAGATTTTGTGATTAAAAGTGAAGAAGGCCAGAAAATTGCAGATATGGCAAAACTAGATCCAATTATCTATGCATTAGATAATCGGTATTACAAAATTGGCGAAATAATCGGAAGAGGATATCAAGAAAGTAAAAAATTTAAACAGGATTAATTAAAGTTTAAAGAAATCAAAGTTCAAAAACCCCAATTTAGAGGTGTTTGAGTAATTGCAGAACATAATAAAATACATAAGGTGGCATTCCAACTAATAGGAAAAGGACGAAAATTAGATTAGAAGAATTTAAAAAGTTGAGACTCATGGAATAATCTAAAAAAATAAAAGAAAAAAAATAGGGTGTAATGGAATGGGATTTTAGTTTATTCGTGGAGGAATAAATATTATGGCCTAAAACAAACATTCCACCACTAGAAAAAAAATAAATTTTTTCCTAATATGCATCTAGTCAGCTATCTTAATAAATGTTTCGTGAATTTTATGAATGGTCTGTTCCATTATTCTGTAAACATAATTGGTATGATACTATTATGCGATTATCTTGTTTATATTTCTATATTACATCCTTATTTTAAAAATAAATGCTTATATAGCTCATAATTTTAATTGAAAAGAAAAAATTTTCTTGAAAAATATGGAAAAGAAATCACTTTTTATGAAAAATATTTTTGATCTAATAGTTTTGATTTTTAATCTAATAGTTATCCATAGAAACAAATTAAGTTTTTATTAATTTATTAATAAGCGTGAATTATTTTTAAAACACCCCAAAAGGCTATTTTTTCTAATTATTTAGCTTTATATATGTATAAATTAAATATTAAACCTCTTTTGGGAATTTTGAGTTATAATTTTTAATTATCTCTGTAAAATCTCTGACAACTTCTTTATTTAGGCTATTAAAAGGAATATTTGAATCCGCTTTAAGAGTAAGTATATATTATTAAAATCTAATTATTTCTTAATAAAGCTTTATTGATAACTTTGAAATATCTTAAAAAAAAGGAATGATTATGTCTGAAACAGAATCAGAGAAAAAACATTATGTACCCTTTATAGGTCTTCTCGAGGATTACGTAGGTCGTTCTCCGTGGGATTATTATAGTTGGGGCCACATTGCTTTTGGAATTGGAGCATTTTCATTATTATCGTTAATTAATACTCTATCGGAGCTACTCATTGGTCCAGCACCTCTACCATGGTATGTCATATTATTATTTGTTCTTGGAGTCGCTGTAATATGGGAAATAATTGAAAACACGATTTTATGGAGATTAGGCCTAAAATATGAAAATAGAAAGGATACATTTATCAATGCGTTTTTCGATATACTTTTTGTGGGTATAGGTGGCATGGCGACATGGTTGCTTAAATGGATAATACTGGACGTTATGCTTGAAAGAGGACGTTGGTTTTATGTCTCAGCATTATCCGTTTTTCTCCTTGCTATAATTGCTTATTTTATCGGTTTCTATATTACTAATGAAAAAACAAAGAATTCAAGAAAAGAACTTGGAAAAGCTATAAGCTAAATTTACTTAATTTATTATTTTTTTTTATAATTTATCATTTTCGCTTTAAATTATATTGTTCTAAAGCAAATAGTGCAGCTCCAATCGCTCCTATGAATTGTGGGTAAGGTGGGACCAAAATATTTGCTTTTATTTCTGATCTTAAAATTTCCCCAATGATGCTATTATATGCGATAAGTCCGCCAGTAAGAACAACTGTACCTTCAATCTCTGTCATTTCGATTATTCTCTTTATTACAGAGTCGAACGCACTCTTTACCAAATCTTCTACTTTTTCTCCTTCTTTAATACGGGTAAGAATTTCTGTTTTAGCAAAAACAGTGCAAAAACTAGCAAGAGGTGCTTTTGAAGTCGATTTAGATGCCAAATTATTTAAATCTTTTAGTGGAATATCAAGGCGATAAGCAATCTCTTCAATAAATGCCCCTGTCCCAGCAGCACACTTTCTATTCATTTTGAATCTTATTATTTTTCCATTTTCATCAAGTTTAATGACTTTAGTATCCTGCCCCCCAATATCAATAACAGTAATTTTTTCAGGAAAATAGTGGTAAGCACCCTTTGCATGACAACTAATTTCAGTTTTATTAGTATCAGAAAAGATAACTTTATTTTTTCCATATCCTGTTGTTGTGATATGTTTCACAATAGAGCTAGATAATGATGCTGCCGAAATGACATTTTCAAAAGCGGTTTTACTGGAATCCTTAATAGAAGTACCAGTACGTTTAACAAAAGAACTAACAATTTCCTTTGAATTATTAATAAGAACTGATTTTACATAAGAAGTTCCAACATCAATACCAACAAAATATGGTTCTTCACTCATAATATATTAATATTCAAATTATGATTTAATCACGATTTATGGGAGGTAATTCGCATCCTCTAATTAAAGAAACAAATATTTTGTTATATGGTGTTGGTATTCCTTCTTGTTCTCCATATTGTACTATTTTTCCATTAAGAAATCCTATTTCAGATGGATTTCCCGCATTTATATCTGCCTCCATTGAAACTCTATGATGTCCTGCCTTGTCTAAATAACCCATACACTGATCTAGAAAATCTGGTTCAAAATCAAGACCACGTGCTCTTGCTACTTCAATTCCTTCACGTAATATCTCTCGACAAATTTTTCTAGTTTCTTCAAAACCCATTGTTTGTTTCATAGTTGTGTGAGTAGTAACACAAACAGGGCTTATTGTATTAAGGATGCATTTTGTCCATTCATATTTTTTTATATCTGGAGTATATACTGTATCCAATCCAGATAAATTGATGGTTTCGGCCATTTTCTTGGCTTTCTCCTCAGCTTCAGTTGTTAGTACACCCAAATAATTAGGTGGATTAAAGAATGACATTCTTATAACCCCATCTTCTATAATATTACCTGCATAGTTAACAACAATACGGATCACGTTTTCTTCACCCACATACTCTGCGATAAGTTCTTCAGTATCAAATCCATTCTGTAGGCTTACTAAAACAGTATTTGGTTTTACTAATTTTTTGATTTGGGGTAAAATTTCTTCAAGATGAGACGCTTTCACAGCGATAAATAAATTATCTACATCTTTATTTTTCAACTCACCAATCGAATAACAAATATTTTCTTTTGGAAACTTTACATTAAATTCTTCAAGATTTGTCAAAGTTAATCCTTTTTTCTTTATCATATCCATATGAGTCTTATTTATATCTACAAGAACTAGGTTATGTCCTGCCTTAGCAAGATAGGCTGCCAAAATCCCACCAGTTGGCCCAATTCCAATTATTCCAATTTTTAAATCTTCCACCATATTTGATCCTCTTTAAATATTCATAAAATTTTTTATAGTGATACCTCTAATAACTTTTTCATTAATTCTGATAATTTTTCTGCCGCTATTCTTCTTTTTTTCAGATTTATAGTATTTGCATCTATAAATTGAAGTGCCCCGGGTATGCAAAATTTTACACAAATAGGGTCACCCTCACAAAGATCACATTTTAAGA
>JAEOTH010000124.1 GCA_016839915.1 Promethearchaeota archaeon
ATATTTCTGGTAAATGGACACACTTTTTTCTGTGTTAGTTTCCACATAAATCGGTAACTCATCATTCTCAATTGTTTTTAGCATAATACTTATCAGTAATCCCCCATATCCTTTTCCTTGTTCTTCTGGTTTAACGGCAATATTTTGAAAATACCAATGGTCATAGGGTGCAAGTTCTTTATGTCTCTCTTCCTCATATTTAAAAACTGTCATACTTCTTTTCATTGCTTTCATTTTTAAACCTACTTTACGCATTGTATAAAAACCACCATATCTCATCATTGTCCAAGTAGATGGATACACCTTATTAGGAGGAAGCCATATTGTAATTCCTTCTAAGTTCTTTGATGTAGCATAAGTAAGTCCATGTTTTATTCCATAATTATAGAGCATATAAAATCCATATGGTGAGTTTTGCTTTCTTTCTTTCTCATCAGGATATGTAAATACCATTAATGGATCATCTTCAAAAGCACTCCCGGCCACCTTGATTGCTTCATTAACATGCTCTGGTGTTAATTTAAAAAGATTGTCCAAATGATTATTCATATTCATATTAGAATTTAAAGAAAATTCAATTATAAAAATATTGTAGACCAATATTTATAAGGCATTCAATTAGTCAATAGCCTCACTACCACTACTTTTTTAAGAGGGGGCACCACGGGGTAGGGAGGTGAATAAGATAAAAGAAACATTAAGCGAATCAATAATATTCTCCATTATTATGTAATTTAATTCTTCCAAGTTTTTTATCGTTTTTTGAATTCATCATTTAGATCTATGTATCTCACATTTTCATAATTTAAAATTGGAAGTCTTGGTAAGGGAATATTCTTTGGAAAATCAAAATTTACATCCTCAGTTACTACTGCATTCAAAACTTACTTAGAATTATTGAATACATTACCTTCAACAATTTTATAATTTTTTAGGAGAATAAAGAAAAATGTGTGGAGAAGGGGAGATTTGAACTCCCGAAGGCCTTTCGGCTATTCAGTTATAAACTGAATATTTGCCACTGGATCTTAAGTCCAGCACCTATAGTCTTGACCCTTAAAGAACAATTAAAGACCTAATTGACCAAACTCGGTAACCTCTCCAAAATGCAAATCTAGGCTTTTAAGGGTAACAATAAAACAAAGTTATAATTTTAATTTAAATTTTTTCTTAGCTTAATTTATATTAGGGATTTGATTTGTATTAATGGTTAGATAAGATATTCATAAAAATAAAAAGAAATAAATAAAAGTAAGATATTAAAATAATAACATAAGTATTATTCTACAAAGTCTACAATTGTCTTCAAACAGTTAAATTAAATGGTATAAGATCATGCCAGTAGGTATTCTTGTAATCCGATGGGATAATGAAATTGGTCCAATTAATGAAGGTTTTTATCCAGATACATTAAAAATAACAAGTAACCTGCTTACACAGGTCTATTCTTCACATAGGTATCAAAGTCTTAAACCTGGCTTCGCTAGTATAGCGTTGAAGAATAACAAAGTTGTATCCTTCTTCTCTGGAGTTGGCACAGATTTTATTTCTGTAGAAAACTATGTTGTTGCGCTTATTTTACGAAGAGACGAAAAACCAGGTAGATATCGAGAGATTTTAAAAACAATTGCAGCTGAAATACTTGAAAAAATCCCAGATGACACTTTCAAAAAAGTACTTCCAAGATTATATGATCAGCTCGCAAAGATTTAAACATTTTTGATTTTACTAGAGAATGCGAACTTATTAACTAAAAAGATAAATTAGAATACCTAAAAATCTTCTACGTGTTTTACAACTATTTTTCCTATATCATTAGTCTCGAGAAGACCAATACTTTCAAGAGTTTGAATATTCTTTTTTACAGTAACAATTGGAATACCAAGAGCATTTTTAAGATCTTCTAATGTAATGCCCCCTACATTTTCAATAATTAAGAAAGTTTTAAAGAGAGGTTCTTTTTCCATGATTGGCTTCAATTTATCATAATAATTTATTTTATCAATATTATCTTTTTGAAGATTCTTCAATTCTTTAAGTTTTTTATTTAGATCTTCAATTTCTCGATTAGCATCTCGGTTTTTATCACTTAATTCTCCCACTTTATTAATTAAATCATCATAATTTGATCTCATGCTTTCGAATCGAGAAGCAAAATCTTTTGCTTCAGAAGTTTTTTCAGTAGAAGTTAGCTTACTATCCATTAAAAAGGTATCAAGCTTGTTAATTTCCTCTTTTAATTCTAATGATTCCTTTCTATGTTTTTCTTCTAATTCTTTAACTATTTTTACTTGTTCTTCTTTGAATTTGTCAGTAAATGCTTCTAATTCTTGTATTTTAGTTTCCAAGCTTTTTAATTGTTGAGTTTTTAAAATCAATTCAGAATTTTTTTCAGCTAATTCTGTTCTTAAATTTCCCATTGTTTCATAAGCTTCCTCTAATTTACTTTGAGTAGGTACAATTTGTTTTTTAACTAATTCCAATTCTTTTTGGGATTGGGCAACTTCACCTTTAGCATATTCTAATTCAAGTTCCTTTTCATTGATGAGTTGGCGTTGCTCCCCGATTAATTCTTTAAGTTCAAGAATATCCTCAGGGATATCTGTCATTTTAGAAAGCTTTCCTTTTTGTTCTTCTATGATCCCCTCTTGTTCACTAATTATAGCTTTTTGACGGGCTGTTAATGCCGTTAATTTGTCAACTTTTGACTGTAAAGTCGCCATCTCTTTTTCACTGGATTCGATACTGTCCAATTTTTTCCTTAGGTCTTTAGGCATTATTAGATTACTCCAAAATTTGATATTTATTTAGATGAAATATTTATTAAACTTTTTAAATAGAACTTGTAACAATTAAGAAAGATTAGTTTTAAATAATTTTCGAAAATTGTCTGTGGAGGGGGATTTTTAAGATATTTAAATTTAGAAATTAATATATATCCTAGAAGCTTTTAAATAATATTATGGTAATGATAACTGCCCTAAAACCATATCTCCCGATTTCTCCAAAAGAATTCTGTACTAATCCATATGATATAATTGACAAAGATGAAGAACAAGAATTAAAAAAAAATGTTGATTCCTTAATACATCTAATTTTACCTGAGGGAGAGGGTGATGAAATATACCAAAATGCTGCTATAGCATATAGAAACTTTAAAGAGAGAAAGATCATCAAAAGAGAAAAATTTCCTAGTATTTTTGTATATCGGCAGGAATCTCCTCAATTTACTCATCAAGGTATGATAATGGGAGTGGCGCTTCAGGATTATGAAAATGATAATATTGTAAAACATGAGCATACAAGAGAAAAACCACTTAAAGATCGAACAAACCATATTGTAGCATCAAAAGTCGCTACTGGCCTCGTTTGGACTGTATTTCAATCAAACAAAAAAATTAATGATCTCATAGAAAGAATCAAACAAAAACAACCAAAATTCGATTTTGAGAAATACGGGTATCGACATTTAATTTGGCAAGAAAATGATCCGAAAATTATTCAAAAACTAAAAAAATTATTTAAGAATGAGAAAATTTACATTGCTGACGGACATCACAGAGCTGCAAGCGCCGCAGAATTCCGTAAATTGCAGCTGAAAAACCTTAATACCGTAAAGGAATCAGAATCACCTTGGCAATATTTATTGTCCTATGTAGCCTCTGATGATCAGATACGAATTTTACCCTATAATCGAGTAATTAAAAAATTACCTTTAACCGAAAAAGAATTCTTAGAAAGATTAGAAAACGATTTTGAAATAATTTCTATGAAGAAAGCGTTCAACTCTGAGAAAAAAAATGAATTAGCAATATGTTTAAAGGGCCAATGGTATAAACTCATAGTTAAAAATAAAAACTTTAAATCTAAACGAGATAGCTTAGATGTGGCTATTCTTCAAGATAAAGTTCTAGAACCTATTTTAGGTATTAAAGATCCCCGTTCCGACGAGAACATTTTCTTTGTAGGAGGTATACAAGATCCTAAAGAAATGGAAAAGTATGTTATAAACAAAGGAAATGATCTATTTGTTAATTTATATCCAGTAGATATTAAAGATTTAGAATTAATCGCAGATAAAGGAGGAGTAATGCCTCCAAAAAGCACTTGGTTCGATCCAAAAGTTCTCTCGGGATTAGTTTTACACGACCTAAAAGAAATATAAACAAAAGTAATTAAAAAAAAAAATTTATTTGCTTTTTAGAAAATTTGATATTTTTTCTGCAACCATCGTAGCTGCAGCAGTCTGGTTTTCAATACTTTGGGAAGCTATGTGAGGGGTGAGGATAAGATTCTCATTCCAATTAATTAATTCTTGATTTTTTAGCGGTTCTTCATGGTATACATCAAGGGCGGCTCCAGCAATATCTTTATTTTTTAAAGCCTTTAATAATGCTTTTTCATCAATTAAATTACCTCTTGCGGTGTTAATAAGTATTGCATCTTTTCTCATGAATTTAATCCGCTCTTCATTGATGATATTTATCGTTTGGGGTGAAGAAGGGAGATGTAAAGAGATAACTTGAGCTTCTTTTAATAACTCTTCAACTGAAGAATAAATTGAACATCCAATTTCTTTAGCCTCATCAATAGCTGCTTGACCTTTGCTAAACCTAGAATAAACTCCAACATCCATTCCTATTGCGATTGTAATTTTTGCCAAATGCTTTGCTATGTTTCCAAAACCTATTAACCCTAGTTTTTTTGCATTTAATGTATATCCTAGGCAATCACTTTTATTCCAATTACCTTCGTGTGTCGTACGATCTGCATAGGATATTTTTCTTGCAAGTGTTAGCATTAACCCTAATGCAAATTCAGCAACTGACACTGCGGGCGCTTCAGGAGTATTTATGACTTTTATATTCATTTCTGAGGCTTTTTCTCGATCCACGTTATCCAATCCTACACCTGCTCTCCCTATTACTTTGAGATTTGTGGCATTTTCTAAAATATCTGCAGTTAACTTCGTCCTTGATCGAACGACAATACCATCATATTCTCCAATTTCTTCTTTTAATTCATCTTTGGTTATTTTAAACTTTTTAAACACTTCAAATCCGTTATCTTCAAATATTTTAATACCCTTATCTTGAAGTTTATCACTGATTAGTATTTTCAAATATATCACATGGACTGATTTTATTTAGATTGAATAAACTTTTTAGTTTTTAACTCTTTAAAGAGTTTTTGCTCTTTTTCAATTTAAAGACTGTTCAAATAAAAAAAGAATAAAATAAAATTTAAAGATAATTTAATTCTTTCTGCGTTTATTTTATTTCAAATATAATATCTGCTAATACTTTTAGCATTTTTTCAAGGTCTTTGATTTGGATTTCACCCATATGACCAATTCGGAATGTTTTATTTACAAGTTGTCCATACCCATTCACAATACGGTAACCTTTTTCTAGAAGTAAAGAAACCATTTTGGAAATATCAAGATCTAATGAATTACTTATTGTAGAAACAGTATTTGACTCATATCCCTTTTCAGGAAACATTTCAAGATTGATATCTTCTACCCACTTACGTGTGTGGGTTCCAAGTTGTTCATGTCTTTCAAATCGTTTCTCTAAACCCTCTTTATTAAGAATATAATCTAATTGTGCAGTTAAACCTCTTATCTGAGGTATAGGTGGTGTAGTAGGGGTCTGATATTTAGCTACATGCCTTTTATGCAAATCAATAAAATTAAAATAAAGACCTCGATTTTTAACTTGTTTTGCTTTTTCAATTGCTGCTTCAGAAATAGAACAAACAGCAAGTCCAGGTGGTAAAGCAAAACATTTTTGTACAGAAGCTAAACAGACATCAATAGCTAATTTATCAACTTCTATTTTAACTCCTGCCATTGAAGATGTGGCGTCTACACATAATAAAGCGCCTGAATCCTTTATTACTGGTGCAACTTCTTCAATAGGATTATATACACCCGTGGAGGTTTCGTTTGCTTGGATAAAAACAACAGAATAGTTATCTTTATTTAAAGCATCTTGAGCAACATCTGAAGTTATTGCTTTCCCCCATTCCACGCCCTCCTTAATAGATATTTTTCCATTTGAGACTCCTATATCGTACCATCGATCTCCAAAAGCTCCAATAGAAAAAAATAATCCTTTTTCATCATCCTTCAATAAATTTCTCACACAAGCTTCCATGATCCCCGTTGCACTTGATGTAAAAATAAGACACTCATTTTTAGTATACAATAGCTTTTGAAGGCCTTCCGCCGCCATTTGATGCATTTCTGAGTAAGGTTTAGATCTATGAGTATCATTTGGTTTTGCCATTTCCTTGAGTAATCTCTCAGGAACATGAACAGGTCCAGGAGTAAACAACTTCAAATGTGAACCTTTTTCTTTATCAAAATGTATATCTGGCATAATTAAATCATTTTATTGAACAATTATAATTTTGAATGTAATACAATAATTAAGTAGAAGGATTTGATATAATTCTTATTATTTTTTAAAGATAATCACATAAAGAGATTTAATAGTCTTGAGTATCATTAATTCCCTTTTTTATTCTATTTTGCTTAGTACAATATTTCCATTTCTATCTATATAAATTAAATAATCAGAAATAATATACAGAAAAAGCTTAAAGTTCTTAAAATTTATTAATGATAAACCATATTCGCTTAAATATAATGCTGCCCTACTTAGGATTGTGAATAAAAAAACTAGTGAAAGAGCAGCAATATTTAACAAGAAATTATTTATGACAGAAAAGAAACCTAATAAACAAACTATAGTTGTAGATGTTCCGACAATTATACTGATTATTCGGTGTTTTACTGAATAAATATCCACTAATATTCCTTTTATGATTCCTGCATAACCTACTACCATTAAAGGAAATGAAATTAAAGAGATAATAATATTTGGAGTAATATTAGGTTGTACTAATATGAGAAATAAGAATAATACTGAAAAAATTATAGCAATAACTCCAAATAAAACCTTATTTATATTGCTCCCTTCAGTATTTCTTTTATTAAAAGCACTAATAATCTTTAAAACACCAGTAATAGTTAAAGCTGCAAAGGGATAGATTATGATAGATAAAAATGCTTCCATTCTAAAGAATAGAGCAAAGACTAAATAATTAATTAAGAATAAAATAGTAATATAATCATCAGCGCGAATTTTGTTTTTATCCATGAAATCTTCTAGCATCATAATAATCACTCTATAATTATTTTTATAAATTATATAATTGTCTATTTTTTTTTAAATTGTTTCTATTAATCAGACTTATTATTCAAAATATTAAATTAAAATTATCTTTTTTGAAAATTAAGGTATTGTGAAGAATGTATATGAAAAGTTACCAGAATATAATAATATAATTTCCAATTGTAATTAATATCACAGCAACTAAAAACCTTTTACGGAACTTTTCTTTTAAAATTAATATTGAAAGAATTTGTTGGATCATCGGAGTATTGGCTGTAAATGTTGATGTTAATACTAATCCATTAATTTCTGCAGCTTTTATATAAATTGCATCAGCAAAACCTAAAGATAATATACCTGCCAGTCCAATGTATACAAAATATTTCAGATTTTTCTTATTTTCCTTTTTAAATCCACCATAATATTCTTTCTGATAAATCCCTAATACTGCTATCGCTGCCATACCAAAAATTACTCTAAAGAAATTAGATACAAATACATCTCCAGATATTAAACTAGCTTGGTTAAATGAGATATAAGCTAGTGCCCAAAAAAATGCGGTTGCAATTGCTAATAATACGCCTATAATCAAATCTTCTGAAACTCTTTCTTTTATACTTCGCTTTTCATCTGTTTTTTCAGATTTATCTTTGGAACTTAAAATAAAAACGCTCGAAAGAATTAGACCACCTCCTAACAAAATTGAAAGGGAAATGTTTTCACCAAAAAATATTATTGAAAAGAAAATAACAAAAATCAGAGAGAGTTGGACTAGTGGATAAGTTCGCGAAGCATCTAGCTTCTTTAATGACATATAATAAAGTAAATCTCCTATTGTGACGCTTAAACCAGATATAAGACAAGCTATTATAAAAGCAATTAAATTTTGTGAATTAAAAGTGTTAAGAAAAAAATAATTTCCAAAAATTAATGAGAATATAAATGTTCCAAGACTAGTACAACACAATCTAAAAAATAAATTAGCTTTAGGTTGAGTTTTTTCTAGACCCCATTTATAAACTAAACTAGCACCTGCCCATGTGAATATAGCATCAAAAGTTAAAATGAATCCTATTAACTCAGCCATTTAAGAATTTAAATTCAAAAATAATATAAAAGTATTTTTAAAATACTCCTAATTTTCAGAATTTAATTTTAAGATGAAATCTTTTGGTGGAGCTTTACTAAAAAGAAACATATTCACTATGCTTTCTCTAAAATTGTCGTCACTCTCTGCCATTTTACACATTTTTGAAAAATTCTGTCCTTCATTTTCAAAACAGAAATCAAGTAAAGAAAGTGTTAATTTATAACTTCTTGCAATTTTCCTAATTGTTGGATGAAGTTTATAATTTCTTAAAGATTGTGCTGATATTTCATCACTTTCCAATGCATTAATTGCAGTTTCTGCAGCTGCTTTTCCAGATGCGATACTTGGACATATCCCTTCTCCACTGATTGGATTAACAAAACCCGCAGTGTCTCCAATAAACATTATATTATCCCCGTATAAGCTTTTTTCTGAAACTCCTAAACCTGGAATTGGATAAGCACCTTCCCATATCTTCTTAAAGTTGCTTTTAGGGATAAATTTCTTGATGTTTGGGTCATTTATAAATTCATTATGTATCTGATTCAGATTGTATTTTAAGTTATCTTCTCCCATCGTGCCAAATCCTATGTTAAATTTATTCTCTTCTAAGGGAAATAACCAGCCATACCCTTTAAATGGTTTAAAAAAAAGGGATATTGTATCCTTGTCAATATTGTTTTCGCCTTCCATAATCATGCTTTTTGCAAGCATTATATCTTCTATTTTCCATTTTTTTTTAAACCCTGATTTTATTGCTAATTTTGAACTCATTCCATCTGCTATAACAATAATTTTAGCTCTATATTCTTGTATCCCTGAGGATGATTTTGTTTTTACACCAATTTTTTGATTATTTTTAATTACAAAATCATAAGATATATTCTTATCAAATAATTCGGCACCCGCATCAACGGCTATATTTCTTAAAACATTATCAAATTCTAATCGATCAACATTTATCGAATAATCCCTGGCTTCTTTCCACTTATATCCGAATTTATGATAGTCAGCAGAATATATCGTCATTTTATTGATGCGATGAAAATTGAGCTTTCGTAATTGAGGATAATATTTAAAAATCCTTGAATTTACTGCTCCACCACAAGGTTTGCGCCAATTTGCATCTTTTTCAATTAAAGCAACTTTAAACCCACTTTTAGCTAAAATTTCAGCACATTTTGAACCTGCAGGTCCAGCTCCAGAGATTACAACATCATACATTTTAATTCCTAAACCTTAAAATTAATACTTATTAATTCTTGAAAAAATTAATACATAATCAATTAGAGATTAATAAATAATTAAAAAAAATTATAAAAATAAGAGTTCTTTAATGAAATTATGAGAAAAGAAGAATTAATAAAGCCAAAAAACTCTCATTTCATGAAGAATTCGGAAAACCTTTCTTCAAAATTTCAAAAAGATGATGCTCATACCTTAAAAACGGGCACAACTACAGTAGGATTAGTATGTAAAGATGCTGTAATCTTCGGAACTGACAAAAGAGCCACAATGGCATATTTTATTGCAAGTAAAATATCTGAAAAATTATACGAAATTCAAGAACATCTTTGGATGACCACAGCTGGAGGAGTAGCGGATACTCAGTATCTTGTAGATATATTAAAAGCTGAAACAACTATATATCAATTAGCACATGATGATAAACCCATGATGATTAAATCTGCTGGAAAGATGTTATCAAATATATTATATCAAAATAAATTGTTTCCTTTTCAAGTAGGACTCATGCTAGGTGGAGTTACTGAGGAAGAAGGTCCTTCCCTATTGAATATTAGTGCCTATGGTTCAATCTTGCCACAAAGTTATTGTAGCGTAGGATCTGGGCAAAATTTTTCATACGGTGTTTTAGAAGCAAAATATAAAGACAACTTATCTATTAATGAAGGGAAAGAAATTGTAAAAAAAGCAGTTACATCCTCAATAATAAGAGATATGGCAAGTGGTAATGGAATTGATATAGGTGTAATATATAAAGATAAACCCGCTGACCGAGAATTTATACCAATATAAGATTCTTTTATTAGTAATAACCAAAAAACTTACTCTCTTCCTATTAAAGTTTTCTCTTTAACAATTTTCTTTTAAAAAAATTTAAAAGAAAATATTTAATAATAGTAATAGCATAATTTTATCAAATTAAAGTAAATAATCTTAAATTAGAAGGATTATCTCTTAATAGATCTTGGAATTATCAGTCAAAATCGATATTGATTAATGTAAAATAAAAGTATAACGGTGCATAAAAATTCCTTATGAAATCATAGTAGATTTATCACATAAAGAAAAATTAGAAGAGTTTCCAGAGTTCAGCCTCGGCGAAGATGATTATGAAATCAGTTATATCGATAAAAATGAAGGGCCTATTGAATTTGATATGCTTGAAGATTTTGATATTTTATTCATTGGAAATGTTCAACATTCTAAAGATGGAAAGAAAGATAAATTTACTCAAGAGGAGTTAAAAGCAATTAAGAAATTTATCGGAGAAGGTGGAGGGCTCCTATTAACTAGTGGAGAAGGTGGGGATAAAGATATCCCAATGAAATATGGTTCACTTAGAGTTTTGTATAAACTTACTGGTGTTCGAAGATTTTGGAATGGTATAATTCAAGAAACACCTTCAAATTTCTTAGTAAAAAAAAAAATGTTTTAGTTACAGAATTGTTTAACCATCCTATAACAGAAGGTATTACTGAAGTAATGTTTCCTAACTGCACCTTTTTTACTATTTCAGAAGAAGATGTAGATGATATAATTGTAACTTCTGAAAAAGCAGAATTCAAATATTTTGTTGATGATGATACAGACACAATTGGTCCTGTCCCAATTTGTGTTGTTTCTGAATTTTTTGAAGGAAGATGTGTAACCGTTGGATCCTCTGATTGGCTGATTGAAGGGAATGATTACGGCGTGGATGCTGCAGATAATCTTAAGTTCTTAACAAATGTTATTGAATGGCTATCTTTTGAGCGTTAGCTTTCATATAAAAAAGCTAAAGTCTATATAAAACCTATATAAAATAAAATTTCTACTCTATATTGATAATTTAAAATTTTCATTGGTGGTATTTCCATCCATAACTAAAGGACCAAGGCTAATATTTTTATATTTCCTTGATACATATTATAAAATAAAAGAAATATCTTAGTCATTATGGTTTTTAGAATTCTTCGGTCTGATTCTGTTTCTGTCTGGAATGAAGAGGAAATTCTTAGGCGTTTTTCTAAATATAGAGGTATAATTGATGGAACTCAAGTAGCAAGATATCTGATTGCTAAAACTATAGAATGTGTATATAACTCTAATGATTCATTAAAAGATCTTGAAAAACTTCTAAAAGAAAAATCTTTTGAATTCAATGAATTATTAGAAAAGGATATAGAAGAACTTAAAAATCGCAAGACTTCTTCTAATTCTTATATTCAGTTAGCAGAAACTCTAGCAATTAAATATCTTGAAAAGTGTATTTTTTGTGAACGTCAATGTGAAGTTAATAGAATTGATGGGAAAGAAGGTTTCTGTTTGATCTCTAAAGACTCATATATTTCTTCTGCCTTTCTTCATATGGGTGAAGAACCTGTGTTAATTCCAAGTGGTACTATCTTTTTCCAAGGGTGCAATTTTGGATGTGTATTTTGCCAAAATTATGATATTTCTCAAGCATGGAAGGGCAAGAAAGAAATCGAAAATATTGCACAAAAAGTTAATCCCAACCAATTAGCTGCAATAGCTGAAAAATTAGTTGATCGGGGGGCAATAAATATAAACTACGTCGGAGGAGATCCGATTCCAAATATTCACACTATTATAGGGAGTTTAAAATTTCAAAAATCTAATATCTGTCAGTTATGGAATTCAAATTTTTTTTTAACTGACAAATCTTTATCATTAATAATAGATTTTATGGATTTTTGGCTACCTGACTTTAAATATGGTAATAATGAATGTGGAAAAAAATATTCTGGCGTTGATAATTATTTTGATGTAGTGGCTAGAAATCATAAAAGAGTCCATGAAGAGGGAAGTGGTGAAATCTGTATTAGACACTTAGTTATGCCAAACCATATTGAATGTTGTAGTAAACCTATATTAGACTATGTTGCTAAAGAACTCCCCGAGGCTGTAATGAACATCATGGGTCAATATAGACCTCAATATAAGGCATTTAACTATGAAGAAATTAATCGGAGACCAACATCACATGAAATACAAGAAGTCAGAGATTATGCTGAAAAATTGGGAATTCTTTGGAAACCAGTTTCTTAATTTATATAAGCTGATACGTTTTCTCTGTTAAATTTCTCTTCAGATGAAATCCAAATTTTTCATAGAGTTTTAAAGCCCTTTCATTCTTTGCATCAACTGGTAAATTAATTTTTTTACATCCTTTATCTCGGAGAAATTCAACTCTAGAAGCAAAAAGAGCACTTCCAATTCCACGGTGTTGATAACTAGGAAGAATACCTAAAGTATTAATTGTACCAATGAGCTTCTGATTAGGATTGAAATAACTATTACAAAATCCTACAACCTTTGTATTTTCATAGGCGATTGCATACTCCATAATATGATTTTTCTTTAATGCGTTAAGGGATTTTTTCCATTTTCTTGGTCTTAGCTCAGCCCAAAGAAAAGAATCTTCAAAAGCTTTGTTAACCACTGTAACTATACTACTAATGGCCTCAATCTTCTCTGTACTATGAACTACAATTCCTTGTGGTGGATCTGGAGGGATAAACAGATCAAAATCATCTAAAATCATAGTAAAATAAAAATGAATTGGTTTGAAACCTAGGTTCTCCAATTTATCATCAAAAAGTTTTGATAGATCTCCAGATGTTTGAATATAAAGTTCTGGAATATTGTTTTTTTTTCCAAGATTCAAGATGGCCTCAATTAACTCTCCAGGAAGCTCTGATTTAAGAAATTCTAGTTTGATACCATAAATTACAAACCATTCTTCCTTGTAAAATGGAAGTTGTATTATGCTAGCAAAACCAAGAATATCATTTTGCTCTTTTCCAAAGATCAGAGTGTTTTGCTGTAAATTAGGATTGGTACCCAAAATCACTGAGGCATAATCTTCAGTAATTTCTATAGCTGCGGGATTTAGATGTTTAGACATTTCATTGTACAACTCTAATATAATAGAAAAATCAACTGTATCATCATAATTTCTAACTTTAAAAAATTTCCCACTCATGAATATTATAAATCTCACTGAATTATTTAATTATTACTATTCACACAATCTATACTTTAATGCAAGAATGTAATAGATTTTGAGCAAGAGTAATAAGGAATTCAATAGTGTAGAAAAATCTATAAGCAATCATATATTTTAGAACTTAACTTTTTACGATCCTACTTTTTAAATTAAAAATGACTGAGTTGAAATGTCTCTAAAATTAGAAGATGTCAAAGGACTTGGCAAAAAAGTTGACACATTAAAGGAAGCGGGAATAAATTCTGTTGAAAAATTAGCAAGCTCGAAGGTAGAAGACTTAACTGAGTTAAAAGGAATTGGTAAGGCTACTGCTGAAAAAATAATTGATAGTGCAAAAGAACTAATACAGCAACAGACTAAAGAAGGAGTAAAAGCTTCAACTGAAAGCGAAGAAGAAGATAAAAAGAAAATCCAAGAAGAAATTAAAAAATTAGAAGAGAAAAAAACAAAATTACAGGGGAAAAAAGTAGGAGAAGGAGATTTCATTCTAGTAAAAATAACTGCCCGAACGCAAAAGGGTAAAATTTTTAGAGTTTCTTCTGAGGAGGATGCAAAAAAAGCTGGTATCTACGATGAAAATAGGGCAAAACAGGGATATTATGCTCCAGATTTCGTTATTGTAGGAAAATCAGGATTTGTGAATGAAGGTCTTACAGAGACTCTTAAAGAAATGAATTTTTTTGAGAAAAAATCTGTTAGGATCCCCCCTACCAAAGCTTTTGGAAAACGTGATCCTCAAAAAATTGAAAGAATAGGTATAGCGAAATTCAGAAGGTTAAATGAAGGAAAAAATCCTGAAATTGGAAAAGAATTCGTTAAACAATCTCAAGGACAAACACAGAGAGGAACAGTAACCAATATTGTACAAGGAAGAGTTATTGTCGATTATAATCACCCTCTAGCAGGACAAAATATTGATTATAATTTAGAAATTATAGATAAAATAGAAGATTTCAATGAAAAAATAGAATATTTTATGATTAGTAAGGGAATTCCATCTGAAAATGTTACCGATTTTCAAGTTAATTATCTTCCAAAGAGTAAAACTCTTGAGATAAGCATTCCTAAAATGTTCCTTTTTCAGAATTTAACATATATTAAATTTGGTCTTGCAATGGATCTCCAGACTCATATGGGAGATGAAATTGATGATATAAAATTCATAGAAATCTATGAAAAAATACCAATACCTACAACTCCATCTGAATCAGTTATGAAAAAGGTTGAGGAATTAAACAAAGAACAAGAAAATAAAGAAGAATCTGAATAATACTATTATTTTGACAAAACTTATGTTATTCGAAGTTTAGTTTCAAGTTCTTGCTTTTTTTTCTCCTTCTCTTTCTGGTATTCTACCTTTTTCTTACGATAAAGAGAATGTTTTCGTTGAAATTCCAATCTTCTTTTTAGAGATTTCCGTTTCTTTTTTAAATAGTCTTTTTTAGCTTTCTTATATTCCCTTTTAGCTTTTTTATATTCCTTTTTTGATTTTTTATATTTCTTATATCTCTTCTTTATTTTATATCTTAGATCTCTGCTAATATTACCAATTCCTAATTCATTTAATTGTTCTTTAAACTTTTCAAATGATTCAAATCTGATTACGATAATTCCCAGTTCTCTAGCTGGAACTAAATTCTGAATTTTATCATCGATAAAGATACATCTTTTAGGTTTTGTATCTAATTTTTTTAGAACATACTTATATTTGTCCATATCTGGTTTAATAAAACCAATTTCATTGGATAAGAAAATATTATCAAAAATATCATAAAACCCTCGTAATAAGTTCGATTTAGCATGTATATCATGAGTATTAGACATCAGACTCACTGTATAGTCAGCTTGATGTAAACGCTCTATTATTTCTGCCATTTCAGACGAAATATTTGTTACTTGAGAATATAAATCAAACCATAACTCCTCATAATATGCAGCATTTACTTTTTTTGGAGGTAATGCTCTATCATTTTTTTGAAAAGGATAATAATATTTTTCAAAAATTTTCTGTAAAAATTCTTGGGTAGAAATTCTTCCAGAACTTAAGCCCCTTTTAATTTTTCTAATATATGAATTCTCATCACGAGGCATAGATATGTTTAAATCTGCTTCGAGTATATCGAGTACATTCTTTAATACAAAGGTTTTTTCAATAAAAACTCCCCCAAAATCAAAAATAAAGTGTTTAATTTTATATAATCTGACTTTCTGTTTTTCACCATAAATTTTAGATTTTTCTAGTTGTTTTTGAGTACTCATTTTAAAATACACTAATGTAAAAAGCTTAATTATTATTACTGTTTCTTTGTATTTTTTCATACTCATTTATTATTAGATTGCATATAGTTTCTGCGGGTGAACTTTTGCATTTCCAATTAGTAAATTCTGGAAATGAACCAGGATCAACAATATACAATTTATTACTAGAGTCTTCTCGAACAATATCCAAATGCCCAAATAATAAATCCCCGTTAAAATAATTCTTCCATTTTTTAATTACAGCACTAATATCATCCGGAGTTTCAATTTTTTTCATATCAACATGTTCATCTGCTAAAGGAGGTTTAATTAAAGTACAGATTTCATTATCAATAAAATAAACATTATAATGAATACCTTTAATATACCTTTCTAAGTATAATATTGAATTACTCTCTGATTTTAAATCTTTATGTGTTTTAATAATTCTAACTCCTTTACTGCCTGAACCCATTATTGGCTTTAAAATAAACGGAAAATACTTTAAATCTAATTGATTCTTAAATGTATCCGCAGTACCTAAATATATTTCTGGAGTTAATAAACCTATTCTTTTCATTAAGAAATGCGATTGTATTCGATTTTTCTGTAAAAATGATATTTGAGGTTTTGGTATAACTGGAATATTATTTGCTTCCAAGAAATAACCTGCGTACAAAAAAAATAGACTTTTTGATTTTAATATAAAGAAATCTTTATTTAGAAGAGTTTCATTTATAATCAAATTCTCTAGTGTGTAGATTGAAGCTGTAAATCCTTTACTTTCTAAGCAATCCTTTAACTTTTTCGCCATCATAGTTTTTCTTTTCGATAATATTCCAACATCCATTTTCCTTAGATAATTCATTTTTTTGTTTGATTTAATAAAAAATCAGCCACAATTTTATGGCCATCTTTAATATAATTAAAATTTGGAGTACAATTTATATCAGTTAGAAAGAATTGCTCTTTTGATTTTAGAAAATCTAATGAAGTCACTTTTAAATCCATTACTTCCATTGCCTTATAACAAAATTCTTTTAGTTCAGAAATCTCATCAATTTCTCTTCTTGATTCCATCTTATTGGGATTTACAAGTATTGGTAATTGTTTAAAAAAGTAAATATCATCCCCAATCCCATAGATCTTATATTCCCATTTACTTTTAATAAATTTTTGATAATAAAGATAATTATATTTCGGATCAGTTTTTTCAACTTCATTTATTGCTCTCTCATCAGCTACTATTAATCGTCCATTTTCTTTATGTACAATTGGTTTAAATTTATAATTTTTTTGATCTATAATATTTTTTATAATGTAATCCCTAAATGGCGGAACAATTCCTTTAGGATTTAAAGAAAAATCTGGAATAGGGATACCCGCTTTTTTTAAATAAATACTATTTAGAAACCGATTGATTGCTAACCATGTGCCTTTATAAGAATTTATCACTGGAATAGAAGTTTGTTCTTCAAGAGACTTAATAAAAGATAAGACCAAATCTCCCTTCGCCTTAGTAAAGAATAAATCTTCGTCGAAATTTATATTATCACTATCTAAAAGAAAAGACTCTTGTATATATATTCTTACATCTGCTTTAGACCTTAAATACTTTAAGAAATCTGTAACTTTATACTTTAAGTGATAATTATCAATTATAATGCCTACTTTTTTCAATTTTTAACCTGAGAAGCTTGTTTAAAAGAAAAATTATACTCTTTTTGATATTAATTAAATAAATAATATAAATAAAATTGATAAAAATTCTGAAGCTATTTCATTATTCTTAGAATCATCAAATCTATAATATAAAGTCACAAATATTCTGTTATAAAATCATTATATTTATATATCTTAATTTATTCATAATCTATCAAAAAAATAGGGTTTTTTGGGTGTCAAATAAGCTTAGTAGAATCTACATAGGCTCTATTTGTAATCGTGATCTCGAAATATTCGATAAGATCAAAAAGTTCTGTTTTAAAAACTATAATATCTCAATAATTAATTTATTAAAAAAAGAATCTAATACATTTAATGCAAAATATTTTATAAAACAAGTAAAAAAGTACCCTATTTCATTAATAATTGTTAAATTATCTTCTGAAAAATCAAATCAAGAAATTTACAAAACAATTCGTGAGATTTCACCTAATATTCCATTATTAAATACCCTAAGAGCAGTAGAAATTTGTGAAAGTAGATTAAAAACTTCTAAGTTTATTGAACAAAGAGCAAAGAAGATAAGTATACCTAAGACTTTTTATTCTATAAAGGATGCTCAAAATGCCTGTTCTAATGGTACTTGTGTAATAATAAAATTAGATACACATAATATACCGAACCTGCCAAAAAACGATAGAATTATTGGAATAGCAGAAAATGTTGTCCAATTCAATAAATTAGTCAAAGGATATCAAGAAAATGAACTTTTTTTCCAAAATTATTTAGGAAGTTTTGATATCATTTATAAAATATACGTAATTGATCGTTGGGTTGTATCCATCACATCGCATAATAGAATACAGGAAAATGAAAATTTAACTCCTTTAGAATTAATTCATATCCGCGTACCTATTGATCAACAATTGAAGAGAAGAATTTTAAGATTAGGGAGAAAAATTGGTATGCCGATATTTGGAGTCGATTATATTTTATCTAATGATGGAACGCCTTATATTATTGATATAAATGATTTTCCGAGTTTTAGAAGTATACCAGAAGCAGTGAGTCTAGTTTCAGACTATATCTATAATATAGTTGTTATACACCAACAATTAATTAGAACTCCTGCTAGAGCTAGAGGATAAAATGAAAATTAGATAATTCATCTGTCTCTTTTATTTTCTAGAAACTCTAACAGTCTTTTTTTAGCTATAAAATCATCGAGTTGCTCAGGAGGATGTTTTGCAAAGAAAGAACACGCTGAATGAAGAATACCTCCAATATTTCTATCTTTTGCTATTTTACTAATCCGAATGCAATCTACTATAATTCCCGCTGAATTATTACCATCTTCTACGAACATAGTAATATCCACCCTTACAGGTGCACCACCAAAGACTCTTCCTTCTAGTCTCATATATGCTTCTTTTTGATTCTTTAGAAAAGGAATATAATCTACCGCAGAAATTTGACAATCTACTGTATCTCGATTTTGGAGATTGGCAATTACTGATTCAGTTTTAGATTGACGTTTTCCTTCTTCATATCTCAATGACCCATCTGGCATTGGTGTTAATAAATTACAGAAATCACTAGAGCCACCCCAATCAAGTTGAATAGTCTTATCTAGTATGGCTCCTCGCATTGGAAAAAGATTCGCTAAAGTTCTATGAATGATGGTCGCTCCAATTTGTGATTTTACATCATCGCCCATTAATGAAAGGTCATAATCTTCAGCTTTTTTAACTATTTCTGGATCCTTAACTACATATGAAGGCATTCCATTTACAACACATGATCCTGCTTCAAGCGCACTCACGGCATAAAATTTTACAGCTTCATGAGACCCTGTTGGCAATAAGATTACCGTAACATCTATATTTCTATCTTTTATTTCATTAATAATATTCGCAGGTTTTTGATTATCGTCTACAGGGACTATATTTTTAATATTACTGTCTAATCCATCCATTACAGGGCCTTTTATTACTGGAGCATTTAAATGATCTGGTTTAAAAAGTCTCATATTACAATTTGGTTCTACGAAAATTGCTTTACTTAAATCTTTACCTACCTTATTTGAATTAACATCGATTCCTAGAACAAAATTGATGTCATTCAAACTATATTGAGTAATTTCTGGGAGAATTCCCATTGCTTTTTCTGGATTTTTCTTATAATTCTGGCAGCCTTGGACAAGAGCAGAGCAGACGTCACCGACTCCAACAATGGCAACATTAATAATATTATTCGCCATAATATTTAGCATAATAAAATGATTATATTTAAATTATTTTAAAATACCGTAAAGATTTAAAAGACTTAAATACAAAAACTAATAATATTGACAAAATAGAGATAAGATGTTTATTGAATTTTTAATCAAGGCAAAATTAGTCAAACTACTCAAAATAATTAATCTATAACTAACGTAAATGAAATACTAGAATATGACAAAAAAAATCGTTTTTTCAGCAAAACAAGATCATGCAGTGGTTAAAAAGCTAATTACTAAATTAAAAAAAATAAAAGAATTCGATTTAACACTCCATGATCCTACTAAAGAATTTTTCTGTCTATCTGAAATGCCTCAACTCATTAGAAATACTGATTTACTTATTGTAAAGATAAGAAATGAATGTTCTATTGATTTATTACATTATGCTAAGATTTACAATATCCCAACACTTCATGATGTGGATACAGTGTTATTATGTAAAAATAAAATTGCTCTCGATTATAAATTAAGGAAAACTATATATGAACATAAAGATGCTTTAACTAAATTTTCAATTCCCAATTCCTGGAATCAAACATTATCAGACATAGATAGATTTAAAAAATGGGCTCTATTCAAATTACCAATAGTTATTAAAAGTCATTATCAGCATGATAAATATAATCGCTTTAATTTCCTTGTTCAAAAAATCGAAGAAGTAGATAAATTCTGTGAAAGATATCAACAATTCTTATATTATGATGTATATATACAAAAATTCATTGAATGTGATGGAATTGAGAGAAAAATATATGTCATTGGTGATAAAGTCTTTGGTATTAAAAGAGAAAACCCAATTTATATTTTCTTAAGAAAAAAGCCTGAACATATTGATGTGAGTTTAATTGAAAGGGAAAAACTTGAAATCACAGAAGAAATTGTAAAATTGTCAAAAATCTTATCTAAAGAATTAAATATTAAGATATTTGGATTTGACCTAGTTAAACCAATTAACCAAGATATCTACTATCTTATAGATTTAAATGATTTTCCAAGTTTTAAAGGAATTCCTAATATAGAAAATGAGTTAAAAAATTTTATACAAAAATATGTTTCATCACTTTAAGCAACTACCATGAAAGGAACTATAATTAGGTATGCGATAACTCCATATATGATACAAAAATAACCAAAACTAATCTTTTGAGCAATATAGAGCAAAACCTCAATAGTCAAATATCCCACTATAAAACTAATTAAAATACTAATAAAAATAATTAACGGATTTAAGACATTTAGGATTTGAGAACCACCGAAAACAATGTCAACGATAATAGAAGCAAATGCAACAGGAACTGACATTAAAAAGCTTAATCTTAATGCATTATCCTGTTTGTATTTTTCTAATAATATTGTTGAAACTGTGACTCCAGAACGGGAAATACCAGGCAAAATTGATATACCTTGAATAAGTCCTGAAATAAAACTATCTTTTGGGATAATTTCTTTCGGAACATCACTTATAGTATTTTTACCATACATTTTTCTCGTTTTAAGTAAAATAATACCCGTAATAACTAATAACCCTGAAATGATTAGAGTAATTAAATCTCCTTGAAAACCAGTAAATGCTCCTGAAATAATTATTTTAAAAATAAAATAGAGTGGTACTGCTGTAATCCCTGTACCGATCGTTGCATATATTAACCAATTTCTTTTTCTAATATCAATTTCTTCTGCCAAATAAGACTTAGGCCTAAAAGATTTAAAGATCTTAATAAAATCGGTCTTAAATTTTAATAGTACTGCCAATGTTGTGCCTAAATGTAGCCATATTGCAAGACTATACGCCTCTTCGGGAGAGAGTCCAAAGATATTCATTGATACGATAAAAGTTTGACCACTGGAGCTTATTGGAAGCCATTCCAAGAGTCCTTGTAAAATTGCAAGAATAATATACGCAATCATTCTCTACAACTCATATTTATTTAGTCCTTTCATTAAATAATCTATAATTTCATCACGGGCACTTCTAAAACCTTCTAGCTCTTTCATACTTGGATCATCAATATCTCCATGTTCTCCCGCAAACTCCTTTATTGTTAAAATTTCTTTATTATTAGTATTAAAAAACGCATCAATTTCTGTTTTATGTTGATGTGTTAATGTTAAAATCAGATCAGCCATCTCAAATAATTCTGGATGTTTTTTCAGATCATATGATAAAGCATTTTCTGATAATTTAATCCCGACTTCCTCCATAGCTAATTTAGCATCCATTGAAATCAACATCCCGTCTCGAGCATTTGAAGCTATCCCCCCAGATGTTATATCGACATGTAAACCTAACTTTAAGAAGAAATCCTTTAAAAAACCTTCTGCAATTCGACTTCTGGCAGTATTAACTGAACACACAATTAGGATGTGATGATAGGGAAAGATAGTTTTCATTATAATTTTGAAAAGTAAGATACAAAAAAACTATTATGATTTAAAACTACTTTGTTCTGCAAATTTTATACCTTTTTCTTTCATATTCCTTAGGGCAATTTTTATACTATCTTCCGGTAAACCAACTCCTCTTGTTAAATCAATTATAAAATACACTTTATATCCAAAATCAAATCCGTCCTTTGCTGTATAATAACAACAATAATCTAAAGCTAATCCACAAACAAAAATCCGATTGATATTTTTAGATTTTAAATAATCCCTTAAACCAGTTTCAGATTTTTTATCGTTATCTTGAAATCCAGAATAGCTATCTACTTTTGGATTCATTCCTTTTTTAATTATCTTATCTGCTAAATCAACTTTTAATTCTTTATGAAACTCAGCTCCTTTAGTCCCTTGTACACAATGATCTGGCCATAATATAGGTCCTATTGCTCCATCCTCAGAAATAAAATCATCTCCAGGAGTTTTTCCAGAATGATTACTTGCAAAGGATAGATGATTTTGTGGATGCCAATCTTGAGTTAAAACAACTTTTGCTTTATTTTTTTTAAAAATATTAGCAATTAGATTAATACCCGTTATAATTAAATCCCCTTCCTCAACAGGCAAAGATCCTCCTGGTATAAAATCATATTGTATATCAACAATAATTAAAGCATCATTTCTATTAATTTTGATATTCTTTTGAAATTCTAACTGTTCCATTATAATATCACAAATATACTTTCAATGAATAGAATACATCACTGGATTTATTAAATCTTTTTATATAACATATAAGCTGAGTTAGATAGGTACCAGAATAGAAAGGAAAAAACTACTACCCACTCCCATAAAGGCATTATAGTGTATACTATTTGTCCAAATGAATAACATAAATCTGGAAAATAACTACAAAAATTAGTTATAAAAAAAGGCACTAGAAATCCGATAACAATCCCAGCTACTATAAAACCACTATATGTAATTCCCTTTGTAAATTTTGTATTCTTCAACAATAAATAACTAAAACCTGAGCAAGTTATTGCTCCACCAATCCAACTGAAAAGCGCGAAGAGACCATGTAAAGTGCTAATAATTGGATTTGTCCCTGTCACAACTCCAGTTAATATTGCTGATACACACGAAAAAATTCCTGCCCCTATTACAAATTTCCTGATTTTCTCATTTACATTTTCGTCTTTTTGAGCTATTCCAAGATAAATTATAAATGGAATTGCAAGAATATTAGAAATTATTAATCCAATTCTTAAATATATTCCAGTGGGATACAGAGTAAGCATACTAATTGAAGAAAGCCACATTTTATATACTGGAGTTAAAATTAGCGATATTATATTTCCAAAAAATCCAATTAAGAATGCTAAAATTCCAAATATACTTCCAAATAAATTGCTCCCCTTATTCATTATAATCTGTCAACTTTTTATAATTTAAAAAAATTTCTATAATACTCCAAAACATCATCAAAGACATATTGCGAAACTAAATTCCTTTATATGTCATATAAGTTGATACAGAAAAATACCAAAGAATTATGGAAATAGTATTTATCCATTCTAAAGTTGGTAAAACAATTATTAAAAATCTAAAAATTGGCATTAGATGTAAGAAAAAGAGGATCATTAACAATAAGAGAGGAAAAGAAATAATTAAACCAAAAATGGCAATAATTTTCGAGTAATTATGGTCTTTTAGCATAAATACATTATAAAACGTAATGTAGGAAAATCCAGTTAGCCAACTGGTTATAGCAGCAGTACCATGTAAATATTGGATTACTATGTTAGAACCACAAAAAACGCCTAAAATAATAAAACTTATACATGAAATATTTGCGAAAATTATAGCATATCTTTTTAGTTTTTTACTTATTTGTTCCTGACTGAAGGTTCTTATGAGATAATTTACAAAAATTAGAGCAAATACTCCTGAAACAATATTTCCTATATTAAAAAAGATACCTCCAGGACCTAAACATAATGTACTTACTGCCATAGTCATACAATTATAATCTTGTGCAGGAAACATAATAAATGCAATAATATCCCCAAAAATACCCGCAGTAATTGAAAATAAACCGAATAAACTAACTGGGATAATGTTATTGAGTTTTTCTAAAAAAATATTCAATTCACCATAATTTCCAATTTTAAAAAAATATAATTCCTAAGAATTTAAAGAGTAATGATAAAAGATACTAATAAAATTGAAAATAGAAAAAAAAAGATTTCGAAAAATAAATTTTAAATAGATTTTGGTAATCTTAATATAAAAGTTGAACCCTTCCCCCTCCCTTTAGATTCTACCAAAATCTTACCATGATGGAGTTCTACAATTTCCTTAGATATAAATAAACCTAAACCTGATCCTTCAATCTCAACATCTAAATCTTCACTGATTCTTTGCATCTTTCCAAATTTTTGAAATAATAAATTTTCTTCTTTCTTAGTTATTCCAATTCCTGTGTCTCTTATCGATAGATCTATCCATTGATTATTGTCATTTATCTTTATATAGATATTACCTTTAGGAGGGGTATATTTTATTGCATTAGATAGAATGTTTATGATTACCTGCTCCATTCTAATTCTATCAATACTTAAGAATATTTCTTTTGGAAGTTCATGATTTATTTTAATATTCCTCTTATTCGCCCAATATTCTAAGTCGGTACAACATTCAATTATAATTTCAACTAGGTTTTCTACCTGCAAGTTTAAATTCAAGTTACCTGATTCAAATCTTGATATGTCAAGTAAGTTTTCTATTAATTGCTTTAATTTCTGGCTTCCTCTATATATCATTTCTAAAAATCCTAAAGCCTTCTCTCCTATTTGATTTTTGAAATTATTTAAAAGAATCTGGGAAGCTGCATATACTGAACTTAAAGGGGTTTTTAACTCATGCGAGGCTCTCATGATTAATTCACTTTTAATTTGGCTAAGTTCTTGTAGCTTTTTATTTTCTGCAATTATAGTCTCTTCCTCTCTCTTACGTTTAGTAATGTCTCTTGAAATAACAAAGAATTTTTGTTTACCATCTTTATCTATAAAAGTTTTCCCATTAGTTTCAGTTGTTATATAATGTCCGAATTTGTGCTTTACTCTTGCTTCAATTGAACCTTCAAATTGTTTATTTGATTCAATAAATGTCTTTAATATTTTATCACGATCCTCTGGATGAACAAATTCAATCCCTTTCTTTCCAATTAATTCATCATAATTATATCCTAAAATATTTAAAAATGGTTTCTTATTAATATATTCAAACTGTAAATCCTCATTAATAATAGTAATTAAATCATTGGCGTTTTCCAAAATTAACTTGTATTTTTCCTCTGTTCCTTTCAATTGCTTTTCATTTCGCTCATTTTGGTCTGCCATATTAAATTCCTCAAAAAATTTCTACTAACTAAAAGTAATTTTATAAATTTGTATAAAACTCAAACCCCGTATTTGAATTTTAAGAAAAATTATTAATGATCTTTAAAATTCCGTCTTCTCCTAATACAAACTATATTGGTTATATAAAATTCAATAGTTATATTTGTATGGACATTGTCTATATGTTCTATATGCTGATACGTACTATGTCAATTACAGTTTGTTTTACAAAAAATTTTAATTATTTACACAAATTATTGTTATATATATTTCGGTAGTACTCTTAATTAGCTGAATAGCCATAAAAATTTGCGCTGAATGCTTTGAAGCACAAATGAAGATTATCGAAAGGCGTGAAAAGGAAAAATATTACTACTTCCGCGAGTATGATATTCGGGCTAGTTTGAAAGAGCTTGGAATCGATAAACCGGAGGATATTGA
>JAEOTH010000125.1 GCA_016839915.1 Promethearchaeota archaeon
GATACATTCGTTTATATAATTTTATTGGAGATTTTAATCCAGTCATTGTAAACAAAGGAAATAGTCCGCCGAATGTATCTCTTGTAGATACAGGACAAGGGATATTTTTCCTTAACTCAAAAACATCTTGCCAGACCTTCCCCATTTCAAAAGAATTTTTTGCAACCTCTTTTCCCTTTTCAGGATTATATTCATGACCAGTTACCTCTGTTATAAAATCTAATAATTCCCAAAGTTGTTCAATTATATATTTCTTAAAGTACTCACGTTGTCTATTAGTTGTATTACTTACAACATGAGGTACATCTATGGTAAAATGAGGTACATTTAGTCTTTCTGCTTGTACTTGAAACCAATTAACGTGAGTATCACAGATTACATCACTGGATAACATAAAAGTCGGTTTTCTTGTTCCACCTACGCTCATATCAGCCTGACTCAATACCGCACCAACGTTCGTTTTAAAGTATGAACATAAATCATAAGAAAATCCTTCTGCTTCTGCTAATTCTATGAAGTCTTGAGACTTCTTTAAGGCGGCTGAGATAGTCGCTGAATTTTCTGGTAACATTGGTTGTACGTCCATAGTATACAAAAATTCAACTGGCGTCCCGGCTGTTGCCCATGCGGTAGGTTTTCCATCTCTATAAGCTTGCTCAATAGCTAAGAAATGTCTTCCCATCTCATTTTTTAATTTATTTGTAGCGTTTAGCATTTTTCCTGTTTTCTTGACTGCTGACATTTTTTCCCCTCCTTTAAATTATTTCTTTAAATGCTTCAAATCTTGTAATTAATTGTTTATATGATTCTCTATTGTATTCTATCTCAACAAATAGATATGGAATTTCTAATTCTTTAAACTTTTTACTAAAATAGGGATGATCATATAAAACTGGCTCACAGAATTTCTGAGCAATATTTATGACTCCATCAACATTATATTTTTTAGCTAAATCTTTTATATTTTCAAATCTTTTATAAGAAGGAAATTTAGTAGAATATATCGGCTTATTCAAATGATACTCTGCCAAAGCCTTGAGAGGTTCCTCAGTTTCATTAACATTTTTCCAAAAATATTTTGTTCCTATGCAGAGATCATCAATTACAATATGAAACCCTAGACTTTCGAGAAACTTGATGAATTCTGTATCATCTATTACCGAACCCGTTAATAAGATTTTTTTTAAGTTCTTATCTAAATGTGGTTTCTGTGTTTTTAAAGCTTCAAGTCTAGATAAAAGCATCTCTAAAGCTTCATTTTTATCCATTTGTTGCACTCTCTTAACTAAAGAATGAAATTCAGAACCGTTCAATATCATTTTTATTCTGTACTCAGAAATTTCTCTTAATACTTCCCTAATTTGGTTCATTTTTTTTATTGCTTCACTAATTTTCTCTGATGTTATATCCACATTAAAAGCTTCTTCCAATTGATAAATTAATTCTTTCATATCAGCAATAAAAAATTTTAGAGCAGCTTCATTGCGTTTCAAGGGAGCATTGAGGAAAAATAAAAACTCAAGATCTATACATTCTAACCATATATCAAACTCTCGATTAGTACAATCACATCCATGCGTAGTGATAACCCCTTTGATTTCATCTTTAAACCCTTTAATTGCCTGTTCTAAAATATTTTTCGCCCATATACAATGATTTGGGGGGATATGCTCGTTAGCTTTATCAACTCCTATTGTAGGATCTCCAAATAATCTAACAGGAACCATATCAGCAGCTATAATAATTTCTTCTGGGGTTTCAACGGAAGCATCAAAATATGCAATTTTTTCGATAATTTTTTCACCTAGACAATTATTATCCCAAAATCCTATACTTCTAAATCTTGAAATATTTAAAAAAATATTTATTTAATCCTTCTATTTAAACCTTATATTTAGAATAATTTTAAGGAGTTTTCATTTAGATGTCTCAGCAAACCATTCATAGAACTTTATCAAAAGCAATCTTAAAACCATCAGTAAGAATTAAGTTAAAGATTTGGAATACTTACTTAACCGGTAAACTTGCTAAGTTCGATAATTATATGAATCTTATTGTCAAAGATGCAAAGGAGATTTATTTTGGACGTGGTGGAAAACGAAGTAAAGATTTAGGAACAGTAATGATTCGGGGCGCCTCAATAATCTTTGTAGCTCAAGATCGTGAAAAATTAATATTTGCTGATACTGATGAAGAAAAGTTATTGCATAGGGAAGAAGTTGACGAAGGATAATCAAGAAGAGGTAATTGAAAATGGGAAAGGGAACACCAAGCAAGGGAAAGAAAAATAAAGCAGCATCTCATAAAACTTGCAGAAGATGTGGAAGACATTCCTACCATCGTCGAAAAAGATTTTGTGCTTATTGCGGATTTGGAAAAACTGCTAAACTTCGAACCCCCAGTTGGAGAAATAGACATAGACATTTTAATGGAAATAAAGGTTTCTATAGATAAGTAACTCAATTCTAAAATTTTAAATACATTTGCCTTATTTTCTAATTTTAAGTTATATAGTTAAAATCAAAATTCTTTAGAGTAATAGTTATAACAATATGATAATCAATGATACAATAATAATCAATAAACTTAATAAAGAACTTGAAAGATTAGAAAATTTTGGAGAAATTGTTGGCTCTGCGATTGTAAACCGTAATGGGTTGCTAATATCTTCAAGATTACCTAGAGAGATTGATGGGAGAAAATTAGCATCAATGGCGGCAATTATGTACGCAAGCATCGAAACTGCTACTTCAAGTTTTAAAACTAATGAACTTAAGAATGTAACTGTGGATTATCAAGATTATAAACTTACAGTTGTAACAATAAATGATGACGTAATTATAGTCTCATTATTTGATATAAATGCTAATTTAGGTTTAGTATTTATCGAGATTGAAGAGTGTATTAAAAATATTAAAGAAATCATTAAGATGTGATGTATTATTTTAACCGATAGCCAAAAGAAAAGATATTCAAGGCAGATAATATCACCTTCGATTGGGGAGGATGGCCAAGAGAAAATCTCGAATTTAAAAGTGCTTCAAATTGGTACAGGAGGTTTAGGAAGCCCTTTTGCTTTGTATTTAACAGCTGCAGGGGTTGGTGAATTGACTATTATTGACAATGATATTCTAGATATCTCAAATTTACAAAGACAAATCCTATATAATGAAACTCAAATTGGCGAAGCTAAGGTTAAGTCAGCTAAATCAATATTGAATAAGCTTAATTCAGATGTTAAAGTTAACGCTTATAGAGATTATGTTGATGAAAATTCCATAAAGAAATATCTGAAAGAAAAACATTATGATTTTATTGTAGATTGTAGTGACAACTTTAAAACTAAGTTTTTAGTAAATCAAATTGCTATTAAAAACAATCTAAAGTGTGTGATTGCTGGAATCAAGGATTTCTATGGGCAAATCATTACGATTAATCCCAAGATAAGCGCTTGTTATCACTGTGTTTTTTCATCTATTGAAACGCCTTCAGATAAGAGTCCCTTACCAGTAATTGGGGTTACTCCTGGAATATTAGGAACTCTAGAAGCTTTGGAAGTTATCAAGACTACGTTAGGCCTTCCAAACTTGGAAAATAAAATTTTGATGGTTAATCTAATAGATTTGAGGTTTAATATAGTAGATATCATAAAAAATGAGAAGTGTTTTTGCTCTCAATAAGTTTTAAAAGTGGAATAATCTGGATTTTTTTGAAAGAAATCTTTAAACCTTTTACCATTATTTACATAATCACCAGCAGTCTTCTCACCTATTAATTCTTCCTCTTCAGGAAAGGTTTTTAACAATTTAGCTGGAACTCCAGCCCATAATTGCCTAGCTGGTACTTCTTTATTTGTAATTACAGCACCCGCAGCGATCATCGACCCGTCATTCATTTTTGTGTTATGAAGTACATTACTCCCAATACCGATCAAGCAACCATCTCCTATTTCTACGGGGCCATGAATCATGGCATGATGTCCAATTATGCATTTTGAGCCAATAGAAACAGATGATCCTATTTCCATATGAATTGTAACATTTTCCTGAATACTAGTATTCTTATCAATTTTAATTGGACCCGAATCTCCTCTTAGAACAGCTCCAAACCAAATATTACTCAATTCTCCAATTGTTACATCTCCGATGATAACAGCAGTGGGAGCAATATATACAGATTCATGAATTTTCGGTTTTTTTCCCGTTCTTGGACATGGCATTATAATTGGCATCATAAATTTTCACCCTGAATTAATTAAATAAATTAGCTTCTTTTATTATTTTTTTATGATCAAATGCTAATTCGATATCTTCTAATTGTTCTTTTGAGATAAGTTCTACATCCTTTGAGTCATCACCACTTCTCATTGTAGAAGTATCATAAACAATGCATTTATATGCTGTAGAATGAATGATACCTCGAGGATCACGTCCTTCTTCATCAAATACTCCTATTTTCTCTATTATTTCTACATCTAAATTTGTCTCTTCTTTTACTTCTCTGAGTAATGCTTGTTTTGGTTTTTCACCTGATTCTATAAACCCTCCTGGAAGTGCATAGAATCCTTGAAATGGTGGGTATTTGCGTTTTATTAATACTAAATTTCCACTTTTATCTTCTATCACAGCATCGACTGCATGAGCAACTTTCACTTTTTTAACTTTAATCCTCATGTAAATATTAAAAATTATAGTAGCAGTTAAAATACTTGATATAATTAATGTAATTATAAAATTTATAAATATAGAAGCAAAATCACCTTCTTGAATGCTAAAGGCAATTAAAATAACTCCACCTAAATCTGCTAGAATCCCTGCTCCAAATAAAAGATTTAGAAGATTAAGACCTTTTACTGTTACTTTTTGAATTTCTTCATTTTTCTTCTGATATAATTGTTGCATTGAGTCATAGATGATATTAAATTTCTCATTAATCCTGTTTACAATCCGTTCAATTTCAAATTCTCTTAAGAGATGTTTTAATACTGTTGTATAATGTTGTCTTCTATTGTAGTCCAATTCATTATAAATTGCGCTTAATTTAGTCTGAATTAAGCCTCTCAAAAATCTTAAATTTCTTATTTTGTTTTCAATAGTTTCTACATCCATAAACTCCTCTGATTGTACTTTCAAAAATAATAAGTCAAGTGATTCATTAATCAACCTTAAGGCAAACAATACTGTTCTCATTTTTGGCGTTGGTGCCAGAACATATTCTTTCATATAGGATTCAAAGAAATCTTCATAATTTTCCTTTGCCATATATATAAATCCAGAATTTCTACGAATGAAGTGTAACTCAGAAAGTCGATTTGATAAATTATTTTCAATACGTCTACTATAAAGATCTTCGGAATAATCTTCCCATTGCCCAGAATATATTTCTGTCCAATATCCAATACTTTTTTTAAATTTGCTAATATTTTCTCTAGTCCATTCGATGTTTTCTGTTTTAGCTTTATTAGAAGTTACAAATACATAAATAGGACTTTCTAGATCGAAGATGATACCTCTATTTTCTTCTTTTTTAGCATAATCTTTCATAAGTGCTAATAAAATCTGTGGTATCTGTTGAATAAAGTTTGATTTAATATTCTCTTTTTTGGATGGCTCATTTTTAAAATATTCAACATCAAATTGAAAAAATCCAAGTGTATCATATTTCCTTTGGCTATTTTCATCCTCATAAGGAAAGTTCTCTAAATATGGCACCCATTTACAAGATATTGATACATTTTTCGCCAGCTCCATTATGTTATTGCCAAATTCTTCCCTAATTTTATAATAAATATCCTCTTTTTTGAGATTATTCAAATTTTCTTTAACGTAATCCTCGATTTCCTGGCTTTTTTCGTTCCCATCAGCCAATGAGGTGTTTAAAAAAGTGCTAATAAACCAGAACTCTTCTTTATATATAAAATCCATCTCTTTCCTCTCCCTTTTCTCTCCCTTCTCTTCTCTTATCTAATTTCGTTGAACTCTACTGCATCTAACTAAATTTCAATATCAATCTCATCATATTCATAATGAATTAAAAAACTTATTTGTATTTAATTCTTTTAATGACATAGTCTGATTACAATCTTAATAATTTAAAATGACAGTTAAAGAATTACTACAAGAAATTCTTAAATTAAAGCAAGAAAAAGATGTTCTTATCCTCGCTCATTATTATCAACCAATAGAAATACAAGAAATTGCTGATTATGTAGGTGACTCACTTGGACTATCTCGTACGGCCAGGAAAACTAATACGGAATATATAATATTCGCGGGTGTAGATTTTATGGCCGAAACCGCGTCTATAATAAATCAAGATAAGCATGTATTAATTCCAAATTATGAGTCTTGTTGTCCAATGGCGGCTTTTCTTACTCCCGAAATCGTTAAAACATATAAAAAAGAACATCCTGGACTTCCAGTTGTAGTATATGTTAATTCAACGGCAGCAGTTAAAGCAGAATCTGATATTTGCTGTACCTCTTCAAATGCGGTCAAAATAGTAGAAAAGATTAGTAAAGAATTTAATACGGAAGCCGTATTATTTGGACCAGATGCAAACCTCGCAGATTACGCAGAACAACTATCTGGCGTTAAATGCTTGAAAATGCCAGATGTAGGCCACTGTTATGTGCATTCCCAGATTAAACCAGAGCATATCATAAACGTACGAGATATATATCCTAAAGCAAAGCTTCTCGTTCATCCTGAGTGCAAACGAGACGTTAGAGAACTCTCGGACTTTGTAGGATCAACAGCACAAATGTATAATAGAGTTAAGAATAGTCCTTCTGAGGAAAAGGAATTTATTATTGGAACTGAAATTGGACTCTTAGAAAGAATGGCCCAAGACTTTCCAAATAAGAATTTTTACCCTGTTATGGATAAAGTGATCTGCTTTAATATGAAGAAGCATTCTCTGGAACTTATTAAATACGTGTTAGAGCATTTAGATGATAAAGCCTTTGAGATTAAAGTTCCTCCAGAAATTGCAAAACGTGCAATAACACCAATTATGAGGATGTTAGATTATTCATAAATTCAAAGAGATTTCTTGAGAAAGGTAGAAATGGCAAATTTGATTTTTATAACTTGTTATATTATTACAATCTTCAGTTTTGGAAGCATAATGGTTTTTATTTACATAAAAAAATACAAAGGATTACCTATTGATGTATGGAAACCGGGTGCTGCTTGGATACGTGCATTGATCTATTTTTCCTTCTGTAATATAATTATTGCTGCTACAGGTACACTAGAACAGATAATTATAAAACCTATATTTACTACTGAAAATATTAGAAGTCCAAATTGGATAGCCTATTGCATATTTTGTTTTATCTATATTTTTCTCGCGTATTGGATTTTATGGTCTCGCATGACACTCACTTTCAACCGTAAATATTACCTCGGTTCAGAGATAATATTGGGAGTTTTATGGGGATTCAGTACAGGAGGGTTGCTCCTTTCTTTCTATCACCTTTGGAGATTGACAGGAACAACTGGGTGGGCAATATATTTGCTTAGTTTCATCTGCATGGGTCTTTGGCAGTATTTTATTCAAGATTATTTTTGGGATGTCTACATCAGTCCCGAACACGATACTCCCAAGTCAATAATTATTAAAACTGTTGTTTGTCATATCCCTAATATAGCAATCTGCTTAGGATTTCTTACTATTTGGAATAATTATGCTATTTACGTAGTACTACAGACATTCGCTTTAGTTGCATCAAGTATTTTCCAAAAATTCCCTGCTCCTTGGGCTAAGGGAGAATTTCATGCTCCCATGGTAAAACCAGGAATTGGTGGCCTCCCACACGGTTCGGGATACTTAGGTGAAAAAAACATTGAAAAGAATTAAATATAATAAATATGTACTAAAAGAAAGATGTTATTCTTCTTTGATATCTTTTGTTATCTAACCATTTCTTAAAATCATTTGTTACTCTTCCTGACCATATTGCATTTTTTGAGGTTTCTTCATTAAATCTATAGATTTCCTGATATGAAAACTTATTCTGTAGCATAAGGTGTCTTATTTTTAATAACCATTCCACAAATTTTTTGTATAGCTTATTATCTGATGAAGCAACTCTATTGTATGAATTCTCATAAAAATTTTTATCATCTTCATTATAACCTGTGAAAAATCTATAATTTTGATTCATCCAAAAAAACTTTTCTGTAGATTCAGAATACTTTTTAATATTACAATTCCATAATTTTATCGTTTCAAGGGCGGGTAAATCGTTTAATATTTCAGGTATTTCGGTAATAGTTGGATTATTTGATAAATCAATATGTTTTAGATTAATTAAATTTATTAGACCATCAATTTTTATAATTCTGTTATCCCTCAAAAATAATTTTTCTAATCTCTTAAGATTTTCCAATCCCTCCACTTTTGTAATTTCATTGTTATTCAATTTTAAGACGTGGATATTTGAAAATTTCTCAATCCCACTCAGATCGGATATTTGATTATTACTCAGATCTACCTCATTAATTGCATCTAATTTCTCATTTGCATCTAGACTTGATATCTTTCGAATGTTTTGATTATTCAAATAAATTTTATCATTTCTAAAAATAGCTACAACCCTGCCTTCATATTTTATGAAATTAAATTCAAACTTAAAATCTTTAAAATACTCAAGGTGTTTATTCACGTATTGAATCAATGGAAATTTTTGTCTATCTCTTAGTATTTTATAAATATCTTTAACTAAACCATCTCTATAGTTTTCTGGAATTTCATTCAAGATTTTCGAAGTGATGAATGAAACATGTTCAATTCCAAAATCCCTAATTATTCTAAGGATTAAAAAATTTATTTGAGATGATAAATCTGTACCTGGATTATGTTCAATTATGGATCTTAAATCAGTTGTAACATCACGCAAAAATGTTGGACTTAAGTCATCTAAAATACTTTCAAACTCATCAGGATTCAAATATCTTAAATATCCATTTTGAGTTAAATATTGAATTACAGATGGATGTTTACTCGCAAGTCTTATGGCAATTTCCTCGGAAAATACTCTTTTTGCCATAGGATCTCCAACTTCACTTAATCTCTTTAACAGGGGGAAAGCTAAATTTCTATGAAGAATTCTAGTATCATAACCATTTTCCGCCCACACTTGAATATTAGAACAATGACCTTGAAACTCTTCTTCAGGAGTTATTCTCCTGGTGAAATTATTATGATGCCCTTCCATAGATCTGTCTAACTTCTCCGCTGCTTCATCAATAGATTCAATCTCATCATATTCTTCTATTCGATCAACAGAGATATTAAGCAATAAGTACATACACTGTTGGAATCTACGGCCTTTTACATAGATATTAGTTGTTCCCCCTTCAAGTTTCAATTTAAGATACGGATTAATTTCAAATTCTTTTACCCTATAAAGAGGCCTGATTGAAATGAAAAAAACAATAATTGAAATAATTAACAATGAAAATATCTGATACATCTTTCAGATAGACTAGGATTTTTGGTGAGAAAATTAAAGATAGATTTCTTTTTCAATATTAAAACCCCAACGATTTTAAAATTTATTCTTATTTAGGGTTATTGTAATATTAATTCGGAATTAGAGTAAGCATATTAAAATTCAGATCGATATTAGAACCATCTAAAATAGCCTGCTGTATGAATTTTCCTTCTTCTGATAGTAATAAGCTTTTTGATTGAGCAACGCCTTCCATAAATTTTTCTCTCTCTATATCTAAAAAACCCATTTCTATAGCATTCTTAATAATTAAATTCAATACTAATAATTGAAATTGTTCTTGAATAGCATCCCATATTAAACCCATTTCATTTAGTTGATTAGCAATTTCTTCAGCCATAATGTCAAGATCATATATCATTTCATAGATTCCTTCTTGAAGATTAATGATTTCATCAATTAATTTATCCTTAATGAGTCTAAGTGTTGTAGTCCCCAATAAATCTTCCTCATGAAAAAAGAAATCATTCAATTCACGTTTAATTAAATAAAAACCAAAGTCATTTTTTATAAATTTAGATCTTGCTAAATAATTAATAGCTTCTCTTGAAACAGAATAAACTTCACAATACTGATCTAAATTTAATTTGTATCCTTCAAATTTCTGAGAACTAGATTCATCAAAATGCCAATAATTTCTTGCAAAAGCACCTTGACCTAGAATGGAGTTATAGAAAATATAAAAAAGAGACAAATATAAGTCCCTATCTTGCTGTAACTCAAAAAAATTATCTCCTATTTTGGATATAATCCTTACAATATGGATAATAAAAGGATCTTCCACATTAATTTCTTTATAAAAATCTATTAAATCCTCGAGTTTTCTTACATTCTCTTTTAATTCATTAAGCATAAATGATTCATTTTTTAGTTTTAAAGGTTCCAATCCAAGCGTTTCGATTCCAATTTCTGTAATTACATAACTTTGGTATTGTTTATTTGTTTGTCTATTTGTGATTAACCTTTGCTCTATATTTTTATTCTTTTTGTGATGAGAAAGATACTTTGAGACTGTGGATCTACTTAGATTCGAATATTTAACTAAGTTAGTAAATCTTTGTGGCCCCAGATTTCTAAGAATGAATAATATCCTCCTACTATTGTCTTCAATGTTCCCAGATTTTTTTAATAATTCAATCTTTAATTTTTTTGATATATTCCAACTTTCCATAATATTAAAATGTTAGTCAACATATATAAATATATACCGTTTTTTTAGACTTAGACTTAAATGATTTTAAAATACAAATATGTTAATTTTTAGTATATAAAACAAAGAATTATTCAAAAAATTTTAAAAATTAGAATTTAATGGAAATATAATCAAAATTAATTATAAATTTAGTAATAATGGGAATAAACGAACCGAATGTATTAAAACGGATTAAGACTATTGAAGAAAGGTTAGATAAAATCGAAGAACGTATTTCAAGCTTAGAAAATAGATTGGGTCGCTTTCCATCTCCACCATCACCAAGACCCAGCCCGATACACCCTCCAAAACCACCTGGTCCTCCAGGAACGCCCCCAGAACCTTTTCGATTTTAAATAGTTTATAAACATTCATTTTAGGCAATGAAAAAGTCAATTCGTTTTCATTTTAAACCTTAGTTCAGATTATTGGACAAAAATCCTTAATATCTCATTTTGATAATAGTTATCTAATAAAAAGTAAATTAAAAAATAAAAAAGGTTGTGATTTAAAATTACCCAATATCGATTTCGGCTAACGGGTGTGCCCCCTGACCAAGCCATCAAGCTTATCGAGCTAGATCCAAACAATTCGATAGCAGAAATTAAGAAAACTGTACAGCGTGAGTATAAGCTAAATCCAATATTAGCTATACAATTTATATTTAAAGGAAAGGTCCTACCAGATCAATTAAAGTTCGCAAAGATTGGAATCCATCCAAAGAAAGACGTTATAAAACTTTAGAGCTTTCCTCTAAGGTATAGAACGGTCATGGCTACGCAAGCGGGTGGATACTAGTCAATAAAGCATTCGAATAGGAGATATATTTATCACGGGGTTAAATGGGAGAGAATAACAATGTTATTTCTCCCTAATTAATTTTTTTTTTTTAATTATGAAGTTCAAACTAAGTTTGTATTTTAATGCTCAATAGTTTGGAAATTCATGAAATCTTCAGAATTGAGAATTTCGACAATCTTTTCAGAAAAAGTTTTAAAATTGGAGATCTCTCCATTAAAATCTTCTAAAATGTCTTTATATTGGTTAATAAAGCTCGTAAGAATAGTTTCAGATATTGATTCTAATAATTTTTTATCAAAATCTCTGTTTTCGCATTTTAGAACTAAATGGAAAAGAGATTTATGGGTATAAAAGAAAAATATAAAACTGTCAAGTACTAAGGTTCTTAAACTTTCTTTAAAACTTTGTTTTGTAAACCGACAGATGATGTCAAAATAACTTGCTAGGGATTGTTCATCGCCTATTTTTTTTCTATCAATAAAATTGTGATAAAATAGCGCTATCCCTGCTTCATTTATAATCATTAGTTGTTGGATCATTTTCACTAATTCTTATTGATTCCTGTTATTGGAGATTTTATATCAACTAAAAATATGTACAAATTTATTTTTAAACTTTTATTTTAAAATTTATTAAAATTAGAATAATTTTTCAATTATCTTTATTAAATATGATATGAAATAGACTTCAATGGTGATCTTTAATATGGCATGGGGGGGTTCGCTTAATGAAAATGGTTCTAAACATATTCGAATGCTCAGACAAGCAGAAAAAATTATCGAATTTTTAGAAATCCTTAAAGATGATTTAGATTTTGAGGAGCGAGCAAATCTTTCAAAAACTATAGAAATAATCACTGATTATGTTTTAAAAATTTCAGATAAAAAAAAATAATAATTTCCTAAATTTTCTTTATCAATTCTTTTATAATTAATATTATCTCATCTGCTACTTTTTGAATACAGTTTGTGAGATTAAATTCAAAAAAGGGAAGATCTTCATTCATATTGCGTTCTTCGAGAGAATATTCACGTTCTTTATAAAATTTTAATTTTGTAAAGCCCTCAAGACTTTCTGGCACAATTCCTATCATAAAAACGTTTAAATGAGGTAATTTTTCTATTAATAAATCGATAAATATATGAATTGGAATTGTATGAGATGAAATTGGAACAGAGGCTTTTACGTTTTCTCGTTCTATTATAGCTACTGTCCCAGGAGGTTTTTTTAAGGTGCATGTGTCTATTAAAACGAGATTAGTTGCTTGAAATTCTATAATTTCATCAATTCTACTCATAGGATCAATTCCTGCATTAATAAATAAGAATTTTCCATCTGAATAACTCAACAACTCACTAATAATATAGGGTCCAACGCCATCATCACTTAATTTTTCTTCGCCAATACCTAAAAATACTAATTTCTTAGCATCCTGCAACTTTCTGATGAGCTTAGATTGAAATTCCTTCATTGATAAAAATTTATTTTTATTAAATAATTGATGTCTTTTTTTGTATATGACAGTGAAACGACTTATTTATATTATGAAAAACTAATTAACTTGTAGATTAATATTTTTATATTTAAAAAACATCAAACTAAATTTATTTAGATATTTATATAGATCATTCAAAATTACGCTTATATTATAAATGATGAGTTTCTTCACTATAGAATCAAATTTAAAAAAAATACTTATGAGTGGATGATATTTGGATATCAAGAATAACGAAGAAGCTCTAGATACTAAGAAATTTCAAGAGATAATAAATAATTTAGATATAGCATATTTCAGAGGAGTATTCAAAGGTAAATTAATAATTCATAATACAGCTCTTAATAGAATCTTAGGTTTAGATCCATCAATAGTTTTAACCAGATCTCAAGCATCTCAGTTTTTTTCTGATCCTGAAGTCCAGCAGAAATATTATGATGAATTAGAAAAAAATGAATTTATTAAAGATTTCATTGCGTCTATAAAGAAACCTGATGGTTCAACACGCTATCTGCAAATTAATTCTCACCTAATTACAGGCGAAAACCAAAAAAATAAAATTGTAGAAGGAACTGCTATTGATGTTACAGAGAAATTTAAACTAGAGCGAGAATTAAAGGAAGCAGAAAGAAAATTTTTACTGATTTCAGAAAATGCTAATGATTTAATTGCAATTTTGGATAACACTTTTAAACATGTGTATATCAATAAAAAAGCTTATTTAAATGTATTAGGATATACTGAAAATGAGGTTCTTGGAAAGTTAGTAAGAAATTTTACTCATCCTGAAGACATAAAACGAGTTTCTATAGCTACAAAAAGGGGATTACTTAGGGGAGAGATGCTTGAGGAATTTAGAATTCAACATAAAAAGGGGCATTATATTTGGGTAGAATGTAAGGGGAGTTTCATAAAAGAAAACGGAAATATTATTGGAGCCATATTTATATCAAGAGATATAACAGAAAAGAAAGAAGCGGAACAAAGATTAAAAGAATCTGAAAATAAATACCGTACTTTATTTGAATCTAGCACTGATGGAATTTATTCAACAGATATGGAAGGGAACTTCATTGAATTTAATGAGGCTTTCCTTAAAATGCTCGGATATACAAGGGAAGAGCTTTTAACTAAAAATGTTCGGCAAATAACTCCATCAAAGTGGTATGAAAAAGAGGATGATATTGCTTTTACACAATATTCAGAAGAAGAAAGTATTATTTATGAAAAAGAATTTATTCGAAAAAATGGGTTAGATTTACCGGTTAATGTGAGATTTTGGGTTTTACTAGACGAGCAAGGAGATCCATATAGAATTTGGGCAATTATAAGGGATATTGCAGAGAGAAAAAAAATGGAAAATGAACTAAAGGAGATTAATAGATTAAAATCTGAATTTTTAAGAAGAGCTTCTCATGAGTTAAAAACCCCACTTGTATCTATTAAAGGTTTTTCCAATTTAATTTTATCAAAATATTCTGAAGATTTAAATCCCAAAATAATTTCAAACTTGGAAGAGATAAATGATGGATGTGAAAGATTGCAGATTATAATAAATAACCTTTTACAAACATCCAAAGTAGATTCAGTTGAGTTAAAACCTAAACTTGAAAGAGAGGATTTAACATTCCTAATTAATTACTGTGTTGAGGAATTGCACCCTCTCGCAGCTAAAAGGGAACATTCGATTAATACAGAAATTCAAGGGCCAATAATGACCTTTTTTGAAAAAGAAGAAATTCACGATGTAATTTCAAATTTACTAATAAATGCGATAAAATACACTCCACCGAAAGGTTGGATTGATATTACAGCTGAAATCAAAGAGGATTTTGTAATTGTCTCAATTAAAGATAACGGAATAGGTTTCACAAAAGAGGAAAAGGGCAATTTATTTAAGCAATTTGGAAAAATTGAACGATATGGACAAGGTCTTGATTTAGATATTGATGGAACTGGATTAGGTTTGTATATATCAAAAAAAATTGTAGAATCTCATGGTGGGAAAATTTGGATGGAATCTGAAGGAAAAAGTAAAGGAAGTACTTTTTATTTTTCATTACCACTTGTTAAAGAATAATTTTGAAAGTATTATCTTAAAAAACAAACATTCCAACCAATCTTTTATATTTCTATTTACCCTTATTTAAAACTAGAGAAAAGTACATTAATTATAATTAATTCATATTTAATGTTATATGACGGAAGATTTGGCTGAAAAAACTGAGAAAATTCAATTAGAGGGAATAATTGAAAAAGATAAGGTTATAATTTCTGATAAGAATGGGATTGAAGAATTTTATAATACATCTTATATAGGAACAATAAAGAAACATAGTAAAGGTCAAGAATTTTTAATGCTTGAGCCAACAGAAGTATTGCTTCTATGTGAACGGAACCGTATATTAGTATGGGAAGATAATGATAAAAATCAGAAATTACATGATTTTGAGAGTCTGCTCACTTATTTCACTCAATATGATGATAGGCTTTGGCAAAAGTACATAATTTATATGGATTTACGAAAAAGAGGCTATATTGTCCGTACTGGTTATGGAGACGGATTAGATTTTCGAGTATATAAAAGGGGAGCTGATTTTGAAAAAGATTCAGCGAAGTTTCTAATATTCCCTGTATTTGAAGGGGGTCCCATTGAACTAAGAGATTTAGATAAAATGTCTAGAGTTGCCCTGAGTTCTCGAAAGGATTTGATTGTTGCTACCGTAGATAGATTAAGTAAACCAATTTATTACAGTGTTAAAAAGTTCCAGATTTTAAATAGAGGAGAGGATATTGATATAGATAATGCCAGATAAATTCGTATGTGACACGTCTATTATTTTTAATGGCCAGATTCTTAACCTAATCGAGAAAGGAGAATTAGGGGATAAACCTGAAATATTTATCTCAAATATAGTTATCGCTGAGGTTGAATATAGAACTAACATTCACAAAGAAATTGGTTTCTTCGGATTAAATGTTCTAAAACAATTAAGACAATTCCATGATGAAGGTGTGATCACGCTTCATGTTATAGGCAAAAGACCATCTAGAGAAGAGATAAAAATGGCTCCGGGTGGAGAATTAGATGCTTTAATTAGAGAATCTGCTTTGGAAAACAGTGCGGTTCTCATCACTGCTGATAGAATTCAGGGCGATGTTGGAGTTTTCGAGGGTTTAGATGTATTATTTGCTTGGGAAAAGAAGATTCTGAAAGAAAAAGAACCTCTTTCACTAAAATTGATTGATTATTTTGACGAAACTACTATGAGTGTTCATTTAAAGCGAAATTTAGCCCCTTATGCAAAAAAAGGTTCTCCAGGGAATTGGAGACTTGAAAAGGTAGATAATGAACAAATTAGTCCTCAGATGATCGAAGATATAGCTTTGGAGATAATAGAAAATGTACGAGACGATGAGCATTCCTTTATTGAAATTGAAAAAGAAGGAGCTGTTGTCGCGCAATTACGTGAATTTAGAATAGTGATTACTCGCCCTCCTTTTTCAAATGATGTAGAAATCACTGCAGTACGACCTCTTGTAAGTTTAAGCTTATCTGATTATTCGATTGATAACAGATTACAGAAAAGATTGCAAAAAGCAGAAGGTATTCTTGTAGCAGGTTCGCCAGGAGCAGGAAAATCAACATTTTCGGCAGCATTAGCTAATTATTATTTGAGTCAAGATAAAGTGATTAAAACACTTGAAAGTGTTAGAGATTTACAAGTAGAGCCTGAAATAACTCAATATACTAAACTAGAGGGAAACCTTGAAAATTCAGCAGATATCCTTTTACTTGTAAGACCTGATTATACTATTTTTGATGAAGTGAGAACCACAAAAGACTTTGAAATCTATTCAGATTTCCGCTTATCTGGTGTAGGCATGGTGGGGGTGGTTCATTCATCATCTGCTATAGACGCAATTCAAAGGTTTATTGGTCGTATAGAACTTGGAATGTTACCTTCTATAATTGATACGATTATCTTTATTGAAGGTGGTGATATTTCAAGCGTTTTAATAATTAAAATGACTGTTAAAGTTCCTTCAGGATTTAGAGATAGAGATCTTGCTCGACCGGTGGTAGAAGTAAGGGATTATAAAACTAGGCAATTAGAGTATGAAATCTATTCCTTTGGTCAAGATATCGTAATAAATCCTATAAAGCCTCAGAAACCAAGATATAAATCAGATCAGTATAGAGAGTTAACTAGATATGGAAAAAAGAAAATTGAAAAGGAAAGAATTAAACTTGACATAGAAGTAATATCAGATAAGATTATCCTAAAAGCAACACCGGAATACGCTAGTAAAAATATTGTTATATATTCTGGACAAGAAGAAATATTTACTGGTTCATTAAGCCGGAAAGGTGAAATTAATCTAGCATTATCTAATAAAGAAGGAAGAAAAATTCTAAAAGAATTTGATAGAAATAAGGATATTTATGCAAAGATAAAATAGAATCCTACTATCAAGAATAAGTATAATGAGCCCTTTTTTTCAAGTTTTTTCTTTATCAATAGTATTCTTTCTATTTTTTTCGTTTTTGAAAGCATTTGCTGTTAATTAGTTTTCTGATTTCCCCATTATTCTCCATTTCTAATTTTTTTTTGAGATTTTCAGTAAGCAAATTTAATTTATTTGCAGTAACCGTTATCTCCTCCATTGAAGTACTTTGTTCTTCTGAAGAGTTACTAATATCATCCATATCTGTTGACATTTCTTCAATATTTTTAATAATTTCATTTACTTTTCTACTAGTGTTCAATACGGCTCTTTTAGACTCATCTGCTAACTTTCTTACTTCGTCTGCTACAACAGCAAACCCTTTACCAAGCACACCAGCCCTTCCCGCCTCTATACTTGCATTTAGCGCAAGCAAGTTAGTCTGATTTGAAACATCTGTTATTATCTTCATTATCTCTTGAATATTTCCAGTCGAGGCCATAACTTCTTGACTTCTATCAGCAAGTCTTTGAGTATTCAAAGAAATCTCTTCTGCTGATGCACTAACTTCATTAGCACTCGCCGCTAATTCTGTTGTAATATTCGCTATATCTATAGATGCATCCGAGCTAGCTTTTATAACATTTTCGACAAGATTTTTCAATTGCTTGGTTTTACTTTTTATAGTTCGAATAGTATACCAACCGCTAAAAAACATAAAAGGTATCCCAATTGCTATCATACTGAGAAAAATTAATGGATTATTTGGATCAATATTCTGAGATAGAACAACCATGAAAGCTGTTGAAGCTAATCCTAATACGGCCACTCGATATTCTAAGGATTTTATTTTTCTATCTGCCATAACCCAATAGGCAATTGACATACAAGCAATAAAACCAACAATTATTAAGGGATTTACTTTAGTGATTCCTTGATAAAACATAATTAAATTTTTTATTAAGTAGTCAGAAACTAGTTTAATGTCAATAATTTTTATATTTAAAGTTAACTTTTTAAACAAAATTTTTCCAAAATAATTGAATAAAAACTAAAAATCAACTAATCCATGTAAAGGAAGGAGATTTTCAAATTTTTATTAATGAGGATAAATCAATTAGATTTTACTAATTCTTTTACATTTTCCATAATTGATGGAAGTACTTCTTCAATTAAATTGTCAAATCTTATATCTGCCACGTGATCATATGGAGTATCACCTTTATTTAAAATAATAAGTTTAGCTCCATTTTCCTTTGCATACCTTGGCATATTTGCTGCGGGTGTAACTACTAAGGATGATCCAATTACAAAGAACACATCAGATTTTTGAGATCGTTGTATCGATTCTTCAAGTTCATCATAGGGTAATGGATCACCAAAATTTACAATACTAGAGATTAATCTTCCCTCACAATGAGGACAGGTTGGTTGACCTTCTCGAATAGGATATGTTCTATATCCTGGACCCCATTTACTTTGGTCCCAACCGGCTTCCTCGAATAACATTTTTTTATTGCATGATAAACACTTCATAAAAAATTGATTCCCATGAAGTTCCGCTAGAATATCAAAAGGAATTCCCGATTTAGCATGAAGTCCATCTACATTTTGAGAGATGAGATAATACAGTTTTCCCATTTCCATGAGTTCCACAATCGCATAATGATTAGAGTTTGGTTTCACTTGATCCCAAGCTATTCTTGGTTTAGGGGGTGGTAATCCCTTATCACGGCGAGTCCATACACCATCAGGGCCTCTATAGTCAGGTAATCCACTTCCAGTAGAAATTCCTGCACCAGTAAATATTACTAATCGTTTTGATTCAGCTATCCATTTAGCTGCTAAGTCAATTTTTTCTGCTAAATTCATAAAAGTCATAAAAAAAGAAGGCTTTAAAAGATTTTTGTTATGTCTATTCAATATCGCTTAAATTCACACCTTTCGTTTCCTTTAAAAATCTAAGAACTAGAAAAAACACAACAATGAATAATAAACTAAATATTAAAAAAGACACTGCTAATCCTTTATTGAATGTAATTATACTACTTAATATGAGTCCGACTGTAATCCCAACTGAACTTGCTAACGTTTTTAATCCTACTCCAGTCCCTCTTGATTGAGTAGGTATAATTTCTAACGCCATGATACTAATTAATATTCGTAAGCCCCAGTATGATAAGTTCGCGAAAGCAGCCCCTATCGTAACCAATGTCAAAGCTCCCTCAGAAAGATTAACTCCTAAAACAATAAGTAATATAGAAAGTGGAAATATAATTGAAAATATGTAACATAAAGATTTCCTTCCTATTTTATCTGCCGTTGCCCCTGTTATAAAATAACCTATTATTGAAGCAATACCCATAACCCACACTATCATATCGACATCATCTGCAGTAAAACTATCAGATAGAAAATCTTCTCCAACTAAAATGAAAACATTATTCAATCCAACAATCAAACTTATAATTAGAATTATTATGAATTCTCTTCTTCTTGTGGACTTAAATATTGTTTGGAGATTTTCTTTGAAAATTTTTCGCTTTTCTTTTACTATTGAGTTATCCATTTTTATTTCTAAATATTTTGAAGTTTCTTTAAAACTAAAGAAGATAATTAAGCTTAATGGAATTCCTAATATAATAGCGAAATATGTCATACCTCTCCAATTAATAACAATATCATGAAAAACAGGTATGAGTAATGCCCCAACTACTCCACCGACCAATACAAGGTTAGTATATAAAGCTCTTTTGTCAGACGGACTCTCCTCATTAATATAAATAACCCAAATATCTGAATTAAAGAAAAAATATAATAAAAACAAAAAGATAGTATAAACAATAATATTATTCGCGAAATTAATGAATAGTGAGGCAATACCCATCCCAAAAACAGTAAAAGCTAAAAGAAGTTTTCTTCCCACTTTATCTGCTAGATATTGGTTAAGAAAGACAAAATACATACCTAATGTTGCTATTGCCACAAAAATTTGAAAAAATGAGATAGCTGCATTTGGTAATAAATATGGGAAAAATTCGCTTGATATTTCAGAAACTACAACATTCAAACTATTAGTAGTGTAGGTATCGAGAATTTCAACGAATATTAAGATAAAAATCATATATTTAAAATATGAGAAGAATTGTCTTTTCACTGGTTTTAATTTATGATCACTCATGTTTACTTATTTCTACCTTGATAAATTAAAATCTTCTTCTTTTTATAATTTCAAAAATAGCGCATTTTAAATAATTATAGTCAAATAAAAAATAGCTAGATACTAAGTGTCAGCAAATAGAATGGTTAATATAAGACCTTATAAGTTTTTGCATTAATCAATATTTAAATAAAAAATATTTGATCATTGAATTAGTATAACAAAGGTTGAGGATCATTTTATCATATAGAATTAATTTTGATATGGAAGCTTTAAAAACGACAGAAGCTAATTATGTAAAAGTAAAATATACATTAGAACAGAGTAAATTAATTGAAGATATATCTAGGGTATTATGTATAATTATCCAAATTTCAGAAGTGGCAATGAGAGGTATTGTTTGGAATGCTCTAAGAGAATGGCAATTAAAAAACAATAAAATTATTGCGGAAATAGCAGAAATGCCTATTGCGAGACGCTTAAATGCTGTGAAAGAGATATTTTATCTAGGAAACAAAATATTAAAAAGAATGTTAAGACAACCAAAATCTAAAAATGAAATTATCCTTGACATAGCATTTGAAAAATCATTCAAATATTACCTTAATTATATAAGTAAAGATTCTCGATAATCATTTGTTTATTAAATGTTACTTAAAAAAATTAAATCGAGATTTCTTGTTTATTCTTGTATTTAAAATCAAGTAAGTTAATGAGAATATCAAAATTTCTTTCGAGATTATAATATTTAATCATTTCGAGGGGTTCTCCGTAATTATCCAGGGATTTAAGGTTATGTGAATCACATCCAATACCAACCGGGATTTCATATTCTCTTAATTTATCAAAAAATCTTTTATATTTAGGAGAATAAAATGAAGGATAGCTGGAGTTAAATTCAAAATATATATTATATTCTTTGAGAAATCTCATTAAAACATCAAGGTTAGTTAATATGAAATATGAAGGATCAAAATGTGCTAAACCTAAAACCGGGAATTTATTCTTATCAATTATTTGCTTTTTCCAATGATGAACTATATTTTTTACAAAAGCAATTGTCTCATAACTTTGAAGATATTCAAATAAAATCAACTCAAATCTATCTGCTTTCAGACGCTTTTTAATAAATTGTTCTGTACTTGCAAGATCTATTTCAATGCCTTTAAGCAGTGTTAAATGTTTATGATTTCTTATTAAATGGTTTTGACAAATCGAAATTTCTCTTAAATATTCTGTAATAATCTCGTTATTATTTAGTTTAGAAACCCATGCTTTCCATGAGTTTGTAAAATGATCTGTTATTGCGATATACTCTAATTCAAGTTTAAGTGACTTATCGACAATTTTAATAATAGTTTGTTTTCCATCAGAATAATTCGAATGTATGTGTAAATTTAATTTTGGGAATTGCATATTTAATTAAAATCCTTTTAAATTCCGAGAGTTTTATTCTCTTTATTTAAAAATAAACTAAAAATACCACCAAATAATAGCGTAGTAGCAAGAAAAACTAAGATCGCGCCAAATATGTATTCTGCCGCTATTTGAGTTATAATTGTTCCACCAAAAATAAATGGATCTATAGAAATTATATTTATTGCAAATAAGGAGACTAAAATGAAAATAAATGATGAAGAGACAATTTGGATTATATTAATGACGATGTTAATATTATAAATTAATTTCGCTTTGCTCTTTTTCAACTCAATAATCTGTCCGATTCCAATATCAATAGCTACTTCCTTTTTATTGACTTTTTTAATAAAGAAGTACACTACTTCTTTTAATGGGATTATGTCAAAAAATATGGTCCCTAATGCAAAAATACAGAAAAATATGAGAATACGAATTAAAGTAGATGAAAAGATTGAAGAAAAGCTACTAAGATTGTTTAAAACCCAAATGAAAATTCCCATAAGTACAACTGCAAAAAATTTCAATCCGGCTAAAGTTAAAATAACTGAATGACGATCTGCGATTGTTAATAAATAATATGTTATTCCAATGACCAATATAATCAGACCTAGAAGTATAGCATTTGGATTTAACACAAAACTTATAATTAAACATGTGGAGCCAACAATTACAGGCAAATAAGGAAAAAATGGTGCTTTAAAGGGGCGATCTAATTCTTTTCTTTTATATCTTAGAATAACAGCAGCAAAATTAACAAAAGCCAATCCAAAAAAATATATAAAAGTTGTGATATTCGCTGTAAATCCAATATTTGCAAAGAGAATTGCCAAGACAGTAAAAAATATCGCTATAACTGTTGATACAATTATTACTAAAGTAGGTACCTTTGCTTTTTTACTTACCTTTAAAAATCTTTTTGGAATATAATTATCTCTTGCTAGAGCATACATTACAGCCACAGCAGAACCTAAAGAAGCATTCATTGCGATAAATATTGAAATTGTTGCTGCGATACCCATCAACAAATACCCTGGAAAACCTAATACATTATTCATTATTAATGCTAATAATATTGGAGATTCATCTAACCCTGTTGTGTCAGAACCAATATTAATCATTACAACAATAGTCATAGATAAGTAAATAAATAGCGTTATTAGAATGGCAAAGATATTAGTTTTAGGTATATTTTTTGATGGGTTTTTCAAATTTACATTTAAATAAGCTAGATTCGAAGTAATACTAGTAAAAAATATGAATAATGATGAGAACCAAACAATAACGGCAAAGAAGTTAGTTTCAGAAAATAAAAAACTTGGATCAAAGTTAGATAAATTAGTAGTAGGAGCAATAAAAAAACCTGCAAATATAAAAAATCCAAAAATAATTAACAAAACAATTGTAAGTAAAATAAGAGTTCTCAACGCAAATTTATGAGTTCTGAAGATCACTATTGCTGTAAGAAGAATTGCCAAAATTGCTATTGGAATAAATAATGTTTGAATAATTGTACTAGGAAAAAAGGCCCCTAATACGACTGTAAAAGCTTGAGCTGAAAATGAGAATGTTGCGATATTAGCTATCCATAAAAAGAAACCAGTTATAAACGCTAAAAATCCTCCTAAAGCTTGTTTACTAAAGTTGTAAGCTCCACCAGATATGGGCAAGCTAGTAGATAATTCACTATAGTTTAGAGCAGTAATAAATATTAATACACCACCTAGAATAAGACTAATCAACACTCCAGATTGAGCGTCGTAAATAGCATCCCCTAAAAGGATAAAAATTGAACCCCCAATACCACATCCAATTCCATACAAGATCCCTGCCAACAATCCCACATGTCGAGTCGGAAGTGCTTGTTCTTGATCTTTTTCAGTCAATTTTTTCTCATTAAAGTTATAATAAGAATTATAATTTAATTGTTAATTTAAAAAGTCGAAATATCAAGACTTTTCCAAATGGAATATACCCGAGATAATTGATAAAATAGCTCCAATTAATAAGAATAAACCCATTATATAATTGTTTAAATTTCCTAAATTCATAAAATTATAAAATACTCCTAGAGACCAGATAATAAAAAAAACACCCATCCCTATTAAGATCCCTCCAAAGAATTTAGACGCTCGATAAATAGCAGATAAAACTTCTAATCTATGTATTCTGCTTTCCTTATCTCTGATTTCTTTTTCTTGACTTTCTAATTCTAATTTTAGTTTTTGTAAGATTGTTCTTGAATCATTGGTGCTAGTTTCAATAGCATCTTTTGCCTTATTCAATTTATCATGTTCTGCGTCCATATGTTTTAATTTTTCAGTTAATGCTTCTAATCTTTCTTCTCTTTGAATATATTCTGTGTTTGATGTTTCAATATCTTTTTTTAGGTCTAGTATCCTTTTTTCGTTAGCTTCAATGAGGTTCTCTTTAGCAATAATTTGTTCAATCAGGGAATTTGTGGAGTCATTCAATTCTTGTATTCGAGATTCAATCTCAATCAATTGTTGCTGTTTATCAGTTAATTGTATTTTATATTTAGCAAGGAGTTCTTCATAGGTTTCTCTTTGTTTTTCCATTTCAGGAAATCCTTCTTTATATTCTTCTAATCTTAATTCGATTTCTTTAATTCTGCTACCTTTTTTATCAATTTGCTCGGTTAAAAGCTTTTTTTCTTCTTCCTTTGCTTCAATTTCTGAATTTGAGTGTTCTAATTCAAGCTTATTTTTGCTTATTGTGACTCTTAAAGTCTCATTTTCGGCTCGTTGACTCTTTAGTTTTTTTTCTAATGCTTCTGCTTCTTCCCTCTGTTTTACAAGTAAATCCTCGTTAGATTGTATTTCTTGATTCATTTTTGAAATTTTATTACGAAGTTCTTCTTGAGTAGTAATTTTCTCCTTAATCGAGTCAGTAAGTACAATTAAATCCACTTGTCTGGTCTCGTATGCTTTTACTAATTGTTCATTGTTTTTCAAAAGTTCCATATATTCTTGCTCTAAATTTTCTTTACTTTCTGTTGTAATATTTAGTCTCTCCTCGACATTATTCATCTCTTCTGTTTTATGGATATGCTTCTCTTCAAGCTGCTTGATCGTCTCTTCAATTGCAGTAAGATAATCTTCTTTATCATCAATCTTTTTATTAATACTATCAAGCTTTTGTTGAGCTTCTTTTATTTCTCCGCTAATCTCTTCTATAGCTTTCTTCTCGGTTTCTTTTTCTTCTGCTGTTTCTCCATTAGTTATGGTTTCTGATATATCTTCAATACTATTTTCGAAGGTTCTTAGTTTTTTATCTATCATATCTCTTGAGTTTTTAGCTTTAGATAAGTATTCCTTATCTACTCTATCATCTTCCCTTTCCGATTTAGTTTCCTTTTCTTCTCCTTTAAATTCGTCCGTCATTTTATGAATATTGGATTATAATATTTTATACCTCATATAGAATTAGAATTGGAAGGTTTATTTAATTTCTGCAAAAGCAAAATATTTGATTAAACAAGTGTCGATTTAAATAATTAATCATTAACTCATACACTTCTTAAAACTGTTTTATGAAATATTAAAATTACAGATATTTAAATTTTGATTTTTCTCTTTTTTTATTTTGATATTAGGATGAAATAAATGAATAAATTTATATATGATTATGTTTTAAATGGTGATTTGAATTTACTTGAGAAATTTAATCAATATATATGGGATTAGAGTATCTTTTGACTTGAATGAAAGATATCGGTGATATTAGTTTAGCGGAGCTAATAGACATATTTACAATAAATTTTTTTTCATTAATAGCATTACATCCTCATATGAAGTATCAGCCATAGGCCCAAAAGATTCAACTTTTAGTGCTCCTGCAGTATTTGCAAATTGTGCAATTTTTAGAAGATCCCAACCTGCTAAATATCCTATGATAAATGCTCCTCCAAAGGAATCACCTGCTCCAGTAGGATCTTTTTCAATAACTTTATAACCTTTTACTTTTAATCCCTTTGATTCATCTGTTGTAAAAACTGTACATCCTTTCTTTCCCTGTTTTAATACAATTATTTTTGGTCCCATCTCAAGTAATTTTTGACAAGCATTTTCAGATCCTTTTATTCCAGACAACATTTCAGCTTCTTCTCCACTTGGAAGCAAAATTTCTGTGGTCTCTAAAACAGGTTTACATATTTTTAATATTGTTTCTAAGTTTAACATTTCAGGTCTAAGATTTGGATCAAATGATATTATTACATCTGGATTATGCTTTTTTGCAATCTTGATTGCTTTATAGCATGCCTCTCGAGATTTCTTGCTAATTGAGAGAGCACTCCCCGTTATGTGGAGATTTTTAATATTCGAAAAATATTCTGTTTTAATATATTTAGGTGATGTATCTCCAGCAGCACCTTTAGCAAAAATAAATTTACGGGATCCATTAGAATTATATTGATTAAATGCAATTCCCGTAGTCAATTCTTCTGTAAATTTTACTTGAGAGATATCAACATTATCTTTTTTTAATTTTTCAATTATACAATTACCAAAGTTGTCTTTGCCTATTACTCCAATAAATCCAGTAGATAAATTAAATGGTTTTCCCATGCGAGAAGCGGAGTCAATAAAGATAGCAGGTGCCCCACTTGGAAAGGGTCCTCTATAAATTGCGCCAATCTCTCCATGTGGGGTATCTAATTTATCACGCATTATTTCAACTAATAATTCCCCTAATGAAATAATATCAGGATACTTTTTTTCCATTATCAATTTTTCTGTTGCATCATGTAATTATTATAAAATAATTTGAAATTCAAAAAATAGTTTCTTTAAGTTTTTGAATGAATAACAAAAAGTTTTGAAAAAAGAATTACTTTACAAATTTCTGTTTAAATGAGTTGATAGTGCTTGAAATTTCATTGATATGAAGTTTTAATTCTTTTGGGTGCATATCCTTTAACTTATCTAAATTACCAATAATTTCTTTTAATTCTTCAATCCATAAATTCATAAGAATTTCTTTTTCTTTGTTCTTGCATACTAATTTTATTTCATCAGTAATCCATTCTTTTGCATTTTCTCTTATTTGTTTTTTCAGCACATCCACAGTTATTTTTACTAAATCTTGTTCACTTTTAAGGTTCTCTAGGACAGGGTTAAGACTATTTTTAAACTCAATGTTCTCTTCATTGTATTTTTTAATCATATCTCTAAGAATCTCTTCTTTCGTATTAAATTCTTCTTTGAAATTACTTAAATTGGTTGAAAAATCTGTATTCATATCTTTTATATTCTTTATAAGAGATTTTATCTTATTCTCGAGATTACTTACATTATCATCTAACTTCTGATCAATTATTTTCAATTTATTTTCAATGTCTAAATTAAGGGTCTTAATATTTTCATCTAATTTAGTAGAAAGAGTAGTGAATTTATCTTTTAATTCCCTTTCAAACATATTTGCTAGATCTTCGATTTTCTTATTCATTGAGTCTCCTTGATCTCTTGATTTTTCATTTACTTTTTCAAGTTGATCAGTTGATTTCCCATCAAGATTAGCAACTTGTTCATTTAGATTTTTTTCAAGTTTTTTGATTTGATCAGATAATTTCTTTTCTAAATTGTTTATTTGTTCACTTCCTTTTTGCTCAGATTTTTTTAATTGATCATTCAGTTTATTTTCTAACTTACTAACTTGTTCTTTTAATTTCTGGAAATCCTTTAAAGAAATTTCTTCTGAAATTTTGTCCACCTTTTTTCTATTTAAATTTCGATTAATTATGAGTAAATTACTCGCTAGATTGATTTATTAATTCTAGTCGATTTTCTTTAGCTTTAGAGATAATCTTAACTAATTCAAATTCTTCTCTATTCAATTTTTCTATTAAGTCAACGCTTTTTTCAAAGTCTTTCTTGGATGGTATAAAAAGTCCTTTCAAATTATCAATTAAATCAATCGCCGATTTAGAGTGAGATTTCTGTATGTGTTTAATAGTTTTATCAAGTTCAGAGATATCAATTAAAAATTGATCTAGAACATCGTTTTTTTGAGCTTCGTTTACTTCTAACTCTTTTTTAAGGAAATCATAATATTTTAATTCTTTAATTTCCTTTTCTTCTATACTTTCCTCTTTATCTTTTGGTTTTACTACGTACTCTTTCAATACAGAATCTAAATTAGTGATACTTACAAGTAGAGCTCTCAATTCTTTTTCTTTTTTTCCAATTAATTCTAAAAATTCATTAGCAGTATCTTCAAGGACAACATCAGGATCCATTACTTCTGCTTTTCTCAAGAAAGTGTGGATCAGTAATTCAAAGCATTCATTTATATTTTCTTTTGTTTTTGTTGATGTAAATAATATATGATCTCTTTTACCTAGAAAGTGATTCATAGCATTTTTAAGTTTATTTCCGTCTGTTAATAAATCTAATTTGTTCCCCACAATAATAGAGATAAAATCTTCAGAATAATTTTGAACGTTTTCTAAATATTCTTGCTTGATGTTCTTTAGCGTCTCATTTGGTTTAGATAAATCGAAGACAAATATAGCAACATCAATATTCTTAAAGAACGCTGGATTGAAAGGATTAAATGATCTTTGACCTCCGAAATCCCATATATTTACTTTGATTGTTGTTGGTTGTTTTTTTAATTCATAATCTTTTCTTAAAGTATTACTTCCTATAGTCGGAAGATATTCACTAGAAATCTCATTATTTATAAAAGTATTAACTATTGAAGTCTTTCCGACTCCTCCTTCACCAAGAAGGATGAACTTTAGATCAATAGTTTTTTTCAAATTAAATTACCTGCAATTTTAATAAGAAATCTAGCACTTACTCAAAATTTTAATTCTTAAAATCTAAATAGGATACATATATTTAAATTTATTTTTAACAAGCTCTCGTTATTACTTTAGATTATTTTAAGTTATTATCAATTAACAGAAATAAAAAAAAGTAAAATATGATATACATTTGAACTCCTTATAAATGACTATAAAATTTTTTATAATCTCTATATTTTATCCAATTAATATTATTAAAAATATTAATCAAGGAGTGTAGTGGTATAAGTATATGGTATTAAAAACAAATATAACAGAAATGTTAGGAATTAAGCATCCGATTATTTCTGCTCCAATGGGACCATTTTACACAAAAGAATTAACAGTAGCGGTTTCTGAAGCTGGCGGTCTGGGAGTATTAAGTCATACCAATCTATTTGGGAAAAATAGTTTAGCAGAAATGAAATCAGATATGGAGTATGTAGTTGAACATACAGATAAACCCTTTGGGTTTAATATTAGAACATCAAGATTACAACTTGATGCTCCAGGTCTCTGTCGTGGGATATCAAGATTTATCATGGATAATCCAAAAATAAAAGAACAATGTGTATATGCGGTTACTAGCGCAGGATCTCCAAAAACATTACCAAAAGCTAAGACATATCAAAGATTAAAAGAAAGTGGTTCTAACATTAAGCATTTCCATGTAGCGCCTGCTTTATGGCTTGCTGATAAATGTGTAACATCTGGAGTTGATGGTATGGTTGTTACTGGTTGGGAGGGTGGAGGACATCAAAGTTATGAAAAAATCAGCACCCTAGTTTTACTACAACAAGTTACTAAGAAATATTCAGAGACTCCAATAATAGCATGCGGAGGTTTTAGCACTGGAGAAGGTTTAGCTTCAGCTTTAGCTATGGGGGCAGGAGCAATTGCGATGGGTTCAAGATTTATTGCTTCAAAAGAAAGTGAATTCCATGATAAATATAAAAATATTGTTCCATCTGGAAAAGCGGATGATACATTATGGGTTACTGGAGTTCTTGGTCCAATTCGTCTCTGGAAAAACAATTATTCCTCACACCATGGGGTTGTAACAAGTAAAGAGGAAAAGATGGCTATGGAAGCGCAGATAACTCCACAGATAGCTATGGAAGACCAAAAACATTATGAAATGACTTATGCTGGCAATATCGAGGATGGGGCTGTTCTATTAGGTCAAAGTATTGGTGTAATTAATTCTATAGAAAGTGTTAAAAACATTGTTGATGATATTATAAAAATTGCAGAAAAAAGACTAAAAGAAGCAAATAATTATATTTTATGATTTTATGCAATCCTTATATTTTTTTTTTTCTTATTTTATTATATTTTAATTAGAACTGCTTAATTAGAAATGAATTCAAAGAAAAAAATGCAATTAATGGATGGTATAATAAGGGGTCCTTATATTAAATATGGAGGTGTTTGTTATGAGTAAATATGATGCTGAAGATTATGTTTATTGTAAAAATTGCGAGAAAGAAATACTCCAAGATAAAGCAATTTATGTAGGTGGAAAACCCTATTGCAAAAATTGTTATCGTGATGCTGAAGAGTATGAGACCATTGATGTATATAATGATGAGGAGGAGGATAACGATGAGGATGAAGATGAGGAGGATGAAGATGAGGATGAAGATGATTAAACTTTTTTACATTGACTTATGACAATTTTTGATAAGAAATAGATAATATTGATAATATATTTTGTTAAGAAATATTATAAAAATGTCAGGAACTAGGCAAGAAATTGGGCCATATGAATATATGGATCATTTTAAGAAGAATACAGCGTTAATTGTCTCGATGGATAAAGAAGGAAAGCTCAATGTTATGGCTCTAGATTGGAAGACTATAGAAGAATTAGACGGTAACTCTGTTATTAGAGCACAAGTAGCATATACACGATATACATATGAATTACTTACTGAAGGAGTAAATGAATTTACTGTAAATATACCTTCAAATGAAATTAATCATGCAGTGGATATAGCAGGTTCCTATTCGGGAAGAAATATCGATAAAATTAAAGAAGCAAGATTAGAAACGATTCCAGGAAAACGAACAAAAGTACCAACCATAAAAAATAGTTTACTAAGTTATGAGTGTCAAATTGTTCATTCATGTAAATCAGATATGAGTAGTCACCACTATTTTTATGGTAAAATTTTAATCGCTTATGCTTCTGATGACATAACTAAATAACTATTATTATTTCTAATTATCAAAAGCAATCATTAGAGTTTATTGTAAATTAATTTTATAAAGACTGAAAAATTCAAAAAACTAGGAACAAATATTAAAGGCGATAAAAAACATTGAAAAATGAAGAAGAAACAGCCCCAAATGACTATAAAGGGCGCTTCTCACCGCGCATAATTTTAAACCTTTCACTAATAGGAGTATTTTCTGCCCTTATTTGTATATTAACAATGGTAATATCAATCCCCATTCCAGCTACTCAGGGCTTCATTAATATTGGAGATGCTGGAGTAATGATTTGCGGTTTGTTATTTGGTCCGATAATAGGGGGTTTTTCTGGAGGAATTGGTTCATCTTTAGCTGATATCTTTTTAGGGTTTACTATATATGCCCCTGGAACTTTAATAATTAAGGGTTTAGAGGGTTTTTTAGTAGGAATCATCGCCAACCCTAAAAAATATTATAAAAAATTAAATTATAGAGACATTTTGGCTGTTTTAGCCGGAGGTTCAATAATGGCATATGGTTATTTTTTATATGAGGTATTCGTTTTTGGTTTACAAGCTGCATTATATGAACTCCTGTTAAATGGTTTAATTCAATTTGGATTAGGAGGATTGATCGCGCTGATATTTATAAGTACTGCACGAAAACCTATAATTGATAATTTACCACAAGTGTTCGATAAAATCTTTATGTAATACAAGAAATTAAAAAAAAATAGGTTTAAAAGTTAGAATAAGTCATAAATTTATTTCCAGACCCTAAACTGTATAGTTCAAATTTTGATCCTCTCTTTGTCTCACAGAACATTTGAATCATTGGAAATAAGTAAATTTGAGTGGTAATTTGGGCATCATTATCTTTTTCATGTTTTTTATGATCGTTTCTCGCGGCTCCAATAGTCTTACTTATATTTTTGTTCATATACCCAAGCGAAGCCTCTGCCTTGGACTCCAATTCTTTAAAATCATTGAATCTAATTCCTTCTACCTCTTCAATCATTTTATGAAGATCTTCTCCAATTTCTTTTTCATATTTCGTTTGGGCACTACTATGTAGTATTGGGACTCCTGTTACTACTGTTTTGAATGGTACGGGAAGAATTTCATATTTATACATGTTTTTGTGACCCTCACACTCTTTACATGGCTCAGTTTTATTTCCGGTTCCATAGCAGGCGCCACATGGATAAGAGAATGGTTTCTTCTCTTTATTTTGTTCTTCACCTACTAAAACCGTAAAAGTTTCCTCTATTTTTCCAGTTCCTTTACAAGTCTTACATTTATTTTCTAAATACCCTTTACCTCTACAATTCTTACAGGGAACTGCTTGAATTGACTCAAATTGAGGGCCTTTTTCATCGCCTTTCCAATTTTCTTTATTTATCTTTGTAGCACCTTTAAAGGAATAGAATTGTTCTCTACCCACTCTTGGGGCAGAAACTAAATTTTCTTCTTTCCCTGTTGGAGCGGGACCAAGAGATTTTTTAACAGCAAAATATATTGCTGCTTCTTTCATAGTATCCTTAACATATTCTGCTGCGCTTATAGCGTCTAAAGAAAAAACTGCTCCTTTAGTCCCAAACTGCTTTTCCATCTTCTTTTTATCAGTTCTTGCGGCTTTCTGCTTCCATTTTAGCCATATTTCATCAAGATTGGGGGTTTTAATCCTTGTTGACATTTTCCTCTCATTTTAAAATTTTAATTAAAATTTCATTAACTTTATTTAATTGATTTAGAATTATAAAAATATAAAATAGAATGATTTATAATCTTTATATAGAAGAAAATAATTAATAGAAACAAATAAAAGAGAAAAGTCGAATTAATAATGTCTGCTGAAGAACGTCAATCAGTTGATTACTTCTTACAATGGATTCAACAGGGTGGCTTAGGTCAATGGTTGGAGCATTTCCTAAATCAAGGGGATGAAGCAAAACTTAGACAAATTAAAGAGGTTTATGATAAAATAAAACGGATATTTGGGTTTTAATTTTTAAATTCTTTTTATTATCTATTTTTCTGAATACTCTACTTTAAATTAGAAAATTTGATTTGGTAGCTTTCATTTTTTCTAACAATATTTAAATAAATTAATGGTTTCATAGTTGAGTATTCCTTTAAGAAATTTTTTTATAGTTCTTGATAGAAATCGTGATCGTAAGAAAGAAATGATTTTTAATATCAATTTCTTCTATCTTAAATCATTTAAAAAAAAAAAGTTTACTTTTTCTTATGTAAATGAACCATTTTTTAGAGGAACAGCTATTTTTGGTTTAGATTTTAAAAATAAGATAAGAACATTAAATTTTAACAAAATTGAGAAAGATGGGAGCTCACAACCAATTAATCCACATTTATTAAGAAAGTTCATACTATCAGATAATAATAAATTTATTGCTTTTTCAAGCCAAACTTCCTCCAAAGACGTTTCTCCTGTGAAAGAAATGCTAAAAAGTTTTCATTATAACACGGATAGTATTGTTACTTTAACCTTGTGTAATTCTTGTATGGAAAAACATAAATTTACTTTATTAAATAAAAAATTGCAGATTAAATCTTACAAAAGTCAAATCATTTGTTCTGAATGTGCTTTTGAAATAATATTAAATAGAATTAAACTTTCCGGGCTAATTTGCCAAGAAAAAATAAGCCCTAAATTAAAGAATTTTATAATGCATTTAATATTCAAATTTAGAGACATTAGAAAGGTATTAGAAGCATTTAAGCCCGATTTTGATCCTGTAATCAATAGAGAAATAACCCTGTATGATATTGAAAAAACTCCTTTAATTAATCAGAAATTTCTTAATCAAAAAATTGAGGATTTAGATATACCACTGAATTTTAAAAATGTATTAACACGTTTGAAGTTAGAAACTTTATTGCCAATCCAAGCTATTTCCATTGAAAATGGGTTGTTAACAGAACGCAAAAATCAATTAATTATGGCACCTACAAGTGGAGGAAAAACTTTAGTAGGAGAATTAGCGGGAATTTCAAATGTTTTAAATGATAGAAATGCGAAATTGTTGTATCTAGTACCAATTGTCGCTTTAGCGAACATAAGAACTGAAGAATTTAAAGAAAAATATGAATCAATAAGATTAAAAATCATTAAGAGAATTGGAGAATCTCTATTTGGTAAAAAAGAGGAAGTTAATATTGAAGATTTAGCTAATGCCCACGTTATTATTGCAACTTATGAGGCAATTGACTATATTTTAAGAAGTGGTAAAAAAGAGCTCTTAGGTAATTTTGGTACGATAGTTATTGATGAAATTCAAACTTTGATCGATTCAGAACGAGGTTTTTTATTAGATGGGTTGATTTCTAGATTAAAAACACAATTTAATTCTCAATTTCTATATTTAAGTGCAACCTTGGGAGAGCCAGATTTATTAGCTGGAAAATTAAATTGTGAATTAATTAAGTATAATAATCGCCCAGTTCCGATTGAACGCCATTTATTATTGTGTCAAAATGAAGCTCAAAAGCAAAAATATATATCGAGATTAATTAGAGCAACTTTTTCTGTGAACTCAGAATATGGCTACAAAGGTCAATCTATTGTATTTACAAATACTCGTAAAAAGTGTGAATCAATATCAGCATATCTGCAAAAGAAAGGTATAAATGCATTAGCTTATCATTCAGGTTTAACAAATGAAGAAAGAAAAGTTATAGAAAAAAAATTTCAAACTCAGATAATAAGTGGTGTGGTAGCAACTGCAGCTTTAGCAGCAGGTGTAGATCTTCCAGCTCGTCAAGTAATCTTTGAATCCCTAGCAATGGGAATAAACTGGTTAAGTGTAGCGAGCTTTGAACAGATGTTAGGACGTGCTGGCAGGTTAAAAAAACATGAAAAGGGTCTAGTATATATAATGGTTGAACCCGGTAAAATATATTCTCCTAAAATGAAAATTACTGAAGAAAATATAGCAATAAAATTATTAGGTGGGAAAATTAAAGATTATGAGCTCATCCCTGATGAAGATAGGTCTCAAACAGAAATTCTTGCCTTTATTTCTATGTTTAACCATTGGATTTCAAAAAAAAAAATCTATGAATTCTATAATTACTTAATTAATACAGATTTCAATTTAGAGGAAATTATTAAAAATCTAATTTCTCTTAATTTGATTCGAATTAAAGAAGATTTGAAAATTAAAATAACTCAATTAGGAAAAGCAATTGCTAATTCTTTTTTAAGTGTAAATGAAAGCCTTGAAATAATAAATAAACTAAAATCTAAATTGCAAAAGCCTATAGAGATTGCTTTAGAATTAAACACTCTCAGAAATGTATATTTATCTAAAAAAGTAGTGGCAGATTTATCCGCCAACGTTAATATGAAATATTTCTCAAATAACTTATTCAGTGCAAGTGTACTATCTTTAATGAATGCTGAGTATGTACGGAAGAGAAAATCATTTTCACGTGATTTTATAGATTTTATAATGAAATTAACTTCTGATATTTTTAATTGCAATTGTAAAGATAATCCCTATTGCGATTGCGGACGATTGAATCTTGAAAAACTGATACTAAATTTGAGAGTAAGAAAAAACATGACTATTGAAGAAATTTCGAATTATTTATCTGAACAATATAGGATATTGGTTTTTAAAGGAGACCTTATTGATTACTTAGAAAATTTAATTTACAATATGGAAAGTATTAAAAATATTGCTGATGGTATATCCTATTTAGGCGAGAATTATAAAATGGAAGTTAAAGAAATTCCCTTTTTAATAGAAAAAATCAAATATTAAGTAGTGTGGATTTCTACAATATCATAATCTTTTAATCTATAATCTAAGCCAACTTTTTTACGCTTCTGACGGACTCCTTCACGTATAATAACTGCATGATCAAAATTTTCATAAAAACTTCTGTGAATCTTCTCAGCTGTCTCCTTTACAGTTGTTCCTTCATCCATAAGTAATGGTTTTTTAGCTACAATACCCCCATTCATAGTATATATCCTTATTTTATTTAAAAATTTTAATATTGTTTCACCAAGATCTTTAGGAAAATTTTTTTTATGGAAACTTGTTCCTAAGATTATAGGAAATTTATTTGAGTATTTTCCCTCTAATATTTCAAAATTCTCCTGTGTGTGAGGAAGATCTCCTTTAGTTCCTAAAATTATCACTTTTTTATATACTACAGACGGAGTTAAAACGTCAATAATATCATCAAGGTTTATTTCTCCAAAAATTTTTACTATACCATTGCGTATTCCATTTTCATTTACAATATCCTTAATTTTTTCCGATAACTCTTCTAAATTATCACTAAATTTTGCTTCTCTATTCATATATAGGACTTGGATTTTATTTGCACCTGTTTTCTCAATTGTCAGAGGTGGTGGAGATTGATTTATCCGAATATCTGCTTTAGATAATTCTTTTAATAATAATCCCATCTGTTCTATAACATTTCCTGATAAATCTACACATATACATAATAGATCCGCAGATCGAAGTTGTGAAAGAATTTCTTTTCCATTTCCAACTCCTTCAGAAGCACCTTCCATAATGGAAGGCATATCCACAATCTGAAATCTAATGTTTTGGTAGTTATAAATACCTATTTCTGGAATAGGAGTGAATCTACCAATCTTATCAGTAGCGGCTCCTGTTAAATAATTTAGAAGAGTTGTTTTTCCTACACCAGGAGTATTAAAATTACTAATGAGTATAATTTGAATTCCTTCTTTTTTTATTGAAAATGGACTAGCAATTTTTTGAGTGCTTTTCTGTTTTTGTCTCCGCGCTTCTTGTTCCCTTTTCATCTTTGCTAAACGAGATTTATTAAGAGCAACAATTTTCTCTGTTGCTTTATGTTTAGGAACTAGTGATAAAAATTCCTCTAATTTTTTGATTTTCTCTTCTGTAGAACCAGAATCAAGATACTCTTGATATTTCGCTTTTGCTGCGGGAGGTAAATTAGAACTCAAAAGAAAACACATCAATATTAATTTAAAATAAAGAACGGAATCTATCTTCTGTTTTTAGTTTTAAATCTCCTAAAATTTCATTAATTCGACTCTCAAATTGCTTGAAGTATTTAGGTTTTTTCGAAAAGATGTCATTAAGAGGATACCGATTGAGAAAATAATTGATTATTTGACTTAACTGTTCTTTTACTATTGAGGCATCTGTTTCTTTTTCTATAATTGCATATGATAATAAAGGTTGTTTATTGTTTTCATCATCTGATGGTAACATTATCATCTCACAATAGCATACTAACTTAAAACTCGCTAGACTGATGACATTTATATTATCTCCAAAGACTTCTGAGGTGAATGACTCCAGAGCTGTTAGGAAACCAGCACGTAAATTTGGATCCAAGACATCATCTGAGGATAAATAATATTTAATCTCAACTAAATTGTTCATGCCTAAGTTTATTCCTACTTCAAGAATAGCCATTTTAAAATAGTTAGTTTATAAAAAATCTAGATTGTTAATTGTTATTGTAATATTTTACTTATTATTTCTATTTTTCTTTAAAACCATTATATAATATAATTTTAATTGTTTTTTAAAATGATAAAGAATATTATTGAAAAAATTTTTTTGGATTATCCTATTTTAGATTACTAGTTAATTTCTAATTTACTAGAGTTATTTAAAAAGATATTAAGAAGCCTCTGTCTGTTTTTTATACAGAGTAAATGTATTTTCACAAAGCATTGCAACTGTCATTGGGCCAATACCTCCAGGGACTGGAGTTATTTTTCCACATTTGTCTAAAACATCTTCAAAATCCACATCACCACATAGTTTACCTTCAATTCTATTTATACCAACATCTATAATAATTGCCCCCTCTTTAATTCTTTCTTTAGTTATGAATTTTGGTTTTCTTACAGCAACAATTATTATATCTGCTTTCTGGATATACCTGTCAATATCTTTTGTAGAAGTGTGACAAATAGTTACAGTCGCGTTGCGTTTCAATAACATAAAAATTAAGGGTTTTCCTACTAGATTTGAACGATTAATAATTACTACATCTTTCCCTTTTAATTCTATATCATTATGCTCTAGAATAGATATAATACCTTTAGGAGTACAAGGACCAGATTCTTCAATATAATCAAAAAGTTTTCCTTTATTAATTGGATTTAGGCCATCTACATCTTTCAGTGGTGAGATTTTCTCCAATAACTCAGGAACATCATTTTTTAAACTTTCTGGGAGAGGTATTTGTAGTAGAATTCCATGTATAGATGGATCATTATTAAGTTTATCAATTTCATTTAAAATCATTTCCTTAGAGATATGCTTGTCTAACTCAACGATTTTAGAATTGATACCAACTTCCTTGCATGTTCTATGTTTAATATTTACATATACTTTCGATGCAGGATCCTCTCCTATAAGTATTGTTGCCAATTTCGGGATAATTCCTGTTTTTTCTACCGCTTCTTTGATTTTTTTTTTCAATTCTAAATTTAATTTGTTTGCTAATTTTTTTCCATCTAATATTTTATTATTCATGATCCTGAGTATAATAACAATTGAAATTAAAAAAAGGAAATATATTAATATCAAAATAAAAGTATATTACGATTATAAAATCTTTATATTCTTCTTCTTTTCCAAAGAAATATAAGTAGAGCAATACCGAATCCAATAGATCCTAATACAACCGTCAAAATCCAGTAGTTAAATTCAACCATCCAAATTTCCACGTTTAATTTAGATAGGGAGTTAAATATTCTTAAAGTCTCAAAAGCATAAAAACAAGAAATGACAGAAGATTCAATTTCTTGATATCCATCGGTATTTTCTGCAAACCCACCATCTTTATAATTTTGTCGCGATAATACCCATTTTACTGTATCTCCAGTATTTAATTGGCTATCATCCAATATAGAAATTGATTTTGCACAATAATAAGTACTGCTTAATAAAGCGTACTCTGCTAATTCATCAGGAAGATATCCTCCATAATTATCAAGATCAGCTGAGTTGTCAACATAAAAAGCTTTGATGTAAGTTAAAGTATTGTTGAAATCAACTAAGTCATAAATGTCACCAAACCGATCATCATCCAATATAAAAACTGTAAAGCATGTAGTTAGATAATTAGACGTTGAACTTGGTTCACCACCATAACCACCATCAGTATTATTACAAGAAAGAACCCAACTCTTATGAAAGGGAATATTTTCAATAGTTTCATTGATCAATGAGTACAGCTGAATAACATAATAAGTTGAAGCAATATTTGCTGAATCAGATGTATTTGAAAAAGAAAAACCACCAGTGATTTGCTCGGTATCATTTAAAAATTTGTAAATTCTATTCGATAAGCCCGAATCAATTGAATGCTCTAAAATGTCGATTGATTTCATTAAAAAGTATAAATTATATAAATCAACCTCATCATCATCAAACATTTTTTTAACTCTATTTTCCAAATTAGTTTGAAGTGTTTCAACTTCTTGAGGATTTATATTGTATTTTTTTAATATATCCAAAGCATAAGCAGTTGCTTCTAAAGAAAGTTCACCGTCAACCGCATTAGAAAAACCGCTATTCTTTAATTCACAATCTAATATAAAACTAGTTAAATATGATTGCCGCGATTTCCCTAATACACTCGGAATTGCATTTATTGTTAAAAATAATAAAAAGATAACAATGATCAAACTCCGATATTTATGTTTCAAGTGAATTCCCTAAATCTGATATTTTAAATTTTAATCTTTAAAATTTATCTTGAAATTAAAAATTAACTATATGTTTAAAGAACTTCGAGTGATATCTCAATTTCTTATACTTCAAAAAAGGATATAATTAAAAGGAGAGAGGTTCTTGATATTCATTTAAAGAATTTCGCTGATATCTCTATAAAGTAGCTCTTTATTTGTCTGAAATTGTTCAAATGTAATAAATAATTTTCTAAAGGATTCTAAACTTCCAAGAATTGAGGCTCCATTAAAAATCGCATATTGGAGATTATCAGGAATAAATAATTTGATAATCTTACTTGCCGATTCAATGGATTCGGAGAATTCTTGAGCGGGAGATTTTTCAGCCACTTCTATCGGGACATCAATAGCCTCTAAAGTTTCTATAGGTTTACCACAATAAGGACAAAATAGTGAATCTGAATCAACAACATCTTTCCCACAATGTGGACATTTTCCTTGATATATTTTTTTCTTACCTTGATCTGAATCCCCAATCTTAATTTCTGGTAAAACTAAAACCCCCCCACAAGAAGGACATAAGTGTTTTCCATCACTAAGATCTACAAAGGCTCCACAATGCTGGCAAGTATCTTCTATTTTTTTTGAAATTTCAACTGCTTGGAGTTTAATTAATTCACTTTTGACTGCAGAAAGAGGTGTTACTGGTTTTGGAATTGAACCTAATTCAGAAAGAAGTAGATCTAATTCTGATTCAAAACGTTCTTGAAAACCGTTATAAGAAAGATTTCCTCCTGAAAATACTATATGAGATAAAAGATCGTACCAATAAAGACTATCAATATTTCTCACACAAGTGATTATTGCCTGCGGAAGATTCATTATATTACCATAACCGAGCATTCCCGGATTGAATATAACTTCTGGAGCTTGATAAAGAATGTAAGTTGGAACATTTATGGTTGAACCATCTGGCATTGGGAAACTAAACATATCTCCTGATTTATGGGGTTTATTTGGATCTAACACAAAGTAACAGTTTTTTTCTTTTATATCTTGGATAATTTCATCTGCAGCACTAGAAGCAATACTAACTCCCTCTCTCATCAAAAGGCTTTTGAGATTTTGATTGACATCAATTCCCGCTAGTGGAAGTTTCTGAACTGCATGTTGAACTATTGTTCCATTTATTATCGGTACTATCCAAGTAAGGCCGTCACCACTTTCAATTACTAATCCTGTTGTCAAACCAACGCTAAATAGAGAAAGTAGAGGTGTGGGCATCATCATCAAGCTTCTAACCCGATGAGTCTCAAAAAAAAGTCTCGCAATATATTCTTTAGTTTCTCTTTGTATGAAGGGAGATTCACAATAAAATACTGGATACTGACTAAGATCTTCAATTCTAAGTAAGGAATAAAAGATATAATTCAAGATCTCATAGTAGCTTTCCCAATCCATAATTTCACCCCTTTGTACTGGGTGTTTAATTTTAAGAACGCCACGCATACGTGATACATCGTTCCCAACGTATATACTTCTAGCACTTACGTCAACCATAACAGATTTATATTTTTCAGTTCCAGTAATACAGGGAAACACAAATCTTGGTCCAGGTTCTCCTGCAAATCCTATTTTAACGTATGCTGATCCAATATCAATTATAACTGGTGTTCCAGGTAAAGGTAGTGCCATTGTTTTTCAGCTGTAAGTTTTTTTGGTTTTTCCTATTAACTATCTAAATTAATGATTTTTATAATTATTTTATAGAATTTATAAATAAGAATTCTTTTAATTATTTTTTCAATTGTTTTTTCAGAAAGTTGAGAAGAATTTTTTAAAAAATATTTGTTAGCTAGTTTTCATTGTTTCTCCAAGCTTCTTCTCAATTTTAATAATTTCATTCAAATATTCTTTATAAATTTTTAAAAGATAATGCCCCCAATCATTTAATTTAATCCAGCCACCCCCACCGCGACCCCCCTTACCTGTTATTACAACAGGCATTCCAGTTCTTTTCTCAATCTTTTTTAAAATGTTCCATGCATATTTATAAGAATACCCGCATTCCTTAGCAGCTAATGTTAAGGAACCTTCCTCATGGTTTTCAATTCTATCTAACAACTCAGCCCATCCAGAACCCAATATACTTCTATTTTCAAACTCTAGCCAAAATTTTATACCAAAATCTACTTTAGACTTTAAATCCTCAATATTGGGTTGATTTTCCATACAATTATTATTTATTTTTTGTTCATTTAATAATTTGTTTTATTTTAGAAAAGAAAAACATAAAAGTTAAGCTCATTTTATCTTTTTAAAAGAAGGTATTGCAAGAGAGATTATGTTTTCTTTTAGTAGAGAATCTGAGAAAAGGGGTAAGGAAATTGTTCGAAATCTTTATTACTTTCCAGAAAATCAAATGTTAGACTGCAATCAATATATCATTGAAGATCCTGATACTAAAGAATTAGCTTTATTTGATACTGGTAATGGAATTTCACTTAATGGTTTATTTAAGGGGATGAAACAACTCAATCTTGATCCTATTAATATTTCTAAAGTGTTCTTAACTCATGAGCATGTAGATCATACGCTGGGACTTTATCCTTTAATGGAATTTTTTAGAGAAAAACCTCCTGAAATTTTAGCATATGGTGAAACAGCTAAAATTTTAAGAGAAGGGGATATATCCCGAATATTTCCAGGAAACCTTGGAATTAAACCCAGTATGTTTGGAGTGGAAATTATTCCACTGAAAGTAACAGATTTAGAAAGAATGAAAGAAATAGAAGTATTTTCTGAATTCAAATTCGAGATCCATTATACCCCGGGACACTCTTTAGGATCAATATCTTATTATGAACCTACAAAAAAAATATTAATCCCAGGAGATTTAGTTTTTCAAGCAGAATTACGCTATAACATCGGTAGTTTTGGTCGTTATGATTTTCCAGGAGGATCACTTGAGACTCTAAAAAAATCAATTGAGTATGTATCTAAACTTAATGTATTAACTTTACTTCCGGGTCATATGAATATCGTAGAGGAAAATGCAGGCCAACATATTGCTTTAGCATATAAAACAATCCAAACACTTCATTATTAGGATTAATTAAAATATTCTCATGACCATACCTATAATGGTTTAATTCCTACTTTTATATTAGGTTAAAAACATACTAATATTTAAATAACCCTTCAGTCTATTATTTTTATAATCCTCATTAAATTTAAAAAAAGTGAAAATGTAATATGTCTGAACAAAAAAAACAACCTAAACATCCAACTGAAATCTTTTTTCGAACTTATCCCAAGGTTATATTCTTCTATCCGTTGCTTGTCACCTCCTTAATCCTCTGGTTAATTCAATCAATTATCGTAACTCCAAACCAAGTATTAGGGTATGTATGGTTTATAGTATTCTTTATAAATATATTTGTAACCGCTTTTGATTTTTCTTCTACAAAATTCTTTGTTTTAATTCTAGCAATTGTCATCATTGTTTTGATTGTCGTTTTCTTAGTTTTACCAAATTTTTCAGTATCTTTTGGAGATTTTAGTATTAATATAGCAATGTCATATCAGTTCTACATGTTGATGTCTTTAATTCTAGCTTTTATCTTAGGGATTGTAATTCTTAGTACAAGATTCGAATACTTTAAAATCGAAAGGAATGAGATCATTCATAAAAGAGGGATATTTAGCTCAGCCGAAAGATTTCCAGTAAAAAGCCTACGATTCAAGAAAGAGATTCCTGATGTTTTTGAATTTTTCATGTTAAGAGCAGGTCGTTTTACAATCATGCCAGGTAAGGCTGATGAAGTTATGATTTTACCTACTGTTCTGAATATTAATAAAAAGGAAGAACAGCTAGACTGGCTTTTAAGCCACGTATCTGTAGAACCAGATGAAGTAGATCTATAAATTCAAATTAATTCTCAATACTTTTTTTTAATATTTTATTCTTTCTGTAATGAATATATTTTAGATAAATTTAAGTGTTAAATAGGACTTTAAAATACACATGTCTCATCTACCTATAATACTATTTGATTTTGATGGCGTTATTATTACTCAAAAAGCTCTTGAATATACAGCGTCTAAGTTAATGAAAAATAAGTTCTATCAATGGAAAAACATAGAAAATATGAGATTAATAGATTTTGCGAGACTATTTGAAGAATCAGACTCAAAAAATAGACTAGTGGCTTTAAAACGAATAAATAAAGTCTACAAACCATTTATACATAGTATTTGGAGGAGAAATTTATTTTTTATAAAATTTAGACGAATATATCCGAAGCTTGAAAAGTTTGAGACTTTAAAACCTAATCTTAAAGAAGTTTTAAATCAACTAAAAAAGAGTGGAATGATCTTAGGAATTGTTTCTAACACTAGTAAAAAAAGATTAGATAAATTTAGAAAAAGACTAAATTTGGATAAGTTTTTTTCTGTCTTTATTTCTCGTGATGATTCCCCTTTTAGAAAACCAAGCCCGTACCCAATTATAGCAGCATTAAAGGAACTTAAGAAAAGTATCAATTATTCAATAAATAAAGACAATGTTTATTATATTGGTGATCTTCCCGCAGATATTGAATGTGCTAAAAATGCAGATGTCAAAAGCATAGCTTTACTTTCTGGTCATGGTACAAGAGAGGGTTTAGAAAGATCTAACCCTATATTATTGGTTCCAGATGTTAAGGATATTTTGGAAATTGAGCATTTCAAAAAATTCTTATTAGATTAAACACTCCTTAAGATTATCTATGTTTAATCTTAAAGAGTTTGAGAATAATTTAATTTTTGAAAAAGTAGATAAATTGAATAAGTATCTAAGTAAAAATAAAGTTGATAAAATTACAAAGATACTTGATGAATTTCAAAATTTATTAAACAAACAAGAATATATTGTTTCAATAACATACATCTTAAGTATTTTAGCAGAAAAAAGATTTAATCTCATTTCTGAAGGATTAATAAAAAAAAGTGGGAGTTTCCTTCACTCCCCAAATGTGAAATTAAAACTAAATTCACTAATTATAATTGGATTTGCAATGCTTGCAAATTCTAAATATATTGACGAATACTCTCAGGATTTTTTAAAATTGCTTTTTGAAGATTCTGATGATATTAGAAATAATATACATTATTTTTTATTAAAATTGGTTGATATAAAACCAAATTTGGCAAAAGGCAATGTAGATATTATTCTAAAAAGTCTAATTAAAGAAAAAAACAAAAATAATATAATTTCTATACTAAATTTACTGGATTATTGCGATGAATTTGAATTTGACCAGTTATACCTCTTTAGAGATATTTCAAAATCATTAATTACCTTATTTGAAGATAAAAAAACTTCAAAAATTTATATTAAATTAATAATACTCATAAAAAAATTCTTTCCACAGCTCAACCAACTTGATCTAGAACCCCTAGATACTAAAAGAATAATAGAATTATTGGACAATCAATTCATAATGAAAAGACATAATTTTACTAGATTAAGCAAGAATAAGGATTTAAAATTAAAGGATTATTTAAAAAACTTCATGAAATCTGATATAAAAGATAAGAAAATCTATTTTTATGCAACGACAAAAGAAAATATAGTTTTTATCTACGAGTTAGAAAAAAGTAAGCTAAATAGATTCTTTAATGTAAAGATAAAAATATCTGATAAGAAAATTCATGAAACGTTTTCATCGGTTATCGATAATGATTCAGAACAAAAAATTTTTGTAAAAACTTTAAATAACTTAAAAATAATTGATGGGTATTATTCTAATATTGGATTTTTTTATCCTTTTGATTACTTTAAGTTAAAATTCTTAGATAATTTGCATAATAGTGGATCTATAAATTTAAAGAATTTTAATTTCCTTCCACAGAAATTTATTGATAAGGTCATTAACTACATTTCTAAGTCTACAAATCAGATATTTTTACGAGATAAGGATCAAGAAATATATACCTCATTAAAATATATTAAAGATCGAATTAATTCTGAAGCTGCAAAAAAGAGTATAATAGAATTGAAATTATATAGAGATATATTATTAGAGGAAGATTTTATAAAGTTAATAAAGAATATGCCTAGAGAGTACTTATCCGAATTTCATAAAGGAACACAGTGGTTAACTAATTTGGGGGTCCAAAAAATTACATATGAAGTTCAAAATTCAAAAATTGTTGGTTATTTTAATATTTCTAAAATTTCAAGAAAACTAAATATAAGTGATCTACTACTATTAGATGTATTTGATCTTCTAATAGACTATAGAAGTGGAATTTGGGACAAAAATAAAAATATTTTTTATTATTCGAAATATCTCAATGATAAAATCAATGAGATCAGTGTAATTTCTGATGAAACTGAAAAATTTAAGCAAATTGAAATGATTTCAAATGAGTTTGACATTGATAAAAATCATATATTATCTAAAATCGATGAAAACTTACATTTAATAGCAGAAGAAATAAAACAAAAGGATAAAATAAAAATCAGCGAATATGTTGAAAAAACAGGGATGGAAGTAAATGTTTTTTTGAAATTTATTAATGATTTAGGTATATCATATTTCAAAAAAGCAGATTTACTGATATTTAATCCGCTAAAGATAGAAGAAGCAAAAAATGATATAAAGTATATGCTAATTGATAAATCTAAATCTGTTGATTTTATTAACTTAGGAACAATGATGTCCTCCTCAAGTATAGTCGAAGATTTAATTAAAGATTTACTAGTTGATGGGAAATTAAAGGGGATTTTTCATGAAACTGAAGGACAAGTAGTTTTTTATACCGAAAGAGGAATTATCAACTTGATGTTAGAGAATAGTGTCCTCTTCTCTTTCCATGATTTATTTTTTGAAAAAGATTTAAATCAAGCAGAAATTGATTTGTTAAGAGATGTCTTTGATGATTTAGTAAAGAGTAAAAAACTTAGAGGTAATTTTAATGAAGAAACACTGACTTTTTCTAGTGATGAGGTAATATTTGCTAAGGATTACAATATAGTCCTATTTGAATTTGAAAAAATGGTTGGGAATTACATTAAGAAGTTTGAAACAGAATTTCAAAAGATTCAGAAGATTCTGACTAAGGAGGGAGAAACAATATTTCCACAAGAAATAAAAATTATTCAAGAGACTCTTGATAAAATTAATGTAAAATATGTCAACTGGAGAAGTGGTTTAGAAGCTTTTATCAGAAGAACTAACAAGAAATTATTAAAAGATCAAGGGATTAATGTAAAGCAATATAAGAAACTGTTTTTAAAAGAAAAGAAAGAAGAAATAAAATCTTTAGAAGATGATCCTGAAGTCCATGAAATATTAAATGATTTTAACAGATGGATAAAGCTCTTCAATAAATTAGAGCTGAAGTATCCAAATGTACTTTTTTATCAAAAAAGGTTAGTTAATAACCCAAACAATAAAGAATCTCGGGAAAAATATATTGAATTATTGGAGGAACTTGATTTAAAATAAATCCAATTTACAAATTTTTTCCAATTTGAGAAAGAAAATCCTCCACATCGATTTTCTCATTCGTCAAAATTTTATAGGTTTTAGGATTTGTTATTCCATTTAAGGTAAGAATTCCTTCTTCTTCAAGATATTTTAGGGATCTCCAAATAAAATTAATTTTAGAACGATCTGAAGATTTTATATTGTTACACCTTCTTATTCTCTTAGTGTTAACAAGAGTTATATTATTTTCTATTAATTTGTTAAGCGCTTCCACTGTATCTTTTAAATTCTTTTGAAAAAAATCCATATTAAAAGAGCTCCCTTAGTAATATATCTTTAAAAATACTCTCCTCATTTGAAATAAAAAATAAAAAAGTAAAATTGATTTTTTTTACGTATAATAATTAAGTTTTTTTTGATATATATAGTTTTTTTATCTCAAAAAATGCCTATATAAAAGCTTAGATCCATTAATTTCTCAAATAATAGAATGATAATTGTGAGAATAATTGCCCAGGAGCATTATTAAGTTAATAAACTTAATGTTAGAAATGTTAGACTTAATGTCTAAAAACTCTTTTACCACAAAAAACTAGAGCGCAGTTTAATTCATCAGCACGCTTAACTACCATATCATCTCTAATAGATCCGCCAGGATTTATAATCGCTTTAGCACCAGATTCTACTGCTACTTCTAAACCATCTGGAAAAGGGAAAAATGAGTCTGTTCCCATAACAGAATTTTTGAGTTCTTCTTTATGGCCAAACTCTATAGCCTTTTGGGCGGCTAATATAACGACATGCACTCTACTCTGTTGTCCAGCTCCAATTCCTATAGTATTTATTCCATTATCATAAATTTGAGCAAAACATGCTGAATTCGACTTAGCCCATTTAGAAACTTTATAAGCAAATATTAATGCTTCCTTTTCGGTATTATTCACCTTTTTCTTACTTACTACATTCCATTCTTTAATAATTGGTTTACTGTCATATTCTTGAACAACTAAACCTCCCAGTACACTTCTAACTTCAAGGTTCTTATATATATCTTCTTTTTTATCAAGGAAATCTTTAAATTCAAGTATAATTAAATTTTTTTTTTGTTTTAGAATTTCTAAAGCCTCACTTTCGAATGAGGGTGCTATCATTACATCTAGAAATATTTTTTCTTTATTTACTATAAAATCAGCAACATCCTTTTTTAGTTCTTTATTAAACCCCCAGATTCCTCCAAAAGCAGATAAAGGATCTGTACTAAACGCTTTCTTTACTGAGGTTAATTGATCTTTTTTATCGATTGCTACACCATTAGGACTCGTATGTTTTAGAATTGATGTAACATAATGTTCTGGACCAAAATCTAAAAGAATTTGCATACAAGAATCGATATCTAAATAATTATTAAATGATATTTGTTTTCCACTAAGTTGTTTTAAGCTATGGAGCCCAAATTTTGATGATAAATCTCTATAATAAGCTGCTGCTTGATCCCAATTTTCACCATAGCGACAATCTTGAACTTTTTCAAAAGTTTTGATGAGATATCGTCCCATGATTAAATTGGGGTTATAAATGCTCTGTAAATAATTGGTAATTGCTGCATTGTAATCTGCCATTATAGTGAAAACCTCTTGAGCTAATGAAGCTCTAGTTTTATCACTGATTCCTCCAGAATTTCTTAATTCCTTTAAAATTTCGTTATAATAGTTTGAACTAGGAACTACTACTACATCTAGAAAGTTCTTTGCTGCTGCTCGTATCATGGTAGGGCCCCCAATGTCGATTTGTTCCAGAGCATCTTGTAAAGTAGTATCTGGTTTTTCTATAGCCTCTTTGAAATTATATAAATTACAAACTACCATATCAATCGGAGGAATATTATATTTTTGAGCATCTTGAACATCCTTATTTATATTTCTCCGAAAAAGTATTCCTCCTTCGATTTTTGGGTGGAGAGTTTTTACTCTTCCATTAAACATCTCAGGTGATTTGGTATAGTCAGAAATTTTGATATAATTAATTCCATTTTCTTCTAATAGTTTACCAGTGCCACCTGTAGATAAAATCTCCACATTAAATTCGTCCACTAAAGCCTTAACAAAATTAATGACACCACTCTTATCAAAAACGCTAATAATTGCTCTTTTTATCGTTTTCATTAAAAATCAATTTACTAATTTGCTTATTTAATATTAGTAATAATTACAAAGAAAAGTTTACTGTTGTTAAAAATTTATTAATAGAGCTTTAATAAGTGAATTTTGAACGAAGAATTTATAATTAAGAAACAAACACTCTTTTTTGCGATTACGATACAAATGTATAAAAAGGATGTTAACATAAGAATTATCCGAAACGCATCTTATAAGCATTTAAAACTTTCCAATAAGATCGTGTGGAGATGTTTCACGCTGCCCAACAATTGAGACAATTCCTATTGATGCTTTTTTCATCTCTTCAATAGATCCCGCACCAGCATAAATCATTCCATTAGATAATCCTTCTTTCAAAGTTGCTAAAACACCAGTTACATCTCCCACATAGGCTACATAATCACTAACACCTTCAGTTAACATTTTTGAGCCTTCAACATAACGGTCTGCTATATAACCTGACACTCTCGCATCTTTACTTCCCATCCCGCGATAAATTTTTACTTTTCTTCCAGCAATAGTATCTATAAAACCAGGAGATTCATCTGTACCAGCAAAGAAATGACCTGACATTATTAAATCAGCACCTGCAGCAAAGGCTTTTGGTAAGTCCCCTGGCTTAGTGAATCCCCCATCTGCAATTAAAGATATTTTCGGATTATAATCTTGTATAGCATCAGCTACTTGCGCTGTAGCAAATAGAGTTGGAGCACCCACACCTGTTTGTATTGATGTTGTGCAAATTGAACCAGACCCCATTCCAACTTTTAAACCTATGAACCGTTCCTCTACAAAATCACATTTTGTGATTAAATATTCCGCAGCTTGGTAAGTTCCAATATTCCCTAAAACAAAATCTGATTCTAAAAGTTTCATTAACTTCATTGTACCGTCGATATCATCTTTCTTATAAAAATCGGCAACGTCTATAAAAAAAATATCTACATATTTATCAATTTCTTTCAATAATTCTTGATCTTGAGAGGATTCTGGGAATTTAGGGGATAATGCTAAAGCACATAATAAATGTCCTTCATCATCTTTAGAAGCAAATGGAAATTCTGGAGCTAAATCTTTCTTTGTTATTAAACCTTTCAACAGACCATCTTTATCTATAATGGGTAACTTTTCTTTACGTGACTCGTATAAAATTTTCAGTGCTTCTTCTCTCGAAGCTCCAGGTTTGATGGAAATTACATCTTTGGTCATATAGTCTTTAATTACCCCATTTTGTATATCTTTTTCAAAAAAAGGAATGTCACGCTTAGTAAAAATGCCACATACTTTATTAGCTTCATTGACTACTACGATCCCACTGATATTATAATTGTCCATCATAAATTTCGCTTTAGAGACTTTTCCATTAGGGCTAATTGTTGCTACGTCGTCAATTACAAAAGACCTGGCTCGTTTAACAATTCTTACCATTTCTAATTGTCTTTCATATGAACAATTACGATGTAAAACTCCAAGACCACCTCGTAAAGCCATATGGATTGCCATACTTTCTTCAGTGACTGTATCCATAGCTGATGATAATATAGGAAGTTTGAAATGATAATGACCTAAATTTGAAGATATATCAACTTCTGAAGGCGAGAAATTCGTGAATCCAGGTAGTACTAGTACATCATCAAATGTAGCTATAAGTTCTTTTGAATGTATTTTTTCACGGAAATTCGACATTTGTTAGCCTCGTTAAAGATCTACTATAATTTTCTTCTTATAACGTAAAATTATATGTTATAATATTAAAGATATTCGTATTATGACAAACTTATAAATTTTTGGTATTGACTATTTAATTAGTATTTCTAAACTAATTATGAGCCTATAGAATTAAAAAATAAGAAAAAAAATAAATTTAGACGGGAATATCCCGTTTATTAAATATTATTACTGCTGATATTATTAGAACCACAGAATATGTCAAAAGAATTGCAATATGTAATCCTACATTATCCCAAATATGATTCACAAGGAGATTGGACATATCTGAATAGAAGAATATACTGATACGTTTAATTTCTTGAGCTCCTTCCGGAAAAGCTTTCCAAAATTGTCCTACTGCATAGAAAAATATTACTACTCCAAACCCAAAAGCTAATGCTCTTTTAGAAGATAAGAATGTAGAGAAGAAATACCCTGTACTTATTAGAGCAACCATAAAAATGTAACTCCACAGAAATGCAAAAAGAATTTCATTTAAAAAAATGGGAGTAACAGTTGCAGTTGGAAAAATCATAATACCTAAAAGGACACTCACCATAATACTATAGAAAATGAACAGCATTTCAATTAAGAAAGCAAAATATTTTCCTAAGGTAAACTCAGTACGTGTAATAGGTTTTGACAATATTATATCAATTGTTTTAAAATCAATCTCCTTTGGGATATTTTGCGCAGATTTTAAAATAAAATATATTCCAAAGTAGAACCAAGATATTGAAAATAGATAGATGTTAAGAAAACCACCGAATTCGCCAAGAGAAGCGAATTGCCCAACCATTAGGCGAATCGCTTCTGGATAGGCTTCAAAAGCTTCTTCTAATCCCGCAAGCATTTCCGGATCAAAAAAACTTACAAACCACATAAAGAAAATGGACATCAAAGCCGTGAAAATTAAGATGCTTTTATAATCCTTTTTCAATTCTTTCCCGATTATATGCATTACTTTCAAGCGATTTTACCTCCTTTTGGTTTGCCTTCATCATAATATTGTAAAAAAATATTTTCTAGAGTGGAATGTGCGATTGAAAAGTCTTTAATAGGAAGCCCATCCCAATCTTGTTCACTTATTTCACATAAGATTTTCCGAGCTTGAATCGGTGTTAATAAAAATTCAAGCTGAGTTAGAAATTCATATTTTATTATTGATTCAGGATATTCAGATTCTAGAAATGATTTAAATTTTTTCATGCTTTCTGGAGTCTTAAAGATCAATTCTATATGTTTCAAGTTTTTTGCTTTAAGATCGTCTACATTAGATATTTCAACAATTTTACCACTTTTAATAATTGCCACTCTGCTACAGAATTTTTCAATTTCAGAAAGCACGTGACTACAAAGAAATACTGTACATTTTGATTCCTTCTGGCGTTCTGATACAATACGATAAAACTCTGATTGCATCAATGGATCAAGCCCAGAAGTTGGTTCATCCATTATTAAAAGATCAAATTTTCCCATAAGAGCAGATAAAACTCCTACTTTTTGTTTATTACCCTTACTTAAAACACCGACTTTTCGATTCATATCTAGTTTAAGACGTTCTGATACTTCTTCAACAAAATTCCAATCGATTTCAATATCATAGAGCTTCGCAAAATATTTTATTAATTCATTTGCTGGCATATTTTTGTATAATCCTAATTCACCAGGTAAATACCCAATTCGATTCCGTATTTTCACGTCTTTTTTAGGATTGATCTTTTCACCTAAAATTGTTATATCTCCTGCATCGGCGTTGAGAAAACCAAGTATGCATCTAATGGTGGTAGTTTTTCCAGCTCCGTTTGGTCCTAAATAACCAAATCGAGATCCCTGGGGTACTTCAAATGAAATATCATCTACAGCTTTAATTTTTCCATGGTCATAATATTTTATTAAGTTTTTAACTTCTATTGCATTCATTTTTCAATCATTTTTAATATTTTCATTTTTAATGAAATTTATTAATCTTCAGATCATTAATATGAAACTGCATATTTAAGTGTTTCACTTTGTGTGAACTTCAGCAATTGTGAAATTCACTAAATTTAAATAATTAAAAAATAATATTATTTATAAGAATAATTAAAAAATTATGACGTTTACTACCAATTGCAGTAATTAAAATGGTTGAACAGAATAGAATTCCAAAATTGTTGGATTTAACACGCAAAATTGCTCAAAATTATTTGGAAAATAATAAAATTAGTCATATAAAACCAGTAAAAGAAAAAGTTAAAGATCTACTTACTAATCCACTATGGAATGATAAATCAATTTTTCTGTTAAAACAACTAATTGATGAGAAAGATTTATCACAGAAAGAATTTGATTCTTTATGGAATGATATAGAAGAAATCTTTGATAATTATTATCAAGATTACTTGAAAAAGAAAACCTATATCTTTCAGGGAAAAATCCGTCAATACGAAAAAAGACTTCTTGATTTTTTTGTAAAAGCAGGGAAGTTAAAAAGTCAAAATTATGTTTTAGCATCAATAATTGGGTGTTTACTTATCCATAAATCAACCCCTTTAACTCAAGCTCAAATAAAAGAACTTACTGGACTTTCTAAAGGAGGGATATCTACAAATTTAAAATTATTAGAAATGACTCCAATAATTAAAAAAGAATTGATTAAAGGGTCAAGAAAATATTCATATTCATTTGGTGGTGACTTATCAGAGATTGCATCAAACACAGGGCTTTATAAATATGAGACTAATGAGATTGTGAAAAATTTCTTAAATGCAAAAGCTTTAGAATTAGAAAATTTCAAAGATAAAAATGGATATAAAATCTTGTCTCAAAGAATTAAAGATATCAATGATAATTTTTTGATGATTCATCGTAAATTAATTAAATTTATTATCGAATCTGATTTTATTAAATCTCTTGAGGGTTATGATTCATGAGTGATGTAGAACCATTTGATCTCGAAATCAAAAAAATTGAAGGAGAAATAGTTGATTTTTTACTTAGTAACCCTCTTTTCGCCCTCGAAAAATCCATAATTTCCACAATAAAAGCATACTTCATTACAAGAAAAAATTTAACACAGGACATGATTCATAAATTAACAGGTTTTTCAAGAGGAAAAATTTCACAAGAGTTAAAAAACTTAGTAGAAATGAGTTTTATAGAAAAGACTAATATATCTAGTATGGGAGAAATTACCTATTCAATGAAGTCTGCTACAAAAGCTTTTCTTATTAACTTTTTGAATGCTCAAAAAGATATTTACGAATTTTATAATGAAATTAATGATTTAAAAACCGAAATGGAAGCAGAAAGAAGTGAATTAGAAAGTCTTTATGGATATAAGGATCTTTATGATATTATTTCATTATTTACTATCTCATTACCGTTAACTTCTGAAATTATTAAAATATTAGAAAAAGAATTAATAGATCTAACATAAAGTGGTAAGACCTGAATAGTTTTTAATCTAGGATATCCTTCCTATTAAAAATAAACAAATTACCTAATATTCTACCAAATAAGTGGAATTAATTTTTTCTTAGTTTTTTGAGCATATTCCTTATATCCGTCAAGTTCTTCATGGAGCATTCTATCTTCTAACATAGTGCGGATTATCAATCCAATAACTCCGAGTGCAGTAGGTATAAGTGAATAGAGAGAACCGAGCGCTAAACAATAAAAAACTATGAATAGAGTGAATCCTAAATACATAGGGTGACGTACAACTCTATAGGGTCCAGTTGTGATAACTGTATGTCCTCGTTCTTCTTGAATTTCTACTGCTTTTGATAAATATGTGTTTTCTTTCATAACTAAAAAGATAATTATTAATCCAAGAGAAAGTATGATAAAACCAATAATCTCAACCCAGAATGGAACGAATGACCAACTATACTTACGTTCAAATCCAGGAATGATGAATGTTGGTAAAAATCCGAATCCCATTAATATCATGACAGCTTTATCCCATTTTTCTCTGAATTTGGGCTTAGACCTTTGTTGAAGTAATTCAGGGTCGTGCTTACTAAAATATAAAACTACCACGGTGAAAAAGATTGTGAAAATAATTAGATAAATCCACGCTTCAAGCCATAAAAAGGTTCCAGCAGGAATAAATAATCCTACCCCAAGGAAAACAGTAACTATATAAACAGCAACTAATAATGTTGGTTTAGATATTTTTTTAGCCATAGATAAAACTAGTTCTTATTACATTTAATAGTGTTAGTCTTTTTTAAAAAAACTAGTCAGGTTTTAATAGAGTTAGAACAATTTTAGTGCAGACTAAAAATTTGAAATCACTTATTTTTTGAAGTCTAATTTTTTTTTCTTTTTTTAGAAATTCTGTTATTCTTTTAAATTTCAGAAGTCAAAAAGTATAAAAAAAGAAATAAAAAAATGTTATTATTCCGCTTCTATAGCGTTTATTAAGATTTGATGAGCTTTATCTCTGATTTTTATGATTTTTTCTGAAGATATTGATTCTTCCATGTGATTCAAAGTTATGCTTAGACTACCTCTATGTGTAACCACACCTAGAACTAACTCGGTATAAGGAGAACATGAAGGCATCAAAATCAGATTCTTCAAAATTAATTCTCCATATTTTTCTGGAAAACCCGTCCTTCCAAGATTAGTCATTATTTGGGCCATTGCGAATCCCTTCGAAAGTTTTTTCTTGATCATTTTATTTACTATATTTTTTTTGTCTGAGATAAATTCTTGAATTTTATCATAACTTTTTGATGTTGGAGGTATGAGGGGACCAAAAGCAGCGAAGATTTGAGCTTCAATTAATGTTGAGTTTAGTGCAAAAGCGTTTAGAGTACCTACTAATGTTTTTTTTCTTATTTCATTAGGTGTTACTTTTGTGTGAAATTTTTTAGCCATCTCCCAGAAATTGTCTTTATTGGAATATTTAAATTTTAGCTGTATTCCTCCCGCAAAAAAACCAAATTGTTCACCTACAGGGTTCTGGAGAAAATCTCTTAAATTCACAGCAAATGAGATATTCTGTAAATATTTTGGAAATTTAGAAGTTAATTGATTTTGAGCAATATTAAAAGAAATCATTAATGCTGTATTTACAGTCACCCCATATTTACGGCAAGCCATAATTAACGCCTCTGTTTGTTCCTTGGGAAGCTCATAAAAGTGTGCTTTATAAGTATAATTGTCCCAATAAACATTATGTAGAGCATAAAAATCACCATAGTCAAAAAGCAGTTCATTTTTTTCCCATTTCTTGTTGATTGTCTTACCGAAAATTCGCATCGCCAAACTTGGTTTAATGTCAGAAGGTATATTATCTTCGTTAACCAATGGAGCAGGAGGCAATATTTCAACTTCTTTCATAGGATCTCCTAAATACACCATTATATCTCTTGCTAAGTATGCCAAGGACATACCGTCACAAATTGTATGTTGACAAAAGATAATTAAATCTGAAATTTCAGTTGAATGAAGTAATACGAACCTAATTAGGGGCCCTTGTTCCATCTTAAAGGAGATTTTATGTTGTTGAATTATTTCATCCCTCCATTGGTCATCCGAGTTACGATTGATAACTTTTAAGGGAATTAATAAATTTTTAGTTGCCACAAGATAGAGATCCTTTTCCTCATGTTGTAAGTGAGCATTAAGTATAGGATGACGTAGTTGCATTTTTTTTATAACCTCTTTCAAATGATCAATAGAAATATTACCAAGAATAGTTGCTATCATTGATATATTCGAATTTGGTACTTTTGAGTGCACACGCTCTCTTTGATTTAATTTCTTTTTGAAATATGTATTATTAAATTCAATCTGTTCTAACATTTTTTAAGACCTAAAAATTTACATTATTGTTAAAGTGAGGTTTGCTCACTTTCAATAATTGTATATAACCAGAATATTTAAATGTTTTTGTGATTAATATTTAAATAAAAGTGAATAGTTTGCACAATTATGTCTTCTCATAGAAAACGTTACGCGAGAGATAAGGATGAAAGGATTACCCAAGTTGTAAGAATCTCGCAAGAAATAATTGAAAATGAGGATTATGATAATCTTTCAATGAATGTATTGCATAAACGTACAAAGATTCCTATAGGTACGTTATATAAGGATTTCCCTGATGGTAAAGAGGATGTTCTATTAGAAATATTGAAGGGTTTTAAGAATAAGTTTGATGAAAAATACAAAAAAATCGATGACGACAGTTTAAGAGATTTCTTCTACAATTCTTTAGATATTGGACGAAAAAGAAGAAAATTCCTGATTGCGCTTCAGCTTGAAACATTGAGAAATCCAGATAGTTTTATTATGAAAGCAAGAAAATATGCTAATGACATTGACTTCAATCTATTTAAGCAAGTTATAGAATATATTTGTGGTCATTCAATAGAAAATGAGAAATTATTGGATATGCTAGCTATTTGGAAAGCTGTAATTCGTCAACATATAATATTTAGGAATCTTTACGGTTCTGATGAAAAATTCATGAATCTGATTATTAAAATAATGAGAGGGTTAGGATCCTAAGATAACAAGGAATTTCAATTCTTTAGAATTAAAATCTAAGATTTAAATATCTGGTTTTAATAGAGCTAAAAAAATTTTAGTCATCATCTTAACAAAGTCTTCTTCGCAAATTTTTCTTTTATTTTTTTGATTGTGGACACAGAAATTTTTAGTTCGTGAGATGCTTACGACTATTTTTAAAATATATATTTTATTTATATTATAATCATTTTTATTATACTACTTAGATGTAAATATAAATAATTATTTTTTTTAGTTTAAAGGATTAAGTGGAAAAATGGGAACCGAAACAGAGCTTAATATTGATAATATTATTCCATACTTGATAGAAAGAAGTAACAGGAAGATTGGTTTATTTTCTATTAATTATGTCTTAATTAATTGCACAATTAAAGAATTACTAGAATTTATTCGGGATTATGGGATATTACTTCCTGATAAACCATTTATCTCTAGATTTGAATATATAAAATATATTGTTCTACGTTTAACTAGTATTTACAACACAACTGATTGGCAAAAGAAATTTGCTGATCCTCTAGAATATTGTGGACATGCGATGATTAATTCCAAAACGTTCAGAAAGTATATATATCATTTAGATTTTATAGCAAAACAAGATTTAATTGAGATTTTTGCAGATCATTGTGCTGATCTTGAAATAACAGTCCATAATACAACCATAGATTCTATTACACCTAAAATGGATATGTTTTTAACTGAAAAAAAGTCAAAAATAAAAACTAGTGCTGTTTTTGTTATGAATGGGATCAACATTGATACCCAGTCGTATGGAGAAATAAAAAAATCAATAGATAAAGCTTCAAAAGTTGCTAGCTGGAAGATTTTTGTAACAACACCAATCGGTGTGCTTAAAATTGGTTTAAAAAATCTAATTTTGGATATGCGAAAATTAAATTGCTGGGTCTACGTGGTTGATCCATCAAGAAAAATAGTCTATGGAGTAATAAAAGGTAGAAAAAACGAAGACTATGATCCTGAAATTAGGAATGCATTTATAAAAAAACTTCCAAGAGAACCTATGAGAGCACCATCCCAAGTTATTAAGTTATCAGATTATTATTTTGATGAGCAAAATTCATTTGATTCAATTAATTTTAGACTCTTTGATATTTATAATGATTTAGAGCATAATAAATTAATGCTTAAGGAAGGCAGAACCCCAAAATATTCAGAAATATTCAGAGATTTAATAATAATGGAAAAAACATCTGGAACACCGATTATAAATTATGCTAGTGATAACTTCAAGGAACAAGCTTTAGTATCAGGTTTTCTATCTGCAATGGATTCCTTTGTTTCTCAAATTGGAGGTTCAAAAATGGAAGAAATTAGTTATAAAGGATTCTATATTCAAGCCTCTTATGGTAAAGATATAGAATTAGTCTGTTTTCTTTTTAAACCTTCGGATTCAAGTTTTAAAGAAAGGCTTAATTATCTTACTAATCTTTTAGAAACACATTACCAAGAAGAAATTCAATTATTTAAAAAAACTAGTGATGCTAATTTATTTAATGAAGAAGAAATTTTCTCTATTACAAAAGAAATCCTTGATATCTAGATTTTTTTCAAATAAATTAAAATGATTATTCCATATATCTTTTTAAATTTCTTCTAAGGTTTGTTGAAAATATCAAACCGAGAATAATGGCCACTAATATCTAAATTCTGGCGTTCTTGGATTGCTAATAAAGGATCTATATCAGCATAAATGATTCCTTCCTTATCTATTAATGGCCCGGCAATAGTTTTACCTGTTGGATCAACTATCATTGAACCACCATTTTGCCAACTTTTAGTACGACTCTCCATAATCTCTTTCATTGGGAAATCAGTTTCACTCAAATGAGAAAAATCAGTTGACCGGAGTAGCCCTGAAGTTGATACTGCCCATGATCTACCTTCAAGGGCTATAAAACGGGTAATGTCTTGAGTTGTACTCAAACTTCCAGGCCATACAGCAACATGAAGGATTTCTTCTTGAAGATGTAAAGTCGCACGAGCTAAAGGAAGCCAATTTTCCCAACAGTTCAAACCTCCTACTTTGATATTTTTCAGATCGTAAGTTTTTAGGCCCAATCTATCACCATCAGCCCAAACTAGCCTTTCTTCATAAGTTGGTTTAATTTTGCGATGACGACCCAGTATCTCACCATCTTGACCAATTGTTAATAGCGTACAGTATATTGAACCCCCAAACTTTTCAGCAATTCCACCCATCATCATAATCTTGAGTTTTTTAGCTAAAGATCTCATTTCTATGATAATATCACTATTATCTAATTTTATAGCCTCCTGCCAATACTTTGCATAAACTTTCTTCTGTTGGGGATCATTAAACCTAGCACCTCCTGAAGGTGAAACCCATTGGGGATAACCTGGAATTAAGGTTTCACCCCAAGTAACTAGATCAACATCATTAGATTTTGCGTCTACAATCTTATCAACTAACTTTTTCCATGTTTTTTGAGCATCAAGAAAAATAGGAGCAATTTGAATGCTCGCAATTCGAATCATAACTAAATATAATGGAAAAAAAGTAAAAAGGTTTTCATCAAAAAGTTACTTTTTTTTATAATCTGAAAGAATTAACTTCTCTATTATAGAATAAGATTAACCCCTATTGCATTTGAAAGCACAGTAGCAAAGAATATTTGAATAATGGTAAAAGAAATTATAACAACAGGATAAAATGATTTTATATATTGCAAGATTTTAGTATTTTGTAGAATTACCATTAGGAAAATTATGTACATAAATAAAACACTTGGAAAATGAGATATTTTCATTGTTAATAACATCAAAATTATCATTATTATCATAGTTGCCAATATCAAAACTCTATTCTTGGAATTTTCTGCTTTTAAATAATTTAATTGTGGATAAATAACTTTTCGAAGTAAAATCTCAATTGATAAGAAGACAGGAAAAGCTAAATATCCTAAAGTAAAATGGACTACAAAATTGGATGGCCATATGAAACCAAACGGGTAATAAAAAGAAAAAATCATGTAAATTCCTATGAAATACACTGTACATATTATTGTAAACACAATATATTTTAGCTTAAATTGAGAAGTTATTAACTCCTTTATTCTTAGTTTACTCCGTTCATGTTTATGTTTCTTCAAGTAAACTAGTAATCTTAATACCGCATAAAAGAAGATTATGTTTAATGAACCATAAAGTATACCTTTTATGCTAAAAATCCTCTCAAATACTAGCCAATTCAATGAAAAAGAACCGACATAGAGAATTATTTTTAAAATTTGTTTTCGCTTAGTTGAAGTAGTCAACGATGTTTTATGGAGGAGCGAATCAATTTCCTTAGACTTATACGATTTTCTAAAAAATATTCGACTGGATACTGAAATCAGTGATATGATGATTATGAATAATAAAATTATGTTCAGAAAAATTAATACATAGTTTAAATAAAATGTGATAATAACGGGTCCATTTATAGTCATAGATTTAAAAAAGTGGTTCTCAAACCAATTAATTGAGTCGATAAGAACTATGTCTGAAAATAACTGATGCCCTCCACCTAATAGTGGTCCTCTTAATGGAATAACAGTACAATTTGTTAACTCTTGTGCTTTCAAAGCATTTTCTGTAAAATCTAATACTTCATCTTCAACATGCATTATTATTAGTAAATTATGAGTATTTTCTTCATTCAACAAATTTACAGGAAGATAATCAATAAAATCTGGCTCGTTTATACCTATAATTGCTGGATCGAAGTTAACTGCTGGAGCTAATGCCACTGTCGCTATAAAACGTGGATCTAAAGCTTGATTCAAAAGTACGACCATTCCTCCAAGTGAATGACCTATTAATCCAATCTGGGATGTATTTATGTTCAAATAAAAAGGTAAAGTTTCCAATTTGTCTAAAAGTCTTGAACAATCTTGAGCTAATGCCGGAATACCTGTTATAGGATCTATATTAGTAATTTTTCCACTGCTTTCACCATGACCTTGATAATCCAATGAAGCAACGTAAAAACCCCTTTTAGTAAATTCAATCGGAATTCTAAGATCGAAATCTCGTTTTGAAGCAAAACCATGGCAATATATTATTAGTGGCTGCTTTTCTTGAAATTCTAACGTTTTTGATGGATAATATAAGTTAGCAAAAAGAATTGCCCCAGATGATTCAAATTGGACTCTTTCATATTTAATATAACTTTGTGCCCTATTGAAATTAAGACAAGTTAAAGTAATGATTAAAATGACAGTGAAAATCAAAATTTTTTTGAGATTCTTATGATCTCTGTGAGTCATTTCACTAGCTATAATAAAATCAGCTTCTTCCATAACGGATGATTGATTTTTCTGCATTTTTCACCAAACTTTTTATTTCTTAATTTTCAAATCTTGTGAAACTCAATAATAGAAAAATTACCTGCATATTTAAATGTTTTTATTTTTCAAAAATTGTGAAAACATTTATATATTCATTTATGCTATATTAAATTAAGAAATGACGGATGAAGAAGATCCTGAAACATATTATCGCCTATTCAACGATAAACTCCGAAAATATGAAGATAAGCTTGTAGAATTTCTTTTGGATATCGCGAAAAGTAAAAAAGTAATTCCAAAAATTTCCAAAATATCTTCTTATTTACTAATTCACGGTAAATTAACTCAGAAAGAGTTAAAAGTGTTAACAGGATTCTCAATGGGTTCAATATCTACACTTTTATCAGTTATGATAGGTACAGGAGTTTACAAAAAAGAGCGTATTCCTAAAACTCACACATATATGTATGTATTTTCCGGAAATCTCGAGGATCTTACTACAAAGGGATTGGAAATCGCATTAAGAAGTTTTGATTCTTTTGGGATTTATCTGAAAAGTAAAAAGGAAGAATTAAAAGTACTTATTAAACAAAATAAAAAAGGTGCGGAACATCTTTCACTAAGAATTGATGAATTGTTGGAAGTCTTTGAATTTTACAATATTTTATACCAAGTAATGATGAAAAATACTCCCGGGGAAACACAGAAAGAGGTACCCCTAGAAACATTTAGAATCATAAAAACGGAAAAAAAAAATGTAAGGAAAATTCCATTTGATGAAGATGTTTATTTAATCGAAAGTGATATGCTAAATCAACTTGCCGCTTCCCCCATGTTTTCAAGTCGTGATCCAATGTTTATTAGGATTTTCGGGTACTTTATTACAAGAACATATCTTACTCAAAAAACGCTACAAAAAATTACAGGTTTGTCAGCTGGGAAGATTTCTGAAGAGGTAAATATGCTCTTAGAAAATGGTTTAATAGAAAAATCAGATATTTCACCTAAAGGGAAAATTACATATGGTGCTGAATCCGCAGGGATAACATTCCTAAAATTCACTAGAGCTGTTATTAGCAGAATGGCAAAATGGGATGTTGAGTTACATAAAATGAGATCAGAACTGGAAGAAAATAGAAATGGTTTAAAAACATTAAATGGATATGAAAGAATTTACAAAATATTTGACTACCTTTTAGATTCAATATCGAAATATGAGGTTTTCATCGATATGATTGATAAAATTCTTAAGGTTTGAAAAAACTTAATCTAACTCTATATTTAGAGACTTACATTCTTATTAGGTTTTTTCTGGGTAAGTTTTGAATTTTAGGGTCATTTATATAATAATCCAAAGTTTTTATGAACATTTCTCGATCTTCTTTTATGTTAGAAGAATCTATTGTACAATAATTAGACACATGGTCGTTAAAAACCTGAGAAGTAACGTTTTCACCTAAATTAGCTATTATATCTCTTTCTTCCTGTATATTTTCTAATGGGGTTAACAATTTAAATTCACCTGACTTCCATTCATCCCAAAGAGGAGTTCCAGGCAAAATATTCAGGGTTCGGAATCTAAAGATAGTTGGGTTTATTTCAGTTAATACTCGTGCCGTTTCTTTCACATGATCTTCAGAATATTTATGACTACCTAAACCTAAAATGATGTATAATGATAACTGAATTCCAGCATTTAAAATTCTCTTCCCTGCTTTTATTATAGATTCAGCGTTAGTTCCTTTTTTCATTATTCTTAATATAGCATTCGAGCCACTCTCTAGTCCCATATATACAATATCTAATCCAGCTTCTGCTAACATTTTTAATTCTTCATCAGTTTTTTGTAATATATCTAAAGCTTTGGCATAAGAACTGACTCTAGTTACATTTTTTAACCTTATTCTTACATATTTAACAATTTCAACTAGATAATCTGTTGGTGCTGATGTAGGGTTTCCTCCTGCTAGAAAAACTGGGAACCCATGATAATTATTTTCCGCAGCCTTATCAATGTCATTTTTAACATCTTCTAAAGCTCTTATAGCATAATCTTGAGTTACTCCATATATACCCTTATAAGTGCCACAAAATGCGCATTTGTTCCAAGAACATCCACCTGTTACAGGTATTAAAACAGAATATGCTTCTACTGGAGGACGTATAACAATTTGATCTGGTGGTATTTTTACTGTCATTAAAAATCTTGAGGATAAATAAATTAAAGACTTTAAACTATCGTCTTAACTAAAATAATAAAGGAAAAGGGATTTTTAGATGTTATTATTATAATTTAATAGAATAATACTATTGTGAATTTATTTGAAAGAAAATTTTAACTGGGATTTTCCTTATCCCTCTAGAAGAATGCCGATTTTGGCAAAAAACATTGTCTCTATAGCTCAAGCAATATATAAACTTGATGATGGCTATTTAAGTGCATCAGATTGGCGTAAAGATGGTCAAGCTACCGGATTTTAAAAGGATTTGATAATTACAAAAATAATGGTGTTTAAAATTCAAATAGAATAATTTTTCTATTTTCTTTAACAAGGAAAGTTTATTAATTACAAACCGCGCAAACTATATAAATCTTTAAATATTCAATCAATTAAGTTTAAAGAAAATAACATTATTATATTTAAACATAAAGATCTCTTAAGATATATTCTTAATCGTTCAAGAGGTTATTAAAATATGAGTTATGATCGAAAAGATATTCTATTTAGCTTTAAAATAGTGATATGTGGCGCAAGTTCGGTCGGTAAAACGTGTCTTTTCAATCGTTATTGTTTTAACTCATTCAATTTTGATACTACTCCAACTATTGGCATAAACTTTCATTCAGTCTATCTAAACTTAAATTTAGCAAATGGACTTGATATACAAAAAGAACAATATGTTGTGAATTCTATTTTTGATTTTGGTGGACAGGAAAGGTTTGCTCCATTAATACCTAAATTTATTGAAGGTGCTAATGGGGCTTTAATAGTATTTGATTCGGTAAATTATTCCTCTTTTGATCAATTAGATTTTTGGTATGAAAATATAATTGGAAATGCTTTAGATCCAGAAATCCCTATAATACTCGTGGGGAGTAAAAGTGATCTAATAGAGCAAAGTTTAGAATCAGAGATTGTGAAGGATGAATTAGTTCATGATTACTTAGAGAAAAAGAAGTTAAATGGATTTTATAGAACATCTGCTTTAGAAAATTATAATGTTTTAGAGGTATTTAAAGATCTAAATAATCTTATGCTAAAGAAACAACATATTCCTTTTGTTGTAGTATGAAAAATGAGAAAAAAAACCTAGAATTCTCTAAAATAGACAAAATCCGAGAAAATATTAAAGAAAACTTTCTGTTCTCTATTTAGATCAGGATATATATTCTTTAAATATGTTCTAGATTGCTCTAAAAGGTTTTTTGCTAAATGTTCTGCGATCATTAAAGCATTTGTTTTAGTAAATATATCTTTGACTTCTTCGATATCTTTTTTTGTTATATTATTCTTGTAGAATATTTCATTCAATCTCTTAGATTGATCTTCATCGGTATTTTGTACAGCTAGAATATATATTATTTTTCTCTTCTTTCCTTTAATATCTTCTTCCAGATCAAGAATATCATCACGAATGGAATGAGCTTGACCGATATTTAGCATGGCATCACTTAAAGGTTTGATTTGATAATGAAGATTTCCTTTAGCTAGAATTGCTCCAATTTTTGCAGATTTTTCAAATATTCTGGCTTTTTGACATTCCGCTATGTTAAAATATTGTTCTAATGTCATAGTAATGTTATTATAGTTCATATACTCCTCTATTAATTGTCCCTTCAATAGATAATCCATTGCTTCTGTATATTCTTCAATAGCTAATAGTTTCAATTGTTCTGGAAATTTAGAGGATTTTAAAATGTCTAACCCCAAAAGATAACCCTGGGTTCCCCCCAAAATTGACATATCTCGTCCATATAATCTGATTAACTCATCTTTTTTGGGAGTATCTATATCCTTATAAACTTGATTTATCTCATTTTTTAATTGTATATGAAAAGTGGGCTTCCCTCTTCTTATTTTATCATCATCTAAGAGATCATCATAAATTAACCGTCCATTATGTAGTAATTCAACTGCTATTGATACTTCCCTGATTTGTTCGATTTGATCTTCTAAATACATTGGGTTTACAATCCCAGCATAAGCAGTATTTAACAAAATAGGATGAATTCTCTTAGCTTTTTCGTTTAAAATGAATTTTTCCAGTTGGTTAATAAAATCACTTAGAAGAATATCTTTTTCTTTCTTGTGCAAATAGATAAAATACTTTTCTAATTGCTTATCCACTAATAATTTTCCAGCTATTAAGAATTCATTAATCATAAAAAAATCACAAATAATCTTTAGTGTAACTCATGCAATAATATTAATATAAATCATTTAATAATTTAATTTTATTAAATATCAAATTTAAAATTTCTAAGTAAAAGGAGTGTTGAAAGAATGAAAATTGCTGTAATTTCAGATTCCCACGATAATAAAGATAATATTTTAAAAGCAGTATCGATAATAAATAAAAGAAATGTGGAAGCCCTTATACACTGTGGGGATTTTGTTTCACCATTTGTAAAAAATTGGTTTAACGAGCTAAATAGTCCAATAAAAAAAAATTTTTATGGAGTCTTTGGAAATAATGATGGAGATAAATTATTTTTAACCCAAAATCTTGGTCAAATTTGCAAATTTGCTGAGAATGGTCATGAATTAATTTTGGAATTGGAAGACAAAAGAATTTTCGCGTCCCATATGCCCAAACAACAAACTATCGAAGCCTTAGCAAATTCAGGAAGTTTTGATATAATTTTATCAGGTCACACGCATTCTTTATCCAATAAAAAGTTAAATAATGGGAGGTTAGTTGTTAATCCTGGTGAATTATGTGGTTATTTAACTGGAAAAGCAACTTTTGCCATCATAAATACTGAAAAAATGGAATCTGAGATAATAGAATTGTAAATATTATATAATTATTCCTTTTTTTAATTAATTATAACTAAAGATCGCAAAGGTTCAAAATCTTTATGGTTTTGAACATTTTACTTATCCTTTTATGTTATCTATTTTTTTAAATATTATGTTATTACCTCTAGAAGGGAAAGTTATATTAGATTTAACGAGAATGCTACCTGGACCATATTGCTCCATGATATTGGCTGATCTTGGTGCTAGTGTTATTAGAATAGAGGATCCTCGTTATCCCTATGGACAACCTCCTCCATTTTATCAAAAAGGTAGGTATCGTGAAAGTGCATTTAATTCAATTCTTAATAGGAATAAAAAAGCTATCACACTTAATTTAAAAAAAGAGAAAGCACGAGAAATTTTTTATCAAATTGTTAAAGAAGCTGATGTTGTTCTTGACACTTTTCGACCCAAAGTTACAAATAAATTAAAAATAGATTATAAAACGTTAGCTTCAATAAATCCATCAATAATTTGTTGTTCTTTGACAGGTTATGGGCAATATGGACCATATGAACAAATAGCGGGCCATGATCTCAACTATGTTGGAATTTGTGGAATTTTAGATTTGAATAAAAAACCAAAATCTTTTGGTAATGAATCCCAAAATAGAAAACCTATTAATCCTGGAGTTCAAGTTGCCGATATAGGGGGAGGATTAGTTTCAGCAATAGGGATTCTAGGTGCGATTATCGAAAGAGAAAATAATCCTGAAAGAAGAGGGCAATATATCGATATTTCGATGACAGATTGTGTTTTTTCTTTTATGCCACTAGTAGCCGCCTATCATTTTTCTAAAGATCTAAATGATGGTGTTAAAACACAAAATCCGCTACATGGAGATTTTCCATTTTATAACGTATATAAAACTAAAGATAAGAAATTTTTATCTCTCGGAATTGTTGAAGTAAAATTCTGGAGAGAATTGTGTAAAGGTCTTGGTCGCGAAGATTTACTCTTAAAACAATTTGCTCAAGGAGAGGAAAGGGTAGAATTATTTAGGGAATTAGAGACAGAATTTTTAAAGAAAGATCAAAAAGAATGGTTATCTATTTTTGAAGGATTAGATGCTTGTGTCATGCCAATAAATTCTTTTGCTGAAGCTTGTCAAGATCCTCAGATTAAAGCTCGTGAAATGGTTGTTAAAATGAATCATCATAAATTTGGAGAAATTCAAAATATAGGTTCTCCGTTAAAATATTCAAGAACACCTTTAGAGATAAAAACTTCAGCTCCAAAACTTGGTCAACATACCAAGGAAATTCTTATAAATCTCGGTTATTCTGAAGAAATTATTCGAAGTTTTAGGAAAAAGGGCATAATTTAAGTTCTTATAATACCTGAAATTCAATTAATACGATTAGTATTGTGATTGTTAGAGAGATAAATGTAAACATTAATAAGGTTATAAACATTGGCCAATCTTTTAATTGCCCATAAAAACCTGCCGCGTTGATCGTGGAATAGATAGCCATTCCAATCGCAATAAAAAATAGTACTTCCCCCCAAAACTGATTCATGATCAATCCAACTCCTCCGATTATAAGCATAATTCCTGTGATAAATTCAGCAACTAAATGAAAATATAATTGTGTTGGTTTGGTGTTAAGTTCGGGTACTTCTCTTTTTATTAATAATAAGAACCACATAAGAAGCATGGTGATACCTATTATAATGGTATAGATAGAGGCAATTATTTCAATAACTATTTTTTTTCCACCTTCTAATATTCGATTGAATCAAATTTATTAATTCTTAAATTTACTTAAATTTAATTAGTAAAATCAAATAACACCTTAACAGCATGAGATTCAGATTTATTTGCTAGTATGTACAAGAAATCAATGCATTGAATGGTTTTTATTCTACACCATTCTTCAGATTTTAAATTTGGTTTAGGTAAATCAACTAAATTTAAGAAACCATATTTTGTAAGGTAATCCTGCAAATCACGCTATAGCCAACTTTGAAAGTCTGTATTGATAAAGAAGAGCTTTAATGCAGTATCCCTATAATAATTTCTTACATTAATATTAATTTATTCTTAAGCTTTAAAGATATTTGAAAATTAGTGATTATAACTGAATTTATTAAAATTCTATATTAAACTTATGAACGCAGATATAAAATTATATGAAACAATTAAAGAAGCAGGAATAAATTTAATTTTATCATTACCTTGTATTTTATTAAAGCGACTTCTTGAAATTATTGATGAAAAAAACGAAATTCAACATATTCCAATAACACGTGAAGAAGAAGGAGTAGGAATTGCGGCAGGTGCTTACTTAAGTGGGAGAACACCAGCAATATTGATGCAAAATTCTGGATTAGGTAATTCAGTAAATGCTATAAAATCATTATTACAATTATATAAAATTCCTGTTATATTTATAATGAGTCACAGAGGTGCTGAAGGAGAAAAGATCTTAGCTCAAATACCAATGGGTAAACTTACACCAGATCTATTAGATTTATTAAATATTAGAACTTTCATTATTGATTCAGTAGAAAAAATTAATGAAATAGAAAATGCAACCATTTTTAGCAGAGAATCAACAGAACCAGTGGGTATTCTCTTAAAAAGAAAATTATGGAGGATTTAATATGAAAAGATACGATGCTATAAAAAAAATCATAGAAACTGTAAATGATGAAATAATTGTATGCAATCTTGGTGCACCTTCGAGAGAATTATATGACATTTCAGATCGAGAAGAAAACTTTTATATGTTAGGTTCAATGGGTTTATCAAGTTCAATTGCGTTTGGTATTGCAATTTCTCAACCAAATAGAAAAATAATTTGTATTGATGGAGATGGTTCAATTTTGATGAATCTTGGCAGTTTAAGCACAATCTCCAACAACAATCCAAATAATTTGACTCTAATAATTATAGATAATTCTTCTTATGGATCCACTGGAAATCAAAAAACTTATACATCTAATAAAACGAGATTGGAAATAATTGCAAAAGGTGCTGGTTTTGACTCTATAATAGTGATTGATAAAGAGGATCAGATTATACCCGCGTTAGAAAATTTAGAATCAGGTTGTCATTTTGTACTTATTAAAACTCAACCTGGAAATGCAAAGGTTGAAAATGTCCCTTTACTCCCAGAAGAAATAAAAGAACGATTTAGAAAGGTAATTTCTTAAAAAATTTAAAATCCATTCTAAACTATTGTTAATATCCTTTAAATTTATTAATCATAATTGTTATTTTTATAGAAATAATTATAGAATTAGGAGAAGTTGATATGTCCGAGGATTTCAAAAAACCTTCTAATGATGAAAATTTAAAAAAAGAAAGTTTAGAAGATGACTTGGGAAAGGAAAAAATTGAAGAAGAGAAGCAAATAGAAAGGATTAGTAAACCTGTCGTTATTAGAGCAGATGCTTACAAAACAATAATATTATATGCAAGTAGATATGCAAATAAATCAATTCCTGAAAAAGAATGGAAAGAGATTTATGGTATTTTAATTGGGAAGTCTGATGAAGAACTAGTGTACGTGGAAAATGCTGAAGCACTAACTTTTGGTCATGCTACAGATGTCCAGTTGGATGAGAGACATTATGGATTTATTGAAGAAATTGAAAAAAAATATATTAAAGAAGGAAAAGGATATTATATGGTTGGGTGGTTTCATAGTCATCCGGGATTAAATCTATTCTTTTCGTATGTCGATTTGGTAAATCAATTAGGCTTTCAGCAAACTAATGATGATTTTTGCGGATTAGTATTTGATCACACTCTATTAGGACATGAGAAAAAAGAAATTATTAGAAGTGAAGATGGGACAGAACATGCTATGACAAAATATGACACCGGTTTTGAAATTTATAGAATAACAGATGTAAATATGGATATTAATGATCCTAAATATGACAATAATTATCATAAAGTAGATTATATTGTAGATGGATTAAATAAATATTTTTTTGCAAATGTTTTGTCAGAATTGTCAGCATTAGTGACGGAGGGAAAACCTTTGCAATCAGCTTACAGAGAGGAATTTGCAAAAGAACCAAATGCTCAAATACCATCAGAACGAGAATCAACTGAAACTGATGATTTTTCAAATGAGCTATTAACTGAAATCCCTATGACAGAAGATATTGCATTTGGTGTTGACGATTTTTCTTATGGTGAAATTGATCAGAAGAAAAAGCAGAAGGAAACGAAAATAAAAGAACTCGCGGAAAAATTAATTTATAGAGGGAACCAAGCATTCGAGAATAAAGATTCTTTCACAGGAATTGAAAAATTTAGGGAGGGGATTGAAAAATATAAAGAAATTAAAGATTTTGAACATGTATTAGAATTATTAAGAATTATTTCACAAAAATGCATTTCAAATGACCATTTAATTCTTGCGGGAGAATTCGCCGATGATTTATATAAACTGGCTAAAAAAAATAATGATCGGTTTTATTTAGGAATAGCTCATTATACTAAAGGATATTTGCTATTAAAAAAGGGCGATAATGATGTATTAGAAGATGCGTTAAATAAAATTCAAGATGCTGCTGTAAATTTTGAAAAGGAAGGTGATTTTGCGGGTGCTGGAATGTGTTTTAATAAAATTGGTTCAATTTACCAATCTAGGCTTGGCAAATTAGAGAATGCCTGCCTTTTCTATCGGGCTGCAATTGAAAATTTTAATAAAGCTATCTTAAAAATGCATCCATTAAGAACAGATTTTTGGAATAAACCAGAATTACTTATTCAAAAAGTTATAGAATTAAGAGATATTGTTGATAAATTATTACCAAACTTAGAAAATATTGAATTAAGAAAAAAAATTATTAAAGATCTCAAAAATACATATTATAATTTTTGATTATATTTTAATCTCTGAAATTATCCATTTTCTTATACTGCAATCCAAAAAAATTAAATTTTAAGAATAACTATTTTATATACTTCTTTTTAGTGATTCTATGCCACGAAGAAAACAAAAAATTAAATATTCAAGGAAAATAGCATGTAAACACCTTGAACCAAAAGGTAATATCAGTAATAGTCTTCAATCCTTATGTTATTGTCCTGTAAGAATTCTAACTTTAGGCTCTCGAGCTTATGTTTGTCAAGTGTGTACATTATATGAACCTGTTAAAAACAATCAACGCTTTTCTGAAATCTATGAAGAAAGCAAGAAAATTGCAGAAAAAAAAATTAAAGAGAGAGAAATAAGATTAGAAGATTTTGAAATCGCTGAAATAACCTCTGATGAAGAAATTGATTTAACAATTGATGAATTTGAGGAAGAAGAGGAAGAAGCTCCACTAAAATTTGAAAAGAGAAAAGCTGGAAAGGCAGAACTAGATGATTCAGAGGAGTTTGGTGAAGCTACAGAATGTCCATTCTGTGGAGATTTCTTTGCAGATTTAGTATCACACATCCAAAATTGTGAATTTGCTCCTGATGATGCCAGTATTGAAGATATTGTACCATCGAAGCCGAAGAAAAAAAGAAAAAAAACTACTGGAAAACCTGAGAGTGAAGAAAAAGCCAATGTCGAAAAACAGAAATGTCCATACTGTGGAAAAGAATTTTTGAGACTTGGACGACACTTAAATTCTTGTCCAAAAAAACCTGCTGATGCAGTAGATGATAAAGAATAAAAATATATTCAAATTTAATTAATATTTTTATACTAAATAATGCAAGACAAGGAAGAAACTATCTACCTATGCCCACCAGTGTTCAGACCCCCCTCGGAAGCATATTCTCTATTAATCCAATTAACTGAGGGTTGTACTTTTAAATGCGATTTTTGCATATCAAATCTCCGCAAAAAATTTTTAGTTAGGGATGTAAAATTAGTAAAGAAAGATTTAGACATTGCCAAAAAGCAGTATGGATCAAATGTGAAAAAAATTTTTTTCTTAGATGGGAATGCCATGGTTACTCCCACTGAGAAATTATTAGACGTAACCAGATATGCTTATACACTTTTTCCAAATTTAGAAAGGTGTGGTGTTTATGCTCATTCTAAAGATATACTTAAAAAATCAGATGAGCAATTAAAAATGTTGTATAAAGCGGGTCTTAAAATTGCTTATGTTGGTTTTGAGTCTGGTTCAAATAATTTACTTGAGATGGTCAATAAACAGGTAAATAAATCAGATCATATTAAAGCTTCTAAAAAGTTGATGAAAGCAGGGATAACCTTATCAGCAACATTGATAAATGGCCTTGGAGGGGGTAATAATTCTGAAATGTCAAAAGAGCATGCCGCAGAATCAGCTGATTTGGTTAATAAAATCTGTCCTGATGATGATAGAATTTGGTATATTGCATTCCTAACGCTTATGGTACCTTCTGGGACTGAAATTTTTAAAAAAAAGATGAAAGGAGAATTTCTAGAGATGAATTCGTTCGAAATTCTTCAAGAGTTAAAAACTTTCATGAATCAAATCGACTTCCATAATAAAAACGCAAATTGTATCTTTCGAAGTAATCACGCATCAAACTATTTACCCATAAAAGGTATTTTGGATAGAGACAAAGATAAGATTATCTCGACCTTAAATTATGGATTAACTCATAGAGATATATTACGACCTGAGTTTTATAGAGGCCTTTAATCTCTTATTGTTTTAAAATCTCGACTTTTTAAATATAATTTCTTGAGTTCTAGATTTAAAACCTTGTATAGGACTTTTTGGTTGTTCTTTTATAAGATTAATAAAGTTAATTAATTGATTTTGATTAATAGCCATTTTTTCAGAAAGAGCAGAAATGGGAAGTTTATCAAAGTCCTTTGAAAACTCACATAATCTATTTCTTATTAAATTTTGATAAGTTAATAGCGTCAACATCTTCAGATTTGGGAAATTTTCAGATTTTATTTCTCTTACATATTCTAAAATTTTTTCAGAAGCGTCATGGTAATTTAGTACTCTATAGCAACTTAGAATTTCATACATTTTTTTAATATATTTAAAATATTTATTAATATTATTGCTAATATCCCATAAATTATACTTATCTAGATTATGGTCTACCTCATTCTTTAGCATAGCTAATAATTTTGAAAAATTTTCTAGATTTGATTCATTGAGCTTTTCCCTTAAGAGATTATTAAAACGCCGTTCATAAATTAATCTATGACCCGATAATTCAGATACTACTTTTTTACTTAATTCATAAAATTCGAGAAGTTCTTTTTTAATGTTAAAAGTATCTTGATGTTCTTGAAGTAATACTAATGCAGATCTTACTTTTTCTAAAGCGGAATTATAATCCCCATTCTTTACTTTCTTTATAATGAGAGATTTATAATAATTTAGTTCTTCAACTAGATCCTTTTTGCTTTTGAAACTCTCGAGATTATTTTTAATGCCCATATACTCTCTTCTTAGATATATATGATGAATATTCTTATACTTATATCTAATTACAATAGATCCAGTTTTTAAATTTAATATTTCCTATTTAATAAAACATTTAGATTTTTGA
>JAEOTH010000028.1 GCA_016839915.1 Promethearchaeota archaeon
AGTTAGTGAGGAACGAATAGAATTATGCAGAGACACGGGAAAGTCGATAATGAACTTAATTGAAAAAAGAATAAGGGCTTTAGATATAATCACTCATGATTCAATTGAAAATGCAATTAAGGTTGCATTATCATTTGGTGGCTCTACTAATATGGTACTACATTTATGTGCGTTATCACATGAATTAGGTGGTAATCTAAACCATTTTGATTTTGATAGAATTAACAAATCAGTTCCTCTTCTAGCCAAATTCAAACCCGCATCAGAATATAATCTCTCAGAGTTTCATGAAGCTGGTGGTGTAAAAGTTTTAATGGTAAAATTATCAAAACTTTTAAATTTATCAACAAAAACAGTTCTGGGTTTAACTCTTAAAGATTATATTAAAAATATAGATTTTGAAGATTACCAAATTATAAGAAACTTAGAAGATCCAATCTCAAGTGAGGGTGCAATTGCAGTACTGAAAGGAAGTTTAGCACCTGAAGGAGCTATAATAAAACAAAGTGCTATTGAACCCAGAATGAGATATTTTAAGGGATCTGCGAGAGTTTTTGAATGTGAGGAAGATTTAAGAGATGCGTTATTGTCAAATGAAATCGAAGAAGGGAATGTATTAGTTATTCGCTATGAGGGTCCTAAAGGTTCTCCAGGAATGAGAGAATTATCAATTCCCGCAGCGATTTTAGTAGGGATGGGATTGGGGGATTCAGTAGCAATGATAACTGATGGAAGATATTCCGGAGCTACGAGAGGTCCTTGTATAGGGCATGTTTGTCCTGAAGCAATTGAAGGAGGCCCAATCGCAATTGTTCAAAACGGGGACATGATAGAAATTGATATTGATAATCGAAAATTGGATTTACTAATCCCTCAAAAAGAAATAGAGAATCGTTTTAACAAGTGGAAAAAACCTGTAATAAAGATTAAAACGGGTTATTTAAGTATTTATAGCAAAATCGTAAGCTCTGCGAAGTATGGAGCATATTTACAATAAATAGCTAAATTATGATTGATGAGACGCGTATATTAAATAATCTAAAAGAATTTTCTTTTCCAAGGTTATCTGGAACTGACTTAGAGAAGAAATCATTCAATCTTGCTAAAAAGAAAATAGAAGACCTAAAACTTTCACCAATGGTTCAAGATTTCTCTTTTAGCACTTTTTATTCAAGAATTTATCCGAAAGTAGCTTTATCATTATTAAGTTGGCTTCTTGTGGTTTTGTTTTTGAATTTTAATTTGGTTTTTAACATTGTTAATCTAATTATAATCTTCATTTTATTTTTTATTTTAATTAAATATACTCGGAATCCAGAGGCAATTAAAGTAGGGCATGCATATCATTCTCAGAATTTATTTGTGAAGCAATCAGCTCAATTTAAGAATGAAAGCTCAGAATACAATATTTTCCTATTTTCACATTTGGATTCAAAAGGACAGACCTTCTCAATAAAAATTCGTATCCAATTGTATTATATATGGATTATCACTTTTCTCTTAGGTCTTTTGATGGCTAGCCTAAAATCCTTTTTTTTTATTGAAGATTTCTTATTATTATTTGTATTTACAACTCTTTTCTTATGTTTTAATTGTATGGCTACAGTAATACTTTGGATAAATAAAACTAATAATAAATCTAAAGGAGCTATAGATAATGCTTCTGGAATATCATGTGTTTTAGAACTGCTACATTATTATTCAAATCCAAAAAATTTGCTCAATAATTATCATTTGTGGTTTGTATTTACCGGTGCAGAAGAATCTGGGACTATGGGTATAAGAAATTTTTATAATAATATCAAAGATTTTGATAGAGATAAGACTTTCATAATCAACTTTGACTCTATCGCTAAAAAAGTAAATCTATGGGATCATGGTCTCCTTAATAATAAAAATTATAAATCTTTTAATTATATTTTAGAAAATAAAGATATAATGAGTTTAGAGAAGAAAACACACAGGTTTTACATTGGTACATATAGTGATGGATTATTTCTATTAAATAAGAGATTCAAAGGCCTTGGTAATGGAGACAAAAGCACTTATAATTATGTTCATTCTGAAAACGATGATTTTGATAAAATTGATATAACTGTCTTAAAGAAGCTCTGTGAGTTTTATACAATCCTATTAAATGAAGTTGACATTAATTTGAAAAACTAATAAAACAGGGTTGGTTATTAATAAAGTTTAATAGTAAGGATTTGGGAGTAGTTATTACTCCCCTTCAAACCGTAGAATATATTATATCACGATTGGGAGAAATTAAAGAAGATCAAAAAATTTTGGATCCATGTGTAGGACCTGGTATTTTTGTTAAGAAACTATTAGAATCTGGAATTAGCAAAAATCAAATAATTACCTATGACATAAATTCACAATTCGAAAGAGTAATTAAACAGTTAGGTGTTTACTTTAAAGAGCAAGATACTCTACTAGCTTTATATCCTGATTCATATAATGAATTTGATTTTATTGTGGGCAATCCACCATATCTAAATAAGGCAAGTACTTATGTGCGTACAAAAAAAGCCAAACTGAGAAAAATATATGGGAAAATAAATGCTCATGAAACCTATGCAATGTTTATTGTTAATAGTATTTGGCGCTTAAAAGAAGGAGGAAAATTAGGTTTTATAACAAGTGATTCGTTTTTAACTCTAAGTACCCATAAAAAACTAAGGAAATTTATCCTTAATAGTTGTAAAATAAATGAAATTCTTTTAGCTCCAAAAAATTTGTTTTCTAATCAAAAAGTAAGTACAAGTCCGGTAATTATTATTTTAACAAAATGTTCCGGGCTGAAAAATAAAAAAATTAGAGAAAAAAATATAATGAGGATAATTCCTCGAATAAATGATGAGGATGAATACCAATCTCCCTCCCATGTTAATAAAATAAAGCAAATTAGATATTATTCTTTACCATTTAACATCTTTTATGCTGATGTTGATGAAAAAGTTATTGAATTATTTGAAAAAGCCCCTAAATTAGAGAAGTACTTAATGGGTTTTATAGGAATGCACACACATAATAATAAGAAATTTATTGCTGCTATTGATGATACTGAACTAGCTGAAGTCTTTAATAAAAGAAATATGAAGATGCATGATTCAAAAAATAATTTCAAAATTATTAAGAGATCAGATCTAGAAAATAATAAATGGAAGCCTTATCTAAAACGAGGTGGAGCAGACCAATATTATCGCCCCATAATGGAAGCTTTAGATTGGAGTGAAGAATCTAGAAAAATTTATGATATTCCAAAAAATGCACCATTTGAACAGGAGGGAATTGTAATCAGTGGAATAAGTTCAAGATTAGCAGCGCGCTATATGCCAAGGGGATGTTACTGGGATTCTAATAAAGCAATAGGATTTATAATTAAAAATAAATTAATTTCAATTGAATATATGTTAGGTTTACTTAATAGCTCGTTATATAATTACCTAGCGAAGGGAATTATCAATAATACTAGTAGTATTCAAATTAGTGGAATCCATGCTATACCTTTTATAGAACCCCCGAAGGAAATTAAAAAAAAAGTAGAAAATTTAGTGGATAACATTATTAAAAGTAAAGAAAAAAACTTAGAGTATGATTATACTAAAGAGCAAAAAGCAATTGATAATACTATTTTTGAATTTTATACTAATGAATTCAACCTACCTAACAATTTAAAAAAAGAATTAGATGATAAATATTCCATTTATCGGAATTAGAGTTTTTCTCCCTTAATTTCTTCCTCATATTTCTTTTTTCGCTCTGTAAGATATTCTGGGATAGGTACATCCCACCAACCCACTGCTGGAGATCCAGTGTAGGGATATTCTCTTTGAACTTCAATTTCAATCGTTGCCGGTCTTCCTGACCTAGCAGCTCTTTCAAGTGCTGGAATTATCTCGTCTTTTTTAGAGATTTTTTCAGAATAACACCCAAATGCTTCACCAATTTTAGCAAAATCAGGAGTATATGTTTTTCCATTTTTATCTTCGAAGGCAGTACCATAGCCTCGATCTTCACCAAACGCAGCTTGCTGTAAGTCCTTAATTGCAATCCAACCATGATTATTGAGAATAATAAAGAAGATGTTATTCATTCCGAGTTGAACAGCCATAGACAATTCTGATATAGTCATCATAAAATCACCATCTCCCAATAGTGCAACAACCTGTCTTTCTGGTTTTCCAATATCTATTGAACCTAATTTAGCCCCGATTGCTGCTGGAACACTATAGCCCATTGTCGAGAAGCCCCCCGCGGTGAGACATGTTTTAGGTTCATAAAACTCTAATTCTTGAAGCATTTGAGCTTGAACATTTCCAGAACTTGTTACAATTATAGCATCTCTGTCAAAAAAGTTCCTGACTTCTTTTAAAACAGTAGAAATCATAACTGGTATTTTCGAATCATCTCGGTTTTTATCAAGAAATTTAAACCATTTATTTTTCTCTTCTTGAATTTCCTTAAAGTAATCAGAATTCTCATAGTTCCTTGAATAATCTCCTAATTCTTCTAAAATCTGAGTTAAACAAGCTTTAGCATCACCAACTATTCCTACAGCAACAGGATAATTCTTACCAATTTCATGAGGATCAATGTCTATATGGATTAATTTAGTTGGTGGCATTGAAAAACTAACTCCGTCTCTATATGAACTCGCTGTTTCATCAGCGAATCTACAACCAATCGCGATGATAACATCCGCATTAGAAGTCATTTTTAAACCAACTGTCGTACCTTTTGAACCAGCTGACCAACAATAAAGTGGATGAGAATTATCAATAATATCTTTGCCCATCATGGTAACCACTACTGCTGCACCCAATTTTTCAGCTAGTGCTTTAATTTCTTCACTTGCATTCGAAGAAATTGCTCCTCCACCTATGAATAAAACAGGTCTTTTTGAATCTTTAACTAACTGAACAGCTTTCCTTATGATCTCAGGATCACACATTATGCGTCCAATTGCTCGTCTTTCTAAAGGTTCTGGAATTTCAACTTCAATTGAACTTGCTTGCACATCCATAGGAAGATCAATATGAACAGGACCTCTTCTTCCTGTTAGCATGTGATTAAAAGCTCTCTGCATTATTGTTGCTAGTTGTCCTACAGTATCTACCTCAAAACTACGTTTTACTATTGGTTCTAAAATTTTAGGCATACTAGAATCTTTTTTTCTCTCAATTTCTTGGAGTACACCTTTCCCTCTCATGTGAACATGAGTATCTCCTGTAATTACCAGACAAGGAAAAGAATCTACAAAAGCATCAGCGACTCCAATAGCAGTATTAATTGCTCCAGGTCCAATCGAAGTAAAAACGCATAATGGTTGTCCAGTAACCCTATAATATCCCACTGCGAGATGCACTCCAGACATTTCTTGTTTAGGCTGGATTATTTGAAGTTTCTCCTTATCTTTGAAGAAAGCGTCTACAAGAGGAAGATTTCCGTGACCAGGAATTCCAATAATATACTTTACTCCCTCTTTTATTAGATATTTGGAGATTATCTCTCCACCCGTATACTTAGGCATTTTAAACTCTATTTAATTTACAGGTTTTTATTAAAAATATATAATTTGATAACTTAAAAATAGATTTAAGTTTACTTATCAATAAAACTATGATAATAAAAAAAGAAAAAAAAAAGCTACAATGAATTTTTGTTGATTTTATGTTGCATTTATTTTAAAAATCCAGTATCCCCCTCTTTTTATAAGGAAAATATCAAGTTTTAAACATATATACCATTTTCGGTATATAATTTCATTTAGTGGATGGGGAAAGTGCCTTCTATTTTAGAAAAGATACGTGTTTTAGGAGAAAATTCTAAATATGACATTTGTGCCAGTACCGCCTCAAGTCGTACAGAAAAATATCCAAAACTCTTTGGAGATTCAAAAAAGTGGATAGGTGCCACAGCAAGTGCCGGAATTTGCCATAGTTATACCCCTGATGGGCGATGCATGAGTCTCTTTAAAACACTTTATACTAATAAGTGTATTTATAACTGCAAGTATTGTTTTTCTCATAATTGCAAAAAAAAAATGAGCTTTACACCTGAAGAATATGCTCGTACATTTATGAAACTCTATTCAATGAATGTAGCGGAGGGTGTTTTTATATCATCTGGAGTTTGTGGCAGCGCAGATGCAACAACCGAAGAAATGTTGGAAGCAATTCGACTGCTTCGGTTTAGATATAATTTTCGAGGGTATATTCATTTTAAATGTTTACCTGGTGTAAGTCAATATCTCCTTAAAGAAGCAATTTCTTTGTCTGATCGTATTTCAATCAATATGGAAGCATCTAGTAAAGATCATCTCGCAGAGATCGCAGATCAGAAAGATTTTAATAATGATATTATAAAACGCCAGCGCTGGCTAAAGCAGATTCGAACCAAACATAATGAAGAAACCCTTAAAGTCATGAAAGATCTAAAATATGATAGTAAAGTAATATTTCAAGAAAAAATGATTAAAGATCGAAGAGATAATGGATATAAAAAGTTCCGATGGGATGGAGCACCAATTCTTAATAGTGGTCAAACTACCCAGTTTGTAGTCGGGGCGGCGGAAAATGAAACTGATTTTGAGTTACTTAAAAGAATCGATTGGGGATATAAGGAAATTGATTTAAGGCGAGCTTATTTTTCTTCATTTATTCCGATTGAAGGTACACCATTAGCTGGGAAACAAGGAGCTTCTTTAGAAAGAGAACATCGGTTATATCAGAGTGATTGGCTTCTTCGAATATACCACTATAAATTAAAGGATTTGAAAGATATAATTACAGAAGAAGGTAATTTACCTAAGGGAGACCCAAAAATTCATTTAGCGAGGCGATACTTTAAAGATCATGGATCAGTAGATCCAAACCAAGCGTCTTACCATGATTTACTTCGTGTTCCTGGAATTGGTCCAATTTCTGCTAAACGGATAATTAACCTACAATCTCGAAAATTTAAATTCAAACGTAGACAGGATCTAAAATCTGTTGGTGTAGTGTTAAAAAGAGCTGATCCCTACCTCTTAATAAATGGTCAAAATCAAAAAACTCTTCATAAATTTATTGAACCCAATAATTGTAAAATTTCATAAAAGGAGATTCAATGAATAAATTAACAAATAAAAAGGATCCGTTAGAAGTTGTTGGATGTGCTAGGGGTTATTCACGCGAAGAATTAATTAAAAAGCTTCCACGACACTACAGATTTACCTATAATCTTATCCAGCAAGTTAAAACTATTCCTGAAGTAATATTACGTAATTTAGGTAATCCCCTTGCTAAGAAAATGAATCGAATGATGCGAGAGGTGTCTACTGAATCGTATCGTGCGAAACAATTTACGCGAACAGAAATAAATAACAAAGGTGTCTTATATGGAGTTGTTGCTCTTAAACATCGTGTAATGGACATTGTTTTGAATTATTTTCATGAAAGATTTCCCCAGTGCATAATTTGCTTATATAATGAAATTTCTGGCAACACAGGAGTAATTAATGAGAAGGGAGTAATTCAAGAGGTCAAATCTCCCCTTAAAAAAGTTGTAGAGAGAGTTAGTAAAGATCGTCCAATTATTCCATATTTCGAAGATATCCAATTTTCTGGTGAGCAAATTTTTGAGAGCCTATACGGTTCACAGTTTATTTCTGAACGAGAAAATAAGAATTTTTTTAAAAAGATGATTCCTGACAAATGTTTTGAACTACCAGGTATGAGAGGTGGAGTGGAAAAACGTTTTCGAAATAAAAGGATTAACGATTATATTTAGTTTTATATTATTTTTGCAAATATATCTTTAGCTTCCTGATATGAAGCATTATCTAGTGGTAAATCTAGCAAATTACCCCCTGTTAAGTTAATCATACTAATCTCATCATTATTTGAAATAAAACCTAACAATTTTAAATTTGATATCTTAATATTTTCAACTTCTTTTTCTAATATTCCTCTTAAGTTATCTGGAAAGCGATTTCCTAATACCCATATATTTTCGAATTTTAAATTTAATTCTTTTGTGATATCTAATATACGTGTTAAGGTATGAATCCCCATTTTGGAAGGATCGGTCACAATGACTAAATCTGTCACATCCCGTCCTGTTTTTCGCGCAAAATGTTCTAATCCCGCAGGAGAATCTAACAAGGTGATATCATAATTTTTGGAAAGGGTATCGATGACATTTTTTAATACTGAATTTATGTAGCAATAACATCCTTCTCCTTCTTGTCGCCCCATTTCTAAAAGATCAAATTCATCCATTTCTATTAAACACTTGTAGACATCCCCCTCAATAATTTGGTTTTTTGGCACATCTAAAGGAAGCTGTCTTTTTTGAATTTTATCCTTTAAAATTTTCATCTTTCCGCCAATAGTGTCACAAAATTGAACCTCTTCTCCTATAACGTCTGCAATATTAGCATCAGGGTCAGAATCTATAACTAAAATATCTAATTTATTTCTATTTTCTAAAATATATTTCAGGAAAAGTGTTAAACTGGTGGTTTTTCCAACACCACCCTTTCCGCTAAAGGCTATTATTTTTTTCATGAAAATCTCTTTCAAAATTTAATGATTATTCTTCATGTTAAGATAATTGATTTAAAGTTAAAAATATAATATAAATAATCCAAAAGATTAATCAGAGAAGTAATAAGAAATTGAAATTTAATTTAGCGAGAAATTAATATTTAATAAATCATCTTCTTGATTGAGTTCTTGACTGAGTTCTTGACTGAGTTTGTTGTTCTTGGCGATAAACTGGAATAATTTTTGAAGTAAATTCTTCTAAAGTGTATGGAAAATCTTCTTCACTTGATATTTTACCTAGTTCTAGCATTATTTGCCTTGCTAAAAACCAAAAAGCTAAGCCTAATGCTTTTTTACCTCGATTATTAGCAGGAATTGCAAGATCTATTCCCTTAAGAGTATCATCGGTATCAAATAATGATACTACAGGAATCCGAGCTAATTTAGCCTCTCTCAAAACTACTTTATCAGCATGAGGGTCAACAATCACTACAACACTAGCATCTTTGATATACGTATCTATAATAGGATTTGTAAGTGATCCTGGTATAAATCTCGTTGTTACTGCTCTGCAGCCTAATACTTCACAAAATTTTTTTACTGGTTCTTTCCCATATCGACGAATAGAAGTAACAATAACTTTATCGCTTCCTTCCTCAACATACTTACTTAAAAATTTTGCTGCTATATTAAGTCGATCATCTGTTTGAGTTAAATCAATAACATATAATCCATAATTTGTTTGTCTATAAATGAATCGTCGTGCATCTCCAGTCAATAATTTTGTTCCAATATGAATACCACAACTTAAATAAAGTTGTTTTCTCTCTTCGTCTTTGTCTATTAATTGTTCCTTTACTTCTAAACCTGCTTCGATATCTTCAGTATCTAATAAGTTAAGTTCTTCTTCCAGATCCAAATCATCTTCAAAATCAATCTCAAAATCTTCATTAAAGTCTTCCTTATCTTCTTTTTTTTTCTTTTCCACAGCAACTTCGGTTTTTTTTTTCTTTCGAGCCAATGTTGTAGCCTTTTTTATTTTTTTCTGACGTAAATTAAATTAAAATATCTAAGAATCTATCTAATTCAAGAATATAATATTGAATTCATAATAACTTTAATATTTTATTGAGTAGATTTTTGTATTACCTTAAGAACTAAAGTTTTAATATAGCAAAATGCTATTTTATTATTATATTTCCTATTAAATTAATGTAAAATAAGGTTTTAATTCGTAAGTGGTATAAATAATGACTTCCCATCGATTAGTAATTGGTATTATAGCAGGCGTTATACTAAGTTTTTTTTCTGTATTCTTCTTCAATATGACAGTTATTCTAGAGCAAATTCAGTTATATGCGGGAACTGAACCTGTAAGAGTACTGGCATTATTAGTTGGGGCCAATTTTGATTTTGATATGATTTCTTTTCTTTATCCTGGTCCGCCTTCTGTTCTTGGTTTTTTTGCTCCAGAGCTTTTGGCATGGCTTTTTATTGGCTTTATATCAGGTGCAACTGCTAAAGGTTTAAGACGAGGTGTAATAGCTAGCTCTTTAGTGGTTGTGATAGTATTATTAATTTGGATTGTATTGAGTATTTTTTCAGGACAAGATTTAATGCCCTTATTTCAAGGAACTCAACTAATTGAGACGTTAGGAGGAATACTTAGTGCTTTTATAGGAGGATTAATAGGAGGATCGGTTGGAGGCTTAATTAGTGGCCCTTATAAGGAGTTTTATTAAGCTATTTTATATAATTTTTCTATAATTTATTAAAATTTTTACCGTAGTATCGAATTTATTTAAAAACCTTCTTACTGATTTTGTTGATATCTAAAACTTAAAGTTTGTTGGTTAATTATAAAAAACAATGGTCAATAAAGAAGATATTTTACCCGATCGAGATTTTGCTTTAGAATTATTAAAGAGATTGAAAATTCCACTTTCTATTAGGCGCCATTCTGAAAAAGTTGCCGATAAAGCTATGGAAATTAGCCGTAAAATAAAAAAAGCTAAAGTAGATATGAATTTGATTGAAATTGGTGCCTTGTTACATGATGTTGGAAGAACAAAAACTCATAGCTTTAAACATGCATTAATAGGAGGTAAAATCTTGAAAGAGAGGGGATTTTCAGAAAAACTCGCAAGAATCTGTGAGACTCATATTTTAGGAGGATTAGACAAAGAAGACGCAAAAGAAGTAGGTTTACCTGAAAAAGATTATTTGCCATTAACTTTAGAAGAAAAAATTATATGTTTAGCTGATAAACATATGGCTGGCACAAGAGAAGTGTCAATCAAAGAAAGATTTAATATATGGTTTCGAAAATATGGAAGAAGTAAGATTTTACTAAAATCAAAAAAAAGAATTGAAAAAATCCAACAAGAAATCGAAGAATTAATGTAACGAATTATTATTCAACTAGTTAGCGCTATTATTTTTCGCATCATAGTTCTTGATTTTTACATAATATTTCATAATCTTTGTCTAAGGATCGAATTACATTACTTACTAACATGCATGCTTCTACTAATACTTGAGGATCAACTTTATCAAGCGTGTCAGTGCTACTATGAGTATATTTTCCACCCATTCTTGTAACAAGGTCAACAGAATCATATCCTCTTATATGAAAAGGAACAGAATCTGCATGTGCTCCCGTAGCTAAATGAAATCCTTTAATTTTCACTCCCTCTTCAGCGGCTGCCTTTTCTAAATATTTACTAAGTAAAGGTGCAATTTTCTTTCGAGGTAAAACACCATATGATTTTAGATATTCTACTTGATTTTTGCTTTCGCATGCACAGGAGATCATATCCAAATTAATTTGGAATACTTTGCCTTTTTTAAATTCATCTTCATGATTATTTACAAACACTCTAGATCCCATTGTTCCTAGCTCTTCAGCAGAAAATTGACAAATCCAGACATTAAAATTGTTAAGTGGATTTTCTTTGAGGAATTTGCTTAATTCAAATACTACAGACATCCCTGTAGCATTATCTAATGCTCCTGGTGAAATATTATGAGTATTTAAAAACATTAAAAACAAATTTGATATTGAGATCAGGATAGTAAAAAACCAAATACCAATCCCCACTATTAATAGATCAATTTTTATTATGGTATATGTACGAATAAACAAAACTATAAAAAATCCTCCTAGGAGGATCCCACTATATAACCACATTTTATAAAAAAAGACTCTCCAATATGTTTTAAACGATTGAGATTTAGAATCTAAATGAGCTGAAATTATAATGTTTCCAGCTATTTCTGTTGGTAAATTCTTAGCGGGCATTTTAATAAAAACATTTGTGGCTGAAATTGTTTTTCCGTAATATTTTCCCCAAAAACCTGGATTTTCAGGATGTTTTAAGCCTTTAAGGATTAAAAAAATAACAATTACCCCTATTCCACATATAATAACGGTAAAAAATAGATTAATATAAGTGAACATTAAGATAAATAGAGTAAATGTTAAATTAATAACCATTATTAACTTTATTAGCGTAGTAGAGTAAAAATCAGAGAAATTAAAAGGTTCTTTTTGAATCTGTGTATCAATAAATCCAATTTCTTTGAAGGTATTTATTGTTAAAGCAACGGCTTTCTTTTCTCCATTAGTTCCAACAAGACGAGGAAAGCTTAACTTCTTGACATAATTATATAACCTATCAATATTGAACCTATATTCTTGATTAGAATTTTTAATTCTCAATTTTACAAAAAAAGTATTTGAACGTTAATTTTTGATATAGTATTGAAAATTAATGTTTTACTACTTAAAACTATATATCTAACTCCGAGTTTTCAATTTCTCAATGATAATCTTTTGAATTTTCTCTTGGACAAGTTCAATAATATCATCTGAACTAATTGTAGGATAACCCTCTTGTTTAGCGCGTAAAAGATAAAGCTTTCTAACTTTATTTAAGATTTGAGGATCCTCAAATTTTTCCAAATCTTCATCTCCTTTTCTTGCTAGGGCAATTTCAGGTTCAATGTCCAAAATTATTGTGATATCAGGTAAGCCAACAAATTTATTTATTTCTTTAACCCAATCAATTGTAATTTTATCAGAATGTACCGATTGGTACACTATTGAAGATTCTAGATATCTATCAGAAATGACGATATAGCCATCCTCAAGTTTATTCTTTATTTCATTTTTATAATGGAGATCTCTATCAGCTGCAAATAATAAAGCATCAGTTGTGGGGGGAATTTCTTTTTTTTTTAAAAATTCTCTTATTAGTATGCCAATTTTACTTTGTGAAGGCTCTTGTGTCAAATATACTTTTAAACCTTTACTTTCTAAGAATCCTTTAAGAAGACGACTATGAGTTGTAGTCCCCGCGCCATCTCCACCATCTAATACAATAAATAAAGACTTCAACTTAATACTCAGAAATTTTAACTTAGTTTTAATAGATAATTATCAATAAGGTCTTATTTTTTTTATCTTTAATTACCTAAAATTATTAAATTTTTAACAAAAAAAACACATTGAAGTGTCATATAAGAAAATTTAAAATGATTAAATTATCTTATTTAAAACTGTTAACAACAGTAAACTTTTTTATACTTCATTATTCTTATGATACTTGTGAAATACTACTATTGCTCTTTTTGTGAGAAAGGGATTTTAAATCCAAAAAGAAAATCCATGGAAAGTATGTATTATAATGTCTGGATTCTTACAATAATTTCTTCCTTAGGTCTTGCATTAGTCCCTTTTCTAATTTATCGCTATTTTTGGCTAAAAAGAAATATTTGCCCTACTTGCCAAAATAGATTAGAATTTTACAGTTCACCTGATGAATATCCTGACCCAAAAGCTCAAATTGCTCGTATACTTCAAACGATTGAACAAGAAAAAATGGAAAAAGAACAAGACTTAGTTTGTCCTTTTTGTCAAGAAGTAGTAAGTAATCAAGAGTCAATATGTCCCAATTGTGGATCTTCTTTGAAAGAGTAAAATTATATAAGAATAATAATATTTATTATCATAGAATTGAAATGACAACTACAAACCCAACTGGATATTGTCCTCGTTGCCAACAAAATGTATTACTAACTCGTGAAGAGATTGATACTTGTTTAGCAATAATATTGTTAATTTTTACTGCTGGAATTGGTTTATTAATTTATCTTGCTATCTATTATAGTAAACCTGAAGAATATTGTGCTCATTGCCGAGCTAAAATAACAGCATTTCGGCTTTCGAGCCCCTATACCCAACAACCTCAAGTCCAACAAACCTCATATCCTGCTCCCGGAAACATGACAGGGCAAGTAACAGGAGGAATACCTAATTATTGCACCCTCTGTGGAGAGAAATTAGATATAGGAGCGAAATTTTGTCAGAACTGTGGGAGTAAAATTACAGAAAATTAGTTTTTTTATTATTTTATATTTAGTAAGAAGTCGCTTATTTTATTTATTTTAAAAATTGGACTCCAAATTTTTTTAATTCAATTAAGATCTCTTCCTAATTAAGTAAAAATTAAAAAAAAATTGGAGTGATAATAAAGTGTATTGTCCTAAATGTAATATGAATGTATATACAAAAAAGAATGAGTTCAATATTGGGTTAGCGATTATTTTAGCGATCTTCACTGGGGGTATTGGTCTGTTAATTTACGCTGCAGTTTACTTAGATAGAGAGCATAAACCCCGCTGTATTCACTGTGATTCTGTTTGTTATGAACAAAAAGAAGATAGTCAACGAAGTGCAAATAAAGTTCAAGTAATAGGTACTTCTCATCACATAGAGAATCAAAAAATTAGGATAGAACCTAAAGAAGCTAACGAAAAATCAAAATTTTGTTATAATTGTGGCTCTGAGCTAGATCAAAGTGAGGAAGCAAAATTCTGTGCTCTTTGTGGAAGCTCAATTTAGTTTTTTTTTGTTTTTATACTTTTTTTTCTTTTATATTCATGTCAGTTTTATTATTTATTTCCAAGAAATTCAATTATTTTTTTTTTCATCACACTAGAATTTGGCTTTTTGTTAGTCCACCATTCAAATGCTAAAGCTCCTTGATTAACTAACATATCTAATCCTCCTAGTGATTTACAACCTTTTTGAGTTGCATCTTTAAGCAATTTAGTCTCTAATGGGTTGTATACAATATCATAAACTAGTAAGTCTTTATGCAAAAATTCTATTGGGATTGGCGATTTACTAATATTGGGGTACATCCCTATTGGAGTTGTGTTGATTAAGATATCAGCTTTTTCAGATTCATCTTTTAAAACGCTATTGTGATATTCTTTACCTTCAATTTTTATATCAAAAAAAATTTTTATCTCATTTGCAAGATTTATCGCTTTTTTTTTTGTTCGATTTACAACAATAATTTTTTTTGCTTCTTTTGCTAAAACATAAGTTAATGCTCTTGCTGCTCCACCAGCCCCTAATAATAAAATATTTTTTCCAGAAATGGTGTATCCAGCATCTAATAATGCTTGTATACCTCCTTCTGCATCAGTATTTTTACCAGTTAAATAACCATCATCATTTTTTATAGTATTTACAGCGCCAATTTTCTGTGCGATAGGATCAATGTCATCTAAATATTTCAAGATTTTTTGTTTAAAAGGATGTGCTACATTAATCCCAGTGATATTAAATACTTTAAATCCCTTTACAGCAAGGTTCAAATTTATAGGAAGAATATTGAATGCTAAATAAACATAATTAAGGTTTAATTCACTAATAGCAGCATTTTGCATTATTGGACTCATAGAATGTTCAATTGGATACCCAATAACGCATAAAACCTTTGGATGAGCATTAGAAAAGTTTTTCTCGATCATGTTAATGTCTCAATCTATTATCTCATCATTTAGATGACTTCCAAATTCTTTTGATCTTACCATTGTAGCTTGTCTATATCTCTCAAAGCGATTTTCCCAATTAGCATCCACATTAAATGCCACTTTAGCAAATTCAATTGATTTAATCTCCTTAGTTAACCCTTCCTTTTCTTTCGGACTATATATTTTAATAGGATCTCCTATAGCAATATTATTTGGAGGAATAAAATAATTAGCGGGAACTAAAGTATTCGCATGAACAAAAGCTCCAACTGCTACTGCAGCACCAGATTCAACAATGGCACCTTGTAATATCGTAGCACCAGTTGCTATATATGAATTAGACTCAACTTCACAACCAATAAGAGTAGATTGTGGTGAAATGAAGACATGATCTCCAATTTCTACAGGATATTCACGATTTCCTGCAGCTGAAGCTCTAAGAACAGCATTTTCACATATAATTGAACATTCACCGATTTTAATCTTCGATCCCTCTGAATCAAGAATAGAACCATACATAATCCGTGAATCTTTTCCAATCGTAATATCTCCAATAACAACAGCAGTAGGCGCGATAAATACAGATGAATCAAATTTAGGTTCGAAACCTCGATGTTTTATTATAATAATCTTTCACCTTATATTATTTTCAAAGAAATTTGATTACTTACTAATTCTTTATTATTTAATAGTTTTATAGGAAAACATGGGATAATTCAAATTAATAGGTTAAAAATTAAAATTATTAATAATTAAAATTAACAATAAATAAAAAAAGGAGAAAGGAGATTAGAATGAAAAAATCTGAACTAAGTCCAAAAATTTCAACATTTCCAATGCCTGTAGCAGTTATTTCTGTAGGAACAGGCGAAGCCGCTAATTTAATAACATTAGCATATGTAGGTAAAGTCTGCCATGATCCTCCTATTATTGCTATTTCTATAAGACCAAATCGACATTCTTACAAATTAATTGAAAACCTTGGTGAATTTGTGATCAATTATCCTACAATAGAACAATTAAGAGAAACCGATTATATTGGTACACATTCGGGTAGAGATGTCAATAAATGGAACCATTTGAATTTAACTAAAGAAAATGCTTCAGTGGTGCAAGTTCCGATGATAAAAGAGTTTCCATGGAATATGGAATGTAAAGTAATAAAGAGAGTAGAATTTGGATCACATATTTGTTATTTTGGAAAAGTAGTTGCTACACATTCTGATCCTAATTATGTGCAAAATGAAACTTTAAATCCAGAAGAATTTAATTTTCCAGCATATATAGCAGGTAATTACCTCCAACTAAAAAAAGGTGCTTTAGCAAGGCATGGATTTACAGTGGAGTAATTTCTATAATATTTATAAACATTTTTAATTAATTTAATATGGCAAAAGATTCAATTGCGCTTATTGGTTTTATGGCCACCGGAAAAACTAAAATAGGTAGATTGTTAGTGAAATATCTTGGAAAAGAATATCAATTCATTGAAACTGATGAAAGAATCATCCAAGAAGTTGGGAAACCTATTCCTAAAATTTTTGCTGAGGAAGGAGAACTTAAATTTAGAGAATATGAAACATCAGTATGTAGAAAAATGTCTAACTTAAATAAGGTTGTGATTTCATGTGGAGGAGGCGTAATATTGGATGAGAAAAATATTGAAAATTTAAGGAAAAACTGTCATATTGTCTTATTAAAGGCGTCTTTAGATGAAATTCGTAAAAGAATATTAAAAAATGGCAAAGAATCAAGACCTTTAATTGATAAAGAGGATCCTAAGAGAGAAATTGCTGAAGTTCTAACTTTTCGTGACCCTTATTATATAGCAGCAGCCGAAATTGTTATTGATACCACTGGAAAAAAAATTAAAAACATTGTCCGAGAGATCGCTATAAAAACCAGATTAAAAACCTAAATTTAAATTTGTCAACTCTACTAACTATTCATCATAATTATAACAGAGTTAAGGTAATAATATGACCGAAAATAAATTCACTCGAACTAAATGTCCACAGTGCGGAAATGAGAATCCACGTAAGCTTCACGAGGAGCCAGACAAAAATAATGTGCTATACTACAGTATAGGTAAGGTTATTTCAACCTACCGCTGAAGCAGGGCACTCCTGTCTATGTTAAGAATATGAAGTGTGGTGGATGTGGAAATGTTTTTAAAAAGGATTAATTTATAATTTTTTTTTCATATTTTTTTTTTATTTTCACATGATTAATATCATATCAGAATATGGTATTTTATTAAAGATGAAAATAGAGCATTTTTCTTTGATAAATTAATCCTTGCCACTGGAAGCATTCTAAGAATTCCATCAATTAAATATACGGTATTGTAAGGGAGTTTTTACATTACCAAAATAGATATTTCGTTAGAGGTTCGCGTAAGGAGAAACGCAATGATTAAATAGTTGTCTTTCTTATCACTCCTAATATTTATTTATTATTTGAGAACTCTTATGAAACTTACTACTCTTAAAATAAATGATTTGCTAAAATTGAGTAAAAAATTCACTTTTTTGGTAGGAGCAGGTTGTTCTGTTAGTGCTCCTTCATGTCTTCCTGCAGGATATCCAATGATGAAAGCACTTATTAATCATACATGTGCTCAATCAGAGATTAATGATATGTTAGAATTAATGAAATTAGGAAAATTACGATTTGAAGCTTTAGTTGAGATTATTCGAGATCAAATAGATGAAAATCTCAAACTTATCGATTACTATAATCAATGTGATAAACCAAATATCCAACACTTTTTCTTAGCAGAGATGATAAAAAGTGGAAATTTTGTTATGACTACTAATTTCGATTATTTAATTGAGTATGCCTTAAAACACTTAGAAGTACCTCTTGAGGAGATTGTTCCAGTCATTACGAAAGAAGATTTTGAAAAATTTGCTGATCCTTATGAACAATTAAATCAAAGAAAAAAATCAGTATATAAAATACATGGTTCAACAAAAAATTTTGCTACTCAAGAAAACACAAGAGATTCTCTAGTTGCCACAATTCAAGCATTTGGATCAAACAAAGAGGGAGAAAATGTATTCCAATTAGAACCATTTAAACGGCCTTTATTTGAAAATATCACAAAAGATCGTTCTTTAGTAGTAATGGGTTATTCTGGAAGTGATGATTTTGATATTGTCCCCACCTTAAAAATATTAAAAAATGTTCAGAAAATTATATGGATAAATTATCAACATAATATAGAAATGGGAAAAGAACAGATATATGAAATTAATGATAATACATTCCAATCTTTAGATAAATTGGATAGGAATTTAAAGAAGGTTACTCAGATTCTTTTTGAAATATGGCAAATGAAGAATATAAGTCAAATATACCTAATAAATTTAAACACAGAGAAAATGGCAGAAGGGTTATTAGAGATTAAACCTCCTATAAGTAATGAAAATTTTTCCCTCGATCTTAATGATTATCTTTATAACATCTACCAAGATGTTATTGAATTAACTAAAAATTATATTCCTAATAGAACCTATCACGCGTTAGATATGTATTCTAATGTATTAAGGAGCAGTAAAAACATTCTACTAATTGCGGATAAAGAAAAGTATCATATTTGGAAAGCAATTGCACTCAATGACATTGCAGAAATCTTTATTAGTCAAGGAAAATATGAAGAAGCTTTAAAAAATTTAGAAGAAGCTTTTGAGATCCCTACAATTTCAAGTAATCCATATCTGAAATCTAGCATTTTTAATAATATGGCATTAGCTTATACAGCAATAAGGGATTATCCTGCAGCTATTAAAAGATATAAAGCATCTCTTGAAATTGATAAAAGAATGGGAGATCCAAAGAAACAAGTTGCTAGCCATAATAATCTTGGTCATTTGTATAACACTCAACAACAGTTCTCTGAAGCATTGAAACATTATAATGAAGGACTAAAAATTGCAGAAAAATTAGGACTTTTAAAAATAAAAGGTGTTATTTTAAATAATATTGGAAATATTTATGCGGCACAAAGAAATTATTCAGAAGCAAGGAAAAGAACTGGAGAAGCACTAAATATTTCTGAACAATTGGGAAATCCAAGTCTAAAAATCGCATGCTTTTGTAATTTTGCAAGGATAAATGAATATCAAGGAAATTTTCAAGAAGCTGTGAAATTATATGAAGAAGCAAGTATGATTGCTGAAATGATAGGAGAAAGAGAAACAAAAAATTCAGTTCTTGATTTACTTAACTCAGCTAAAAAGAAACATGCGGAAACTAAAAACATGATTGACGAGCATGGAATTTCCCAAGGAAAAAAAAAAATAAAACAAGAGATTATTTGTCATCCAAAATGGAATTCAAATGAGATAAAGAATTTTTTAAAAGGATTTATTAAACCATTTTTTGATTCATTTAGAGATTCACTCAACTGGCAAAGAGTTGAAACAAATTGTAATGAATTGAAACCAAATTTACTAGAAATCTCCTCCGGTGATAATTTTAAAGCTTCTATTTATATTGTAGAAGAGAATAAAAAGAAAAAATCTATTCAGATTGAATGGGAAGAAAGAAGTGTGGTGGCGAGACAAGTTTGGGAAGGAATAACCAACCAATTAACAGATTTGTTCAAAAAACCAGGATTAAAATCCTTGAATAAATAAAATAGATTAATTTATACCATATAAACCTTTATTAAGAGCAATATCACAAATAATATCATGCCAAAAATTATGAAATGTCATCCCGATTGGAATGATGACTTAATAACAACAGTTATTACTAGTGGAGTTGGGGCATTTCTTGAAAATCTAAGAGGTCAATTCTTATTTAAGTTTCTTGGAAATGAAACAATAATTAATAATATAGCGTCCAATATAATAGAAATTACATCAGGTAAACAATTTATTGGAAGATTTCAAATAATTGAAGATCCCTCTGAAGGCAAAATAGTTAAAATAGATTATGAAAAAAGCGGTAAAAAGGCGAAAAAACTACTTTGGGATAGTATTTTTGAGATCATTGAGGGAAATCTCAAGAAATCACCTCTAGAAACAGCTAATGTATAAATTAAGTGGTGTTCAATTTATTCCACGTAAAATCAAATCAGGATTTACCAGGTTCTAATTACTTTTTTTTCTTATTTTTTTTTATATGTTATATTAATGATAGAACAATCTTATTTTGAGCTTTTAACATATCTTCCATGATAAGCTCCATAGCTTCTTTAATATCGGGGGCGTTCTCAGGTATACTACGCTTTGCGTTTACGCTTGCCATGAGTACTTCATTTAATCCACGTAAGATCATATCAGGAGAATACCAAGGGCGCTGAGATGCCCACCATTGCTGACAGCTATGAATTCCTCGATCTAACAGATTTCTTGCATTATCAAATATTCTTTTCTTCTCATCATCCATGCTATCACGATATTTGGATGATAGATGTATTAAAGTAAGAGCATACATGAAAAATCTGTGTTGTTCTATGTGTATCTCATTTTGAGGATTGAACCATAAAGGGAATGGGACATCAGTAGCAATATCATATGGCATTGTTGACCAACTTGAATCTCTTGGAACTTGAGTAAAGCCTTTAGGAAACATATCAACAATTTCGGAAATGTTCCAAATCTTTACATCATTTCTATAAGGGACTGTTTGAAATAATGGGATTAAAAAGTTATTTATAGCATGCTTAACATGGTGCCCAAAAGTTTCACCATCCATAGCAAGTATAACATAATAATCCTCAGATGTGTGCTTGTAATATAGACGTTTAATAAATGTATCAATATTGTTAATCTTATCAAAAGCGCAGTCAATTGAGATATAATCATCTCTAAATAACAGTTTAAGTCCATTTGGATGTACAGATATATGGTTTGTAGGAAACTCCGATAAAGTATTAGCAATTCCACTCATAATAATCCAATCAAAACCAGAATTTTTCACAATTTTAAAAACTTCTTCTGAAACCGCCATTTCTGGTGGAAAAAATCCGCGAGGCTTATAAATCGTCCCAAAAAAATGTTGATTTGTATCATTATTTAGAGTTATTTGGCGTTTAACTTCAGGCTCAGGTATCAATGGGAGGAGAGGATGAAATTTTCCAGAACCTGTAAATTCAATCTGTCCTTTAGATGCTAAAGTTGTAATTGCTCCAATTAAATCATCATATCCAAAATCATGCAATTGTTCTGTTAACGTTCCATTGATATTTAAAGTAATTTTCGCTTCTGGGTTTTGCTTTAAAGCATCAATTATCGGCCTGTAGGATTCATTTACAATTTGCTTGATTACATGTGGGATTTGTACTGGAGGTTGATATATATGAAATAAAAAGGCAAAATGAACGACCATATTATAAATTAGAAAATCCACTTTTTTTAATCTTCATAATTCTAATTGCAATTTAATTTAGAATTAAATTATATATCTCTTTCATTTTGGAAATATTAATTTGTCCCGGTGCTGTCTCCTCATCCAAAGAAGCATATGTCATAAAAGATCCTTTAATAACACACATAATTCTTGAGAAAACCCCTAAAGTTCCAATACAAAATGAAACTATGTTCTGATTTGAATTTGAGTAATTTTTGCACAATTTTAAAGGTATTAGATTATCTTCAAAAGTTTGAGCATTAAAAATAAGTTTATAAATATAATTTTTAAGAATTTTAGGCTTTATTGATAATCGCTTAATTAGTTTTTCGTGAAAATTATGAACTATATAAGCTGATTCCTCATATGTTAGTGTTTTATCAAGGTCATGGTGCGAAAAAATTAATTTTATACCTCTTTGAGACGCGAGATTAATGATTTCTCTTAAATAGTTTTCATTAGTATTCATCTCTATATCGATGTAATCGGGTTTAGTCTCAATAAAAACTTTTATAATTCTAAAGCGTTCTTGTTGTTCTATTTCAACTTGACCCCCTTCAGATGAATCTCTGAAAGTAAAGATAACGGCAATAGGAGGATGGATAAAATTTAATAACTCTTTTAGGAAAACCAAAGAAATTATTTTTATGTTTGAAATAAAATCAAATCTCAACTCAATAAAATCGGGTTTTGATTTTATTGCGTGATCGATAACTGGTTTACAATCTTTAATACTTGTAAATTTAAAAGGAATTGAGACACATAGTTTATATTTCATGATTTTGAGTGTTTAGATAATAAAAAAGAAATTTTATATTTCGATAATTTTCTTTATATCATTCTCAGTGAAACTTAAAGTATCTGTAGCATCAACTTTTTTAAGTTTTCCCCTTTTCTTATAATATTTAATAAGTGGTTTGGCATTATTTTCATAAGCATCTAATCTATTCTTTAAAGTTACTTCATTATCATCAGCTCTTTGCTCAAATTTAATATCAGCACCACATTTATCACATATACCTTCTACTTTTGGTGGGAGTGTGTATTTATTGTATATTTCCCCGCAATTGATACAACTATATCTGCCTAATATTCGCTTAAATATAATATCTCTTGAAACCTGTAGCAATAAAAGCAAATCTATTTCAGTTATATCTTTTAATGCTTCAGCTTGAGGTAATGTTCGAGGAAATCCATCCAGGATAAAACCATTTTTCTTAACATCCTCTCTATTTAATCTATTTCTAACCATTTCAATAGTAACATCATCAGGTACTAATTCTCCTTTATCCATGAAACTTTTAGCTTTTATACCCAGAGGTGTTTCATTTTTCAAATTTTCTCGAAATATATCTCCAGTACTTATATGAACGATTTCAGGCGCTACTTTTTTAATCTGTAAACTGAAAGTACCTTTTCCCGCACCTGGAGGTCCAAATAAAATTAATTTTTTCATAAAATAATTCTCTACTTTTTATAATATATTAAATTGATTACTTTTTTAAGTAAAAAATAAAATTTAAAGTTATAATAAATCCTTTAGTAAAAAAAAAATCTTACTTTATTTCCTTCGATTTACCGAAATCTTTAACTAGATTTATAATTTGTGCTTTACGATATGTAGAAGGGACTTTTATATTCTTTTCAGCACAGTAAGCTTTCAATTGTTTAACTGTCCACTTATTATAATCAATTGATAGTTTTGGCTTTCCTTCAATCATTTCAGAAGTTTTTTTAGCTAACACTTCGATAGCTTCAATAACATTTAACTCATCATTGAAATGTATGCGTAATTTATGACCAGTTAACTCAATTATTTTATTAGGGAATTCCTTAATACTTTTCCACTCTGATTCTTCAATTGGTGTGCTAAAAATTTCTGTTTTTTTAACAACAATTCCATAAAGAGTATTATTTCCTATTAAAATATGATTTCGTTTATAATCATTGGGGGTTTCAATTTGAAGGATTTTGTACAATACCTCTTCATCTGATTTATAGGGAACTCTTTGAAAATCTTTTAAAGGTTTAGTTTTAATAAATTTAGGTTTTTCATGATACTCGGTTTTGTTTTTAGGAAAATTTAAGGTAGAGAATTGAGATTGCGTAATTTTTTCTTTCTCAGGGATTTTTTGCAACTTTAAACCAAAGGCATTTAAAAACTCGAATGGTTCTTCGCCTTGATCAATGGAAACTATTTTACATCGATGAAAATTTGCTGAATAAGTTAATTCTTGTTGCAAATCTTGAGCAACACGAGAAGCAATAAATTTTTTTCTCACGGTTGATTGATGACCCTTCCATATATATATCTTTCTTAGGTCTTCTTTTACAATTAATACCACTTGTGAATCATGTAGGATTTTGTTTCCATTATCTTGAGATAATTCTTCTTCTGTTATGTTAACTCTTTCTTTTTCACCAGAATCCTTTAGTTCAAACATCATAAAGCTAGAATAATCATCAAGCACGTTCATTTTTTAATCTTATATTTTTTAAATTCTTGAGATTAATTTCTAATTTTATTTATCACTTCTAAATTTTAAGAGAGGGCAACTGTATTGTAATTTGTTATTTTACATTTCTCGAAATTTCAGATAAATATATCATAATTAACCAGTAAAATATGAAAATTCAATTGTTTTAATTAAATATTCAACTACTCGTTTTTCTCTTATGTTAAAGACATTATCAAAATCACATTTTATGGAAAATCCGTAGTAAGAATTCCCAAAAAAGGTATTTGATTTTTTTATTGAATCTAATATAAGCTTTTTGTTTCCTGTATGAAGATAAATTGATATATCATTGATTATTAATACCTCTGTTGGATTTTCAGTAAATATTTTTAATATATTGAAAGTTTTTTTAAAATTTTTGCATGCATTTTCATAAAGGTTTTTCCTATTTCTTGCGTTAAGGCGAGGTGGAATAATATCTCCTTCAAAACAGATATTATTACAAATTTTACTGTTTTTATAGAAATTCATAACTTTACCTCCAATTTTAATGTCATTAATTACATTTAAAGAAGGAGCAAAATCCAAAATACTAATTTCTTTTGGATCAAAATTCTTATCTTCTATGAGAAATTGAATAAATTTTGCGGTATAATAAGTTTTTTTAGTATCAGTCTCACCATACAATAAAATATGATGCCCTAAAAAATCATTAAAGTTTAATTTTTCAATTAATACCATTTTGAATTTGTGTTTTATGAATTTAATTGCTGAATGAAATCATCTCTAGTAATTCCAGTTCTTCTCAAGATTTTCAATGTTAAAAATCCCAAAACACAACCGGTAAGACTGCTTGCCCCAAATAAACCCCAAAAAAACATTAATCCTTCAAAGGATACAATTCCTTGGACTGGAGTTATAATTTCTGCGATAGTACCTGCAATAAATATTGTTCCTAAAGGTTCTGCTAGAGCAGCTAAATCAACATATTTTGGTTTATATTTCCATAAAAAATAAGCCGTAATTGATACTACTATCGCTCCGGATAAGTGCCCATGGAAGGCGTGAATTGTCCCTAACGCAAGAGAAAATCGGATAATTGCAATTCCTAAAGCAGTAGTTGTTGAGAACGCCAATCCTATCAGAACTCCTGTTATGGCATTAATAAAATGAGCAAAGGGAAAGATTTTTGCACCAATTAGAGGTATAAAGGCAAAGGGATTAATATGTCCTAATACAATACCGATTCCCGCGAAAATTGCAGCAGTAGCGATTTTTCGTGTTATACTTATTTTAAAAATCCGTTTTTCTCCATTCCTTTCATTTAAATTTTCAGACTTAGTTTCTGCCATCTATTATCAATCGTTCAAATAAGCAATCAGTTTACAATAATCTAAATAATAAATTTCTTTAAAGTTTAATCATATTTTGAATTAATAAACTATTAATCTTCATAATTCTAATATTGAGAGAAATAAGATGAAGCTTGGAGATCGTATAATTGATCCAACAAAAATAATCTGTTTGGGACGAAATTATTTAGATCATGCAAAGGAGATGAAAGCCGAAGTACCTAAGAATCCAGTATTTTTTGTAAAGACTCTTAATACGCTAGTGACGAATGGAAATCCAATAGTTTACCCCAAGCTCCTGTACAGTACTCAAGAATATAATCGAGTAGATCATGAAGTGGAATTAGCTTTCATTGTCTCTCAGATTTGTAAAAATATTCAACCGGAGGAGGCTTACCAATATATCGAAGGTTATACTATTTTTCTTGATATAACTGCAAGGAAAATGCAGATCAGTGATCGAAATACTAAGTTACCATGGTATAGAAGTAAAAATTTCGATACTTTTGGACCTATAGGCCCAAAGATAGCTCCTTGTAGTGAGATAAATGATCCTCATAATCTGAATCTACAACTAAAATTAAATGGAGAAATACGTCAACAATCAAATACAAAATATATGATATTCAAAGTTCCAGAAATTTTAACTTTTCTTTCCAGGTTTATCACTTTAGTTCCTGGAGATATCGTAGCAACTGGGACCCCAAGCGGAGTAAGCCCAATCCAACCGGGAGATATTATTGAAGCATCAATTGATCAAATTGGAACGATCACACATAAAGTTATTTTGGGAGAATGAAGGTAAGGGTTAATTATTCAGGTTAACCAGAATTAAAATTTATTTTTCTTTATCAGAATCTATTTAAACAAGTATTTTTATTATTTTCAGTAGTAGAACATTGGATGTAGAATGCCGAAAAAAGTATTAATAGCTTCTGAATCAGCTTATCGTAGGAATTTATTATCTGAAATGCTTTCTTCACATAATAAAATAATTATAGCTGATATTGCGCGAAATGGACAAGAAGTAATCAATATCATAGGAACTAAAGAACTTGATGTGTTAATTCTCGATATTGAGTATGAAAACAAAGAATGGTTAAAACCATTTAATCTTTTAATAGACCAATTCAATATTCCAACTATTGTGTTAACAGATATAAATCCAAAAAACGTAAGTTCCTTTGAAGTACCAGTAATCCAAAAATCTTATGATTATATTGTTAAACCTAGTGGCATATGGAAAGATGTACTCCCAACAATCAAAGAAAATCTAATTTCTAAAATTAGAATGACAGATATGTCTAAAAAACAGAAAATTGACAGTAAATCGAGATTATTAAAGAAGGATTCTTTTATTCAAGAAAGTCAGAAATTGAGAGTAACACATGAACTTCAATTAAATAAGAATATCGAATCATCTTTAGAGGATAGAGCTGAAGAGTTCTTTTTAGAGATATCACCTGTTAAGATAACAAGATTACCTACACGAATTGTTGTTATTGGTGCGAGTGTAGGTGGTCCTAGAACATTAAGAACTATTCTAAGTGAAATTCCTCCCAATTTTTCAGCACCAATTTTAATTGTCCAACATTTAAATCATCTTTTCATGCGTCAATTTGTGATGGCATTAAAGGAGATTTGTAAAGTAAATGTAAAAATAGGTGTAAATTACGAAGAAATCAATCCAGGGACTATTTATTTTTCACCAGGAGATAAACATATGCAAGTTACAGTAAAAAATAAAAAACCTTGCATTCGAACATTTGAAGGAGAACCAGTCAATTTTTGTAGACCTTCTGTTGATGTGTTGTTTTACTCCACAGCACGAGTATATAAGGATAAAACTCTTGGTATTTTATTAACAGGGATGGGATCTGATGGAGCTTCAGGTTTAATGGCAATTAAACAAGAAGGTGGTAAGACTATTGCTGAATCTGAAGAAACGAGTATATTGTATGGAATGCCCAAAGTCGCTGCTGAAACTGGTGCAGCAAACCTAATAATACCTAGTTATAAAATTGTAAATGAAATAATTAAATTCGTAAGTTAAAATTTATTAATAAACACTAATAAATTACTATAATGAACTTGCAAGTGAGTGAAGAAGTTAAGAAAGAAATTTTTCAATTGATAGCAACTCCTGGAATTGAAATAGAAGATATTATGAAAAAAACCAAATTAGATTCAGATACGATCATAAATATATTGTCTGAAGAATATATGAAATGTGATTTAAACCATGGACGTAGAATATGTTGTAGATTTTAATTTATTCTGATTTTAACAAAATTTTTTAATATTACTTAATTCTAAAACTCACTAAGTTTAAAAAAATTATTCTAAGAAACTTAGAACGCAAATTAAAGCGGTTTCAATATATTCAAAGATATTGGAAAGAAATTTTGTAATAATTTCGCGTTCATACTTTTTTAGATATTTTTTTAACAGAGATTTTTAAGCATAAACGGTGAGATTATGTGAGTGAAAAAGGAAAAATAATTGTTAAGGCTCTTGTGACTGGTGGGAGTGTATAACTTTAATGATCGTTTCGATTAGACCCCAAATGCATCAGGAGGGCCGCCTATTACATAAAGCATATCGCTTTTGTCAAATTATGGTAAAGGCCCCTCCGTAGGACCCACAGGTATAAATATTAAAGACGTAGTAGATGAAATCAACAAGCAGACGCAGGTGTTTAGGGGACTAACAGTTCCAGTCAGAATTGAATGTGATCCCGAAACAAAAGAATTTGAAATTTTTATTGAAACCCCTTCTACAGCTTCACTACTATTAAAAGAAGTTGGTACTGAAAAAGGGAGTTCAATTGCTTCAGAACAAAAAATTGGAAATTTAACTCTTGATCAAATTCAAAACGTAGTTGATCAAAAACGAGAAAAATTCTTGGAGAAAACATATAAAGCATCAGTAAAAACAGTGTTAGGCACAGCTTTATCAGTAGGACTAACCGTAGAAGGAGAAGATCCAAGGATCATCCAGAAACGAATTGATAATGGAGATTATGATGATAAAATCAGGGGTGAATAATAAAATTTGAAAGTTGATGATAAATTATTGAAAAGATCTTTAAATGCAGCTATTGATTTTTCAGTAATTAAAAAGGACGGGTTTAAAGATAAAGTAAGAAAATTTGATGAATCCATTGATGTTATCATTAATATTAAGGATATTAATTTAAATGATCCAAAAAACAGAATAGATAAAGAAATTATCTTATCAAACGATATAATTGTGAATGATAACCCAAATATTTGCGTAATTGCATCAGACGAGATATTGCAAGAAGCAAAAAAGCTCGGGGTTGATACTATTGATTCAGATGGATTGGTTAAATTAAATAACGAAGAGAAGAAATACAAGAAAAAATTTGCCAAAAAATATGAGTACTTTGTTGTCGAAGATAAAATGATGAGAGATGTAGCTCGATATTTAGCAAGATTTCTTGGCCCAGTTGGTAAAATGCCAAAACCCTTCCCTACAGGATATGGAATAATTTCAAGTTCAGAAGAATTAAAAGTAGCTTATGAAAGATATAAAAGAATTATAAGAATTCAAATGAAAAAGCAGCCTATAATTTTCGCTAAAATAGGTAAAAAATCTATGGATGTTGAGAAATTATATGAAAATATGAAAACTGTTGTGAATTTTATTGGCGATCAAATGCCTCATAGGTTTAACAATTTTAGATCAATGTATCTAAAATCTACGATGGGAAAACCAATAAAAGTAACAGAAGAATTTCTAAAAAGTATAGAGGTGTGAGGTAATGATTAAAGATAAACATATACCGCAATGGAAAATAGAAGAAGTAAATCATCTAGTTGATTTATTCAGAAACTATAAAAGTGTTGCTGTGATTGATGTTGCCCGTATTAATGATATGCAGATTCAGACTATGCGAAAAATTTTGAGAGAGAATGCAGTATTTAGAATGTCCAAAAGATCCTTACAACTACGTGCTATAGAAGCATATAAAAATGAATCCAAAAAGAAAAATTTAAATGAATTAGCAGAACAAATCCCGGGTCAATCAAGTTTAGTTTTTACTAATCTTGACTTATTCGAATTAAAGAAAATCTTTCTAGAAAATGAGTGGATGGTCCCTGCAAAACCTAATGAAATTACACCTGTAGATATTTGGGTACCAGCTGGAGACACAGGTTTGCCAACAGGACAAGTTATTAGTGAATTGAATATGACTTTACGATTACCAACAAGAATTATGAATGATACTATACATGTTCGAGAAGATACTAGAACTCATAAAGCTGGTGATTTAGTTAATGTTAAACAAGCTGCAGTTTTGAAAAAATTAGGAATAGCACCAATAGAATCCTTGATTAAGATTCACTTTGCTTGGAGCGATGGAGAAATTATACCTGAAGAAATATTGTATATGAATTTAGACCAATTTAAGCAAAATGTTGTTCTGGCTTATAGAGAAGCCCTTGAAATTTTATTCGAAATGCCCTTTTTCTTAGAAGATTTGATGGAGGATTATATTAGAAAAGCAGCCTCTGAAGCCAACATTTTAAATACTACCATTTTTGGAGAAGGAATCAAAGCTCCGAAACAACTAAAAAAACCTAAAGTCAAAGAGAAAGAACTAGAAGAGAAAGAAGAAGAAGAAGAAGAAGAAGTAGGTATTGGTGGATTATTTGGATAAAAAATAAGATTTTTTTAAATAACAATTAAAATTACAAATATAATGATAAAAAAATAAAAAAAGAGGTTAGATAACATGCAAAGTATTTATGCAGCTTTATTACTTCATAAAGCTGGAGGTAAAATTACCGAAGCAAATGTAGAAAAGGTATTAACTGCCGCAGGTGCAAAAGTTGATAAAACAGAAATTACTAAACTTATCGCTGGCTTAAAAGCTACAAAAATTGAGGACATTATTAAATCAGCTAGCACTTTACCAGTTGCAGTTACTCCAACAGGAGCCCCTGTAGAAAAGAAAAAAGTAGAAAAGAAAAAGAAAGAAGAACCCGTGGAGGAGGAACCTACAGGTATCGGAAGTCTGTTTTGAGTCGCAATGATATCTAAAATAGGTAATCTGGCTGAATTAATGAATGGATAAAATAGAAGAAAAATTATAATGATAGTATTAATCATTCTAGTTTCAGGTTTCAATTATAAAAATATATAAATTTTTTTATTTCCTTTTTTTGTTTTATATAACCAATCGAAACATTATCATATCAACAAACTTTTCAAATCGCAAACTTTTTTTAAAATTCAATTTTTTTTTAAATTACATTTCAGTTTTTAATATCTGAAATTATTTCAAAAAAATATAAAATAAAGTAGTAGAAAAGACTAAGATTATTGATTAATGATGACTGGAAAGTTTCTTAAATTTTTCTCTCCGTTTGTAAAGGCAATGCCAGAACTAAAACAGCCACAACGTGAAGTCACCTTTAAAGAGAAATTTATTTGGACAGCACTGGTCTTAATTATTTACTTGATTATGAGTAATATTCCCTTATATGGAATAAATACCTCAGAATCAACTGACTATTTTTACTGGTTAAGAGTTATTCTTGCTAGTCAAAGAGGAATGTTAACTGAACTAGGTATAGGCCCAATAGTCACATCTGGTCTTATTATGCAATTACTTCTAGGTGCAAGAATTATCAATGTAAATATGGCCGATCCTTACGATAGAGCAATGTTTAGTGGAGCTCAAAAAGTGCTCGCAATATTTTTAACAATCTTCAATGGTATTGCTTATATTATGGGAGGCGCATTTGGAAGTGTAGCTGAATTAGGTATTGCAAATATATTTTTCATTTTCTTTCAATTATTGTTTGCCGGAATAATTATCATATTATTAGATGAACTCCTCCAAAAGGGTTGGGGCCTTGGAAGTGGAGTTTCCTTATTCATAGCTGCAGGTGTTGCAGGTCAGATTTTTTGGAATGCTTTCAGTTTTATTCCAACTCCTTCTGTCGCCGATGGGGGAGACGGTCTACCTAGAGGAATTATCATTGCTATTTTTACTGCTTTATTTGATAACGATCCTAATACAACACTAGGGACAATATTTTTGCGGCAAGGTAACTACCCCTCATTATTAGGAATTATAACAACTATAGGAATCCTTTTTGTGGTAGTCTGGTTCGAATCTACGCGAGTTGAGATACCACTTGCATATCGAGGAAGTCGCGGCTTTAAAAGTAAATATCCAATGAAATTACTTTATGTTTCCAATATTCCTGTAATTTTGGTTAATGCCTTGTATGCAAATGTGCTATTCTTTGGGCAATTAATTGCGGGACCTGGTTCTACATTGCGTGTTACTAACGGTGGACTTATTCCGGATTTTTGGATTGATCTTATTGGAAAATTTAGGGTAGAAACAGGAACAGGTCCTGTGTCAGGTACTCAGCTTGTTCCAATAGGTGGTTTGGTTTATTTACTTACTCCACCATTAGGACTTGATGAATTAGTAGCAAGTCCTCTTAGAGCGATTATTTATTTAGTAATATTTATATTTCTTTGTGTGATGCTCGGCCGTGTCTGGGTCGAAGTCAGTGGCTTAGCGCCCCGCGACATATCCCAACAGATAATTGACTCAAAAATGCAAGTTCCTGGATTTCGTAGTTCTAGAAAAGTAATAGAGAAAATTCTTAAACGCTATATCCCGACATTGGTAATCTTAAATGGTATCATAATTGCAGTGATGAGTTTCACAGCAGATACATTGGGGGCATTAAGTTCTGGAACAGGATTATTGATTGCAATAGGCATAATCCACCAATATGGGGAAACTATCGCTAAAGAATTAGCTGCGAGTCAGTATCCTGGGATGAGAGCAATGCTTGGAATGGATTGACATTTTTTGAGCGCCTTCCAAATAAAAATATACTGTTAAAATTTCTCAAATTATAAATAGAGACATAAATATCGATTGTTATCAAGAAAATTATCATATGAAAACTTTATAATAATTTCAATATAAATAAATATAGAGATGTGGTTATTAATATTTCAGAATCCCTTTTTAGATCTCATTAGCAACCCTCCTGGTTCAATGTTATTTGTTTTAATTTTAGCAATAACGACTGCTTTAATTAGTACATTATTAACAAAATTATTAGTTGACACTGAAGAGATAAATCGCAAACAGAAGCAAATTAAAGCTCATGAAGAAGAGAAGGAAAAAATAATTGAATTAGCAGAGATCGATCCTGAGCGCTATAAAAAGGCTCGAAAAAGATGGGAACGCAAACAAGCAATGTATAAACAAACTCAACAAAGAATGTCTCTTCAGAGAATGAAACCAACTTGTATAACATTTCTTCCAATGATTATTATATTTGGAATTATAAATACGTTTTTAGGGGGCAAACCTGTAGCATTATCTCCAATGAATGCTAACGATGTTCCTTTAATCGGTGCGTTTATCGCAGTAGGTAAAGTATGGATAAATTTTACTGCTTGGTATTTCCTATGCTCTTTAGGAATTAATACACTTGTCCAAAGGCTACTTAAAATACAAACTCAAGCTTCAGGCGGTATGGGAGGAATGTTTGCTGGGCAAAAAGCAAAAGCTTTAGAATTCCCAGACGCATAAGATGATTGTTGTATAAAAAAATGCGCAACGGGAGGGATTTATTCCCATAAGAAGTAATTTCTTATAATTTGAACCCCCGAGTGCATTCACACACTGGCTTTCTGGGTGATTTACCACTCCAAGCCAGCGCCGTACCGGGCTAGGCAACCGTTGCATTTTTTACAAAAAATAATACAAAGTTAAATGATTATTTAATATTTAATTCAATTAGTTTATTTTATTGGGATAGATACAGGTTCTTTCATCTTTTTTTCTAATTTTGCTTTTTTAATTGCAGCTTCTACTTGTTCATGTGGAGCTCCCTTTTTAATTTCAATAACCTCTGGAGTAGGTTCAATATGATTAAAATTTGCTCTTCTTCTTCGGACTTTTAACCCATCAATTAGTAAGTAGTTTTTATCGATTACATCAACAATAACACAATAATGTCCTGCTTCTCTTCCCATTGTTTTTACACATAATCTTCCAATATCATATACGCTCATATAATTTGTCACCAAATTATTACATTTTATATCTTTATTACTGGTGATTTTAAATAGCCAGTAAAGTTAAGTTGTTTTTAGTAATTTTAAAAATAAAAATAAGAATAAAATTTTTTCGATTTATAGAGTGAAAAAGCTTTTCATAGTTGTTCAATAGCAGTAAGTATTTTTTCTAAAATTTCTTCAATTGAGAGGGTTTCAGTATTTATTACTAGATCATACAATAAGGTCACTTCTTCTGCATCATTTAAATCGATTTGATAAAGGCGTTTAAACCGCTCTAATTCTGATTTTTCTCTCAATATTGTCTCTTCTAATTTTTTTTCATAATTAGTATTATCTCTTTCTGCCATTCTTTTAACTCTGGTTTCTAGGGGACATGTTAACAATATTTTAAGATCTGCTATAGATTTGAGAATATATCCACTTATTTGACTATCAATAATTATTTTTCCTTTTTGAGCGATTTCAACTATTTTATTATCCAGTTTTTTATCAATTTCAGGATTTTCCTCTACAAATTTAGTGAATTCTTCTAATGACATGTTCATTTCTTTTGCTAAATCTCTAAAAGCTTGACCAGTACTATAATATTGGATTTTTAATTTTCCAGCAATTAATTTTCCAATTGCAGATTTGCCAGTTCCATGAAGTCCTGAAATAGTTATAATCATGTTATCTGAATATTATAAATTATACTATAATTCATTTAAAAAGGAGAATATTTATGATTTTTACTGTTTAGAATAAAAATTAGAACTAATTATCTAAGAGGTCTTTTGGCTCCAAACGGTCTCTTTTATTAACTTTTGAAGACATTTTGAGCAGTATCTTCCACTTTCCATCCTATTTGCCCTTCTTGCCGTATTTTGAGTTTTTACCATTTTAGCGGGTCTTAATCTTGGAACAGATTGAAGAGGTCTTTTACAAATTGCACATTTTGCTCTTGTTGGTTTTTTTCTCCAATAATGACTAACAACACGGTTCCCTGGTGTGCTAAGTTTTTTTCTTAATTGAGATTTGGATCGTAGACCTGGGCGTGGCATAATAATTATCTATAATTTTTCGATTTTAGATATGAAAATAAATTGCTAAAAAAATATTAATTTTATTATTTTACTCAAGGTTTTAGATTCAACTTGTTTTGAAATTCTTTAAATATTTGATATAAATTATCTATTAGTTTTTCTTTGAAATCTGCATCAGAGAATAATCTATCAACATGATTTAAAGCTTTTTTTTGAAGAGATTCAACCTTATATAATACATCATCCAATCCTGGAAACTTACTTAAATTAAAACTCAATTCATCAAATAAATTCAAAATAATATCATTTTTTTTTAATCCTTCTAACGTTAACGCATCCATAAGGGTTATAAAAGACGAAGTTATTTCTGAAGTGATAGCAGGTAATTCTAAAAATGTCTGATCTTTTTGATATATTCTATTATCCGCAAGATTTAGAGAAGAGACTCGATTTATAATATCTATAGCAGAGTTATACTCTTGATCCATTTTCATTCTCTTTAAGAGATCAGGTAAATGAATGTTATTTTCTTTCAAGGTAATGTTTAACTTAAATAGGCTATTCATAGTTGTTTTTAAAGCTTTTCTGAAGAAATTTCCATTTACAATACCTTTTTGATATTTATTATTTAAATTTGTAATTGATTTAACTAAGGCGAATAGTTCAGACTCAATTTTGTATTCAGCATCAAGATGATTATTATTATTTTCAGTCATTTTATACCTAAATAATTAAAAAACAGATTATTTATATAACGTTTGGAATGAGAGCTAATAAATTTAACCAAATATTGTTGGACGTAAAAAGTAGAATAAAATCGCCACTAAAACACCAATTATAATGGTAGGGATCAACACTCGAGTTGTAGAAGAATTACTTAATTCTCTTATAGCTAAAGTCATCAAAATTGGTATCCATATAGCAATTGTTAATGCATCAATGATATCTAAAATTAACCAAGTGTTTGAATTTAGCATAAGATCGAATACAGCGGGATCAAAAGGAAAAATCACATCCGCATTTGGAAAGCCAAATAGAACAATCAATATTTTTATTGCATTAATAAGTAGAAATGGAGTGAATGCGCATAACATCATTCTGAATTTATAGGCACCTTCTAATTGTAACATAGTTCCACCTTTATATATACTAAATGGACTTACATCTGTTTCTTTATATTTTTCTTTTTCTTCTTTTACTCCTCCAAATCGCCTTTCTAACTTATCTGTAAAGCCTACGGCATAATTGGCGCCCTTACTAGATATCCATATTAGAAACCAGAAGAAAATTAATTGAAAACAAAAACCAAATATAAAAAAAGATGCGAAAAAACTTAAGCTATATAAGAAGTGGGCAAATGAAAAAGGAGGCATGAAAAGAAAATTAAAATGTGAAAAGAATGCTAATCCCATTAGTCCATATAACAATGAACTAAATAATAATATTAACCATCCAGGAGCTTTACTTCTTTTATGATTAATGTCGTGAAAAGCCTTTGGAGCATTCACAAAAAGATAAAAAATTTTCATATACCAAGGATAGGGTTCAGTCCATTCTGCTTCGTATCTTCTAAAAAACCTAATAGTTTCAATTCTTTCTATTTTTAATCTAATACCACAGAAATTACAAGCAAAACTATCAGCAGTGTTCTCATTTCCACATCTAGGGCACCGTTGAAATGCGGCAACAGTCTGAGACATTCTTATTTGAATATTTTAATTTTTTATAATAAACATATAATAAAATAATCTTATAAAAATTTCTTCATATCTTCAGATGTTTTTTTGTTATTTATAGTAACTTTATTATAAAATGTGTTTTCTCAATTGAAACTTGGTAATTTCTATCCAGAAAGAATTTGATCAATTCAAGATTAGTCCTAGTATGATTTGTAACCTCAAGCACTTTTATTTTTGATGGTTCTTTAATAGTTGCCATGAAAGGAATTAATTGATCACTTAAATAATTATCAACCGGAATCTCTTTTTTGATATATGATATAATTTTATTAGCTGCTATAATTCCAAGGTCTTCTGATGTAATATTTTTTTCTCCGAGTATTGTTCCTGAAGAAATAATTGCACCTGTATCTGAGAAAGCCCATAAAGAAAGGCCGACTCCTGGACTTAATGAATTTACATATTTAAAATTAATTCTAACTTCAATTCCTAAATTCTTATTTAGTTGAAATTCTGCGGATTTTTTAATTCTTTCACACACTTTTTTATTAATTAAATGATTGGTGCTGATAATCTCACCCTGAATTAATTCAACTTTTCCTAATTTAGTTAAATTAATTGGTTTAATTCTTTTAGGAGGATATATTGTGCATTTAGCAACCGCCCCTCCTTTAGGATAGAAACCATGTTTCAGAATATCAATTTCAATGTTAAAACCATGATTCCTAAATATATTGTATGCTACGTGTTGAAGATAATTAAGACTAGGAGCCCATTTTCCAAATGTTCCACCTCCCCGTATAAAAATTTCAATTTTTTCTGGTTTATTAAAATTTAAACATGCAATTAGGATAGGTTGGAGTAATAATCCAATACTCCCTGCTGTTCCAATTTCAGCTTCAATATTACTTTTTATTGATTGTTTAGGGGTTAGTGTGATCTCTTTTGTCCCTACTCGACATTCTGACAATGTACTATTTGTTAATCTTGATAGGGTTTTTAAGCTCATTAAATGCTGGAGTCTCAATCCAGGCTTAGGTCTGTTTGCTCTTATATTTCTAATTCGAATAGGGCGTTGGAATAAAATTGAAAATCCTGCTCCAATCCTCAGGATTGCACCTCCTCCTTCCCCAAAGGAACCATCAATATCCAAGAACTTATCTGACGTTATAAATCATCCATTTTTTTATATAATGATTTTATTCTTTGAACTCCATTAAATTCTTTAATAAGCTCAACAACTTCTTTTGGTACTAGACTTTTCCACTTCTCATCATTCTTGCCAATTAAATTTCTAATATTATTGCCATTGAATTTATTTTTGAAAATAGTTATTTTCTTCTCTACTTTGATACCTTTATTACTAAATAATACTCTTATCCATTCACTATTAGAATAAACAGAATTGAATTCCCCAACAATTGTGATTACATGATCTACCCATTTCTTAGCATTAAAAATATCTGAAATACAATATATATCATAAACCGCGGAGGAGATACCTCTTTTTTCTAAAGCAGTCTTAATAAACTTTTTTCTTTCATCACTTGTAAATGGGTCATTTAGAGTATGAGATAACTGAGAGCTACCTATTCCAATTTTAATTTTTTTATTAGATTTTAAGATTTTTTTAAGAACGTAAATATGTCCATGATGTAAGGGTTGAAATCTTCCTATAAACAGAGCATTTCTATTCAAATTCCCAGTTAATGGTTCTATTTTATCCTCAAAGAGAGAAAAAATGTCTGTATTTAAAAGCTTTTTCCAGGTTTTTTTTGAATAGTCTATATTTTTTTCAGTTTCTAACAATTTTTCAAGTTCAGTTTTATTATAGAATCTACTGAATTTAATGTCTAACTCTCTCTGATCAGGATTTAATGGAACATTGTAATCAACAGTACCTATAAAAATATATGCAATTTCATCACCTTCAGTATTTATATCATAAAATTGTACCTTCTTGACTTTTCTTGAAGGAATTCCAAATTCTTCTTCAAGTTCTCTTAACGCATTATTCTTAATTTTATTTAAATCTAAATTTCTTGCCCAATTTACATGTCCTGAAGAAGAATCAGTAAAATACTGAGGGAATGTCTTTTTACTTTTTCCGCGTTTTTGAACTAAATATAAAATCTCGTCATCTGGTGTAACAGATAATATAAAAAATCTTGTAATTAAATGACATATCTTTTTATTATGGGCTTCCACTCTTTCCATTGGAAAAATATATTTAGAAATCTGGCCAGATTGTAAGAATTTTTTGTTCTCTTTATCAATGCAAGCCAATATTTCTTTATTCATATTTAATCATATTTATTTATAATTTTAACATTATATTATCTCCTACTTTAAACCCCAATTTCTTAGAAGCATTTCCCTGATTAATTGAAAGTTCAAGAAAACCTGTAGAGCCAACAAGAAATAAAAGTGAATTGATTGGTACACTTGAAAAACTTGGAGAAAAGAATCCTTTATAATATTTTTCCCTTATTTTAACGCTGATCTCTAAGCCTTCCTTTAATATGAATTTAGTGTTTTGAATATTATTATTTACTAATGGAATATTTGTTGTTCCATTTCCAAAAGAATCTATATACTGAATCGAGCAATGGATAACTTTATTTTTAATATCAATGTTATATGGAAGTTTAAATTCATTTAAGTTATTAAGATTAAATTTAGGACCAAATGCACTTAATAAAATATTTGTTGTCAAGTGGGCACCTATTGGAGCCATAATATCTCTTCCATGAAACGTATTTGAAGTAGGTATATTAAAGAATTCTTCGTTCTTTATTTCAATACAATCATCGATATTATTAATAAGAGCCCCTGAAAATATTCCATTATTTGGTCCAATAAAATAATGATCTGATTTGGTTTTTATTAATAAAATTTCTCGGGAACTTCCCACACCTGGATCAACTACAATTATAAAGATGGTTCCTTTAGGAAAATTCTTGTATATGGTTTTTAATATGTATGATGCTTCAATTACTGAATATGGAGTAATATTATGCGTAATATCTATTATTTTTATATTTAGATTAATTTTTAAAATAACTGCTTTCATACTAGCTACATAATGTTGACCTTTCAAACCAAAATCAGAAAGTAAGCATATTATTTTTTGATTAAATTCTACCATTTTTGAAAAAAAGTAAGCAATATAGTGGAGTTTATTTATGAGAAATAAAGAAAGAGAGATTTATTTATTTTTTCTATATTTTTCATCGATTTTATAAAAATCTTCTAATGCTTTTGATTTTAGTCTATATTCCTCTTCTTTATCAAATTGAACTAATTTTTTAGATATATCGCTAGCTTTTCTATAATGAGTATAAGCAGTATGAAAGTCTTCATTTCTGAGAGCATTTCTGGCTTCTTGGATAATTCTTTCTCTTTCTTTTGATAGTTCAGGAATTCTTTTAGAAAAATCACCTTTTTCTTTAAGTGAAGTAGCAATATCCATTACGTAGAGACTTTCTGCAATTTCGGCAGCTTTATTGTAAAATTTAGCAGCTTTCTCATAATCCAAATCTTTTATTGCTTTTTCAGCCATTTTGTAATTCTCTGAAATTTTGTTATGTTCTCCATTTTCCATCTTCTCTACAAGTTCTTGAGCTATTTTTCTTTCTTGTGTTTCACCACTTATCATAAATTTAGTGATGTTTATAATACTATCTTTTAAAGCTTTAGGTTGAAGTATGTCTATTAACGGTTCTAAATGCTCCAGATATACATCCTTTAATATTATTTCAAATTCTTCTCTTGGTTTTTTTAAAATATTAAGACTTGGAATTTCAAATGCTTCTGCTGCTTCTTTAAGAGATGAACGAAATTTTTCTGGTTTATCGTTTTCAGTTAATAATAAACCTATTATAAAACCTGAAGCATTCCGTTTTAATTTTCCCTTAAACTTATGATCATATGAAAAAATATGAAGATCCTTTATTTTTAGCAAATTATATTCATTTTTTGAATGATCAAGATTTAATCTAAGAAATAAATCATTTGTTATTTCAAAATCTGACTTACCCTCTTTAAAATAATATCCCATTACTTTATAATCTGAATCTGTGGGAAGTAATATCACAAAACAGCCTGATGGCATAAAAATTTTGCACCTATTAATTCATGTTTATTAAATTAAGACAATACATAAAAAAATTAAAATTTATTATTGACTGGCACTAATAATTCTATTTGTTTCTTCTCGTATACTTTGAATGATGTTTAATAATTGAGCAAAATAAAGATTATCTGTTACTGCTTTCGAAGCTTGCTTTATAATATCAATTGCTTTCTTTTCTTCTTCTGTTATTGCTTCAATAGCTTTTTTTTCCCAGAGTTCTTTTATTTTTTGATTAAAATCATCTGAAAGATCTGTTAGGCTTTTTGTAGATTGAACTCGGAATTGTTTTAATACTTCTACTATTAATCTAATATTTTCTGTCATAGCAACTGTTTGTTCAGAGAAGTTTTGACTCATTTGATTGATAGCTCCACTCATTTGATGGATTTGAGCTATAGTACCATCTAAGGATGCCATAATCTGATTAATTTTTTGAATCATTTCATCAAGTAATCGTTCTGCCATTTTTTTGACACCTATATTTTTTATTCAACTACCTCTTCTTCTTTAATAGATTCTTTAAGGCTTTTAACTGAATCAATTGCTTCTGATAATAGTAAATTTACAGTTTCTTGATTCAGAATACCTTCAGAAAGTTTAGAAAAGTCATCAAGTTTTTTGATTAAATTTTTAAGAGCATCTAAACCTAAACCTTCTTGGATTAATTTCAATTCATCTGTTGTCCCTTCTCCGATTTCCCTTACAACATCTATATACTTAGTTTGAGTGTTAGTAATCTCATTAGAAAATTCCTCTAATTTCCCGGTTAAATTTGAAATTTTATCTTCAATATTATTGTTAAGAGAATTAAGAGAGTCGTTAAGCTGCTGTATTGAAGCGCCTAATTGAGCTATCCTTTTATAGATATTCTGAAGGAGGTCTGTTAACATTTCAGCCATAATATATCAACTTCTTCAATTTTTTTTTACCAATTTATAAATTTCTCTTTTTTTCACTTCAATTATAAATATAACAGATTACACCAATAAAAAAATTTTTATCTTTTTATGTCTTTTGAGATTATAAAGTATTGCATTTCAAAAGTTTAAAAAAGGAATCAAATATAATAAGCTAGCAGGGCCATTTGCTTAGCTATTATCTAGACTTTCTCTAGATATCTGAAATGGTTAACAGGTTTAGAAGCTTGGTCAACAAGCGCAGGTCTTATAAATGACCATCGGACATACAATAAAAAATTGTCCGAAAAAGTAAAAACCTGAGATCCGGGGTTCAAATCCCCGATGGCCCATATTTTTATTTTTATTGATCGTGAAACATCTATTTTACGTTTTTTCACATATTTCTAAATAATACCTCAATATATGTTGAGGTAATATTATTGGATCAGATAATTTCAATAGATAATTTTTGTTATTTATCTAGAAATGAACTAATTAAATCTAGAAGCCATCTTTTTATTTGTGTGAGATTTTTAAGAATACCGGGAATAAGATTTTCGGGAAAATTATGTTCTTGTTCTAATCTTTGAGCAGTTTCCATCCACTTATTCAATGCTAATTGTACTAGGCTTGCACCTTCAGCTTCCATAAACAAAGGAACAACAGCTGCAGATTCCCGAGCATCCCCTATTGCAAAATATATTCTACGATTTACACCTTTTAGCATTACTAAGTTGGCACACTCATCAAGTTTTCTTTCAACTAATATGCTTTTTAAAACCTGGTTTTTTATTTCTACTTCTTTTGAAGCAAAAACTGCTTTTCTCTTCTTAAGTATAGGTTGAATTTCAGTAATCACTTTATCACCAGTGGTACCTTCAGTAAAATATTTTGTGATTTTTAAAGAATTATCCAAAGCTTCTACAGCGGTAAATTTTTTGCTATTTGAATAAAAAACTGCTTTAGAACCACCTTGATCTTCGCTTGAAGATTGTTTTATATAAATATTTCTCATAGCCACCGAATTACATGTATGGTAAGCTAATTCAAATAATTCTCGAGCAAGTAAAGGGCCGTATGGTTCTTCTATTTGTTTAAAAAGCCATTGAGAAGTAATAACATTATTAAATTGGCTTAAAAGCCGGTTTTCCATTGTGAATCCCTACCTAATTTAAATCATTCAAATAATTTTTATTAAAATATAGAACTTCTAGTTTTTATTTATTTTTATTTCTGTTTAAATAGAAACTTAAAATATTTAGAATATTTTTTCTATTGGACTATTTGATTATACGCTTTTTCAAATCTCTCAACAGCAGATAATATATCTTTTTCTGTTACTCCAATTGCAGCATTCATTACAATATAGGGAGTTGGATAATTAGTACAACATGTTCCAAACATTTTTTCTTTTGGATTATATACTCTTGGTCCAGTTACTCTTAAATTATAGAGAGCTCCACCAAGAGCATATAATTGTTCATCTTTTATATTTTTTAAAGATAAAGCTACTGCAACTGGATTATATATATCAAGAATTCTTTCATTTAGTTTTTCAGCAATTTCTTTGAGTTTTGTTTCAAGAATTTTACGATTTTGCTGTTGTTCTTCAATTAGTTGTTGATAACCAGTAATACCTAAAGCTAACATAGAAATTAAGAAATTCACAATTGGAGTTGCTGAGGCACGACCTGCATATGCTTGGCTGATTTTTTTTATATTCTCTTTTGATGGAGATGCAATTACAGCCCCTCCAACTGGTGTAAGGAAATTTTTATCCGTTGACTGAATTATCGCATCAACTCTACCCGCATCAATTCCAGATCGTATTAATTGCATCCATTTAGGAGCTTGAACACCATATGCGTTTATAATAATATGAACGAGATTATTTTGTTGAGCAAATTTACTTATTTCTTTAATATCATCATTTTCACGAGGTGGAAAAAAACTAGTAATGGAAATGACAGCAAAACAATCATCGTCTAATTCTTTTTTTATATCTTCAATAGGAATCCTAACGGCATCCCCAAAAATCTGCCCAGGGACAATTTTTGCTTTAAAACCTATTAAATCAATTGATTTTAAGAGTGATTTATGATCAATTTGAGGAACTAAAACAGTACGTTTAGAAATCGAATTAATGTTGCTTTGATCTGGTTTTAAAGCTCCTAAAGTTAATGATAATGACATTCCAGTACATAATGGTACAATAATTGCGTCTTTTATGTTAGGTAATCCAGTATATTTCATTATATTTCGAGCTAAATAGTTAGAAAGCTCATACATTATTGAACCTCCGGGTGCTTTTGGTTGAGCAGCGGTTAAAAAACCACTTCTTCCTACACCATGACAAAATCCAGCTGATGTTTTTAATTGTAGTTTGGAAGCAATTCTCGCTTCTCTTTCACCTACTCGCGCGGCATTATTATCTTTATCTGTATCCATATTTGAAAGCGTTTGGAGAAGGAAATCAATTTGAGCATCAGTCCAAGGTTCTTTAGGAACTGATCTTTGTTCTAGAAGAGTTTTTATAGGTTTAAGGAACTCACTCAAAACCAGTTGACCTCTAATTAAAATATTCTCTGGAATATTTAAATTTTCAAAAAATTCTATTATTTTATTAAAATCAACCATTATTAACACTTATAATAATAATTTGGCGGCCCTCGAGGGGAATCGAACCCCTATCCCTCCGCAGGATAACTGGGTTTGAAGCCCAGCGTCAGAGACCACTCCAACCGCCAAGGGCCATACATAATAAATATTTCTAATTCAAATTATTTACCTTTTTAAAAGAAGTTTTTGGTTATAAATAATGATTAAACAAATGATTCAACAAAAAAAATCTGATACTTTTTTACCTTCTTCAAAAATACCATTTACTTTCTTCATAACATCAGGAATATCAATCTGTTGGGGACACTTATCTAGGCATTCCCCACATTGAATACATAAACTAGCTGCTCCATCTACTTCATCACCTTCAGATAGCTTCTTTGCTAAATCTTCTGAGGTTTTTGCCATCCTGTTATAAAAGAACATTAGCCTTTCTTTACGTTTTTCACCCCAATAACTTAATTCATTTAAGAGTCTGAATACCCAAGGAATTGAAACTCCATTTGGGCACGGTAAGCAATACTTGCAACTAGTACAAGGTATGATAATATATTTTTTATATGCTTCACGTAATTCAGAAATTATTTGTAATTCTTCTTCAGTTAAATGGTTACTTCTTGATTTTTCTGCTGATTCTAAGTTTTCTTTGACTTGTTGCATTGTACTCATACCACTTAATGCGACTGAAACTTGGGGGTGGTTCCAAACGAACTGTAACGCCCAATCAGCCATGTTTCTTTGAATTTTTGATTTATCTACAACTGCTTTAATTTCTGGTTTTGAATCTAATTTTTCTTTTGGAATTGCTAATTGCCCACCTCGAATCGGTTCCATAATTATTAAAGCAATATTTTTATCACCCGCGTATTCTACTCCTTTTGTTCCTGCTTGATAATCGATATCTAGATAATTAAATTGAATTTGACAACAATCCCATCTATAGTAATCAATTATTTCTTTGAATACATCAAAGGTATCATGAAATGAGAAACCTATATATTTAATTAATCCTTTAGTTCTTGCGTCTTCCATCTTCTCAATTAAATTAAACTCTTTGATTTTCTCCAATCGTTGCTTATTTAAACCGTGGAATAAATATAAATCCGGAAAAGTTTGTAACCTTTCAATCTGTTCATTGAGATATTTATCAAAATCTTCCCTATTCTTTACAGCCCAAATTGGTAATTTTGTTGTAAGATGAACTTTTTCCCTATAGCCATCTTTTAATGCTTTCCCTACAATAATTTCACTCTCCCCATTGTGGTAAGGATAAGCAGTGTCTATATAGTTTACTCCGTTATCTACAGCATAACGGATCATCTTAATTGCTTCTTCCTCGTTAACCTTATTTTGATCAATCATAGGAAATCTCATAGCACCAAATCCAAGAACAGACACGTTCCAACCAAGCGAACCCATTTCTTTATATTTCATCTTCTTTCCAATATATTTTTTTTTGTCTTTTAAATAAAAGATAATATTATCTGTTAATCCTTAAAATTTATGATAGTTATTGAAATTTTCTGTAATAAATTTTAGATTGGCTCTAATCTTGTTTAAAAGGTATTGTGTAAATATTATATCTAATGATAAAAAAACTTCTTCTAAATTAAAAGCAATTTAAAGCATGAATTACTAAATTTTGACTGTTTTTCCTTTTATATTTGACTGACTGTTAATATTTTTAAAAAAAAAAATTAAGGAGAGAGTGATAAACGTATGATTAGTGATACTAAATTAACTTCTAACTTGGATTTGACTAAATGTCCATTTTTATCAACATGTCTACTCCCTAAAATACAGTTTTTATGTAAAATCCCAAATTGTCGAAATTGCCCCGATTACTCATCCAAATTAAAAAAAGTCAGTCAATAATTTCTTAAAATTTACTTGTGATTCGATTTTTATACTTGATGTATTCCTTTATTTGCTTTATTTTTTCAAGTTTAAACCTTTCTAAACCTAGATCTGACATCAAAAAACCATAAACTCTTTCAATAAATGTTGAAATTAGGTATGCTGTTGCTCCCCAAACTGTATGAGTTTTATTTTTCGTTTTATCAACATAATTAAAATAAAATATAGGAAACTTCCTACCATTAATATCTACAGCTTGTTCTCTGAAATTTGTTTTTCTAATAAAGAAATTAATTGGAATTTTGAGAATTTCTTGAACTTCTCTTTCATCTCTGATTAGTTTTTGATCTTTATGAATAACTCCTATAAAAGGAGTAATTATGAACCTTGTCATTGTTGGAAAATCATCCATACATCCCAAAATGTCAACATTCTTAAATGGTACACCTATTTCTTCTTCTGTTTCTCTTAAAACGGTATCTCTCAAAGATTTGTCTAAAAGCGGGTCAAATTTCCCTCCCGGAAATGACATTTCACCTCTATGTCTTGTACCCTTATCTGCTCTATGAATTAAAATTAAATCATACGGTTTATGTTCATATGGAATTATTGAAAAAAGAACAGCTGAACTTGTAAAGTAATTATCTTTAATCGAGACTCGTAGTGGTGAATCACAAGGAAAAAATGATCTTTTTATTAAATCTTTGTTAAAAATCAAGTTTGCTGTATCCATTTGTTTTGGCAAAAATTTTAAGATATAATATATTTAAAAAACATAGTAATTTATTCTAATAAAGTTTTTAGCAAGTGTTTTACTGTGAAACTTCCAAAGGAAATTAAAGATAAAAGGGATTTAACCAGATTGTCTAAAAATAGAAAATGTTCGATAAAGGGGTGTGAGGAAAATGCTATTCGTTCGCTTTCAGAAAATTCTTGGAAAAATTATATTGAAAAAGCTGGCTTAAAATTTAATAGCAATTCTTTTCATAAGGTATATTTATGTAAACCCCATTATAATCAATCCAATAAATATAAAAAATCACAGGAAAAGATTTTTCAGAAGAAGGGATTCCTAGATAATTCAACAGCCGCTAAAAAAGGAAATTGGGAATATTAAGGGATAATAACCATTTGTTCATAAATAGAATTTAATATGAGGTGTTGTCCTTGAACAATACCAATTGCTAGAAGTGATAATCCTATCAATAAAATTATTATTGCCACTAATTTATTTCTCATATTTATCGAGTTTTTAAATATTTCTTAATAAAAATATTTTTACTAAAACTTTTACTTTGTCAGGTTTTCTAATGTATCAATTTTTGTTTTGATTTTTTTTAACTTTAGGTCAAAATCTTTATCTTTTGCCTTAAATTCATCTTCAGTAATCTCTTTTGCGTGGAATCTACCTTTATTAAGTTTGCGATTTCCTGACAATTCTGTCTTTTCCAATTTCAAATCTTGAATCCATAGTTTCATTCCTGCAATCAAATCATCACTTTCATTTTCTAAATCCATTTTTTCCTGTTTATACTTTTCTCTTAATTTTTCAAATGTTTCTCTATCAACTTTATGTAATTTATGTTCTCTTGCTAAATTTTCGAGTTGAAACACTTTGGTATCAATATCAGTTTTAATTCTTTGCACAATAAATGGTTCGTCTAAATTTTGCTTAATTACACTTTCTTTTTGTTTCATTTCGCTTATTAAAGTTTTTACTGCTTCTAATTTAACATTTATATCTTTTTTAAACTCCATATCGTATTCATATCTAGGATCTTTTGTGGATTTTGATATTTCATTTAATTTCTCAATGAGAATTTTCTTATTAAGCTGAATATCATTATACTCAATATAATAAACCATCTGTTCTTTTACTTCTTCGGGAAGAGGTTTGGCTTCACCTTTAACTTTTAAATTTTTAAACTTTTTCTTTTCTTTTCCTTCTGTTTCCGTGCCAATAATATCTTTCTTCGCTTCTTCTTCCTCTTCCTTTATAATTTTTGGTTCTTCTTCAACTTTTTTAACTTTTTCCTTTTTAGCTGGTTCTTTTACTTCAGGTTTCCTTTCTCGTTTAGGGATATCTGTGAGTAGAGGTTTACCACATATAATGCAAAATTTATCACTTTCTTTTACTGGATTACCACAGTAAGGGCAAAATTTACTCATTTATTCATCAATTATTTAGTAAATTAGTTATATGTTATTTATAATCAAAAACCTAATTAAAATTAATTGAGTCCGATTTTTGAAATTTCTGTAATTCGAATTTAATTTTGTATTCAATAAAAATGTATATATTTTTTTAATTTTTTAAGATATTAAAGATGGAAATTGAAAAGAAAATCCCGATTCACATCGGTTTATTTGGGCATATTGACTCTGGGAAGACAAAAATAGCAGAAGTACTTAGCGAGATTATTTCCACAGCAGGGATTGATGCACATCCTCAAAGTAAAGAGAGAGGTATTACCATTGATTTAGGTTTTTCCAGTTTTTTACTTGATAAATATCTAGTAACTCTAGTAGATGGTCCTGGTCATGCTGATTTAATAAAAATCAGTGCTTCCTCTGTTGAAATTATTGATTGTGCATTAATTGTTATTGATATTAATAAGGGTCCTCAAGTTCAAACAGGAGAACATCTGATCATGGTCGAGGCTCTGAACCTTGATACAATTATTGTTGTTCTCAATAAAATTGATCTATTTATTGGTAATATCGAGGAAGAAATAAAAAAAATAAGAAAATTTTTCGGTTCAACTTCTTATGGTTATAATGTGCCTATTTTTGCAGTTTCTGCAAAAGATAAGAAAGGATTTGAAGAATTAAAGAATGGTATTTTAGAATCAATTAATTCTTTAAAAATTGAGAGAAAACCAACAGAAGATCTTATAATTCCTGTTGATCATCATTTTCCTATAAAGGGTATAGGCGCAATATTAACTGGTACCATTTTAAGTGGTTCATTAACTTTAAATCAAAATTTGGAAATTTTACCTCTAAATACCTCCGGTAGAGTTAAAAACATTCAGATTTTTCACCAAGATGTTGATTCAGCAAAATCAGGTGATAGAGTTGGTATTAATATAAAGGGAATTGAATTGAAGAAAGTTTATCGAGGTTGTTATGCTACATCTAATCCCAATGCTTTTGAATTTTGTAATATAATCGAGGTAGAAGTAAAGAATCATGTACTGTTCAAACCTAAAACAAGCTTTGGTACTCAACTTCATATTACTATTGGAATGTTAACCATCACTGGAAATATTTATCCTTTCTATGAATTAGATGGAAAAAGAATTCAAACAACAATTTCAAATAAAGATCAAGGATTTAAAGCTATAATTTTATTTAAAGAGAAGGTTTTAATCAGGAAGAAGAATGCATTTATGTTACTCAGTCGATTAGATTTACCTCCAACTACTTTAAGAATATTAGGATCAGCAGAGTTATTGAAAATTTTTAGGGAGCCCCCTATATTTTACAAGTATAAAACTAAAAAAGGAAGTATCAAAAATCCTAATCATCCTGAGGGGATTATATGTACAGGTTTAGCGCAAAGCCCTACTGGAGCGAAGAAACTTATTGGGAAACTATTAGACTCTCCCTTTACTAAAATATTAAGTACATTTGGTACTAAAGGTGCTGTTATAGTGGGTATTAAAGACCAAAATAAAATAGTAAAGAAAGGAGATCCCGTATTTCTCAAAGAATTAAGAAGTTTTCAACTAAAAAACATTTAAATCTTTGAAAATTAATATTATCTTAAGACAGGTGGTTTAATTGGAAAAAGCTAAAGAATCTGAAATTAATATTAATCAAGATATACTAGATGAGTTAATGCGTAATCTAGAAAATTTAGAAGCATCAACTGATTTAGAGGGGACAGCAGTAGTTTCAAAAACTGGATTAAGAATTGCGAGTTCTGAAACTGCCGATGTTGTATGGGATATTTATAGTGCGAGTCCAGCTACCTTAATCTCTTTAGGAGAAAAGATTAGCCAAGGGCTAGAACAAGGAGAATTAAGAGATATCGTTATTAGAGGAACTAAAGGGTATACAATTATTCTTGTTGGATCTACTGATAATAATTTCATGTTGTTTACAAATTGTAAAAAAGGGTATAAATTAGGCTATTACTTCCATAAAATTAGGAAAGCATTCAGAGAAATGGAACCTGTTCTGAAGAAAATTGAGACAAAAGATATGAAGTATTAAAATTTCTTATTAAATTTCTGATTTTAATTTAGTTAAAATTCAAATTAAGAAAGAAAATTCATTATCAATAAGATGCCATTTCTTTAATTATAAGAATTCTCTTATCAACCACTCTACCTCATCTTTGTCATCTAAAGGGTAATTTGGCGAACCTACATTCGGTGTAATATTATTAACCATATAAATCCACCCACCATTAATCCCACCACTAATCCCGTCAATTTCTTCCACAAATATACCCCAACTGAAATCAGTGTATTTAACATCACACCATTTATCTAAAGCATCAAAAGCTGTTGTTTTTCCATTGTCTAATGTAAAATTTTTATGAACTCTTATAGTACCATTATTATAATCAACAATTAAAGAGATGCCGCTGACACTTTCTTTAGGTGGAGCGATAGGAATATAAATTAAGTTGAAGTTAACGATTAAAAGTAATGAAAAACAGGTTACCCCTGTAATTGCTATAATAAAATATTTCAATTTCTTATCCATAAAATATGCTCACTAGTTTTGGAAAAAAAATAATGATATTTAGTTTATTTCTTTTTTCTTTATTAATTTATGAATTACTATCAGTAAGGTTGTAGTAACTATTGCACAAAGTAGCATTATTGGAAATGATGGAATTTCTAGTTCGGTTTTTTGAAAATTTAACTCATAATCATTTAATTGTATTTCGAAATCTGGGCCAAAAATACTCTGAACTTTACTATAAACTAAAATACCTGTTGTTTTATCATAAATCATAGTACTATTTTGATTTCTATTATCTTGTTTAAAAATAAATTCAACCATGTAATCATATTCCTTGTAAGTAAAATCTCCTAACAGGAATCCTGTTACTTGATCAGCAGCTAAGGTCGTTAAATTTGCTAAATTATTTATTTGGATTAGAAATCCAGAATGAAACGAATTATAACCTATAGCTAAAGATAATCCTGCTTCGCTATTAGATACGTTATAGAATGTAGTATTTGTAACCAACATTCCAGTTATGTTTTCCATGAAAGATATGCTAATGTATGGAATAGGATTGCTAAAACATGACGCACCCCCTGCGGGAGGATCATCAAAAAATCCTGTAAAATTGACTTTTATCTGTCCACCTGGATTCGTAATAGCATCGCCTTGTGGAACCCAATTTAAATTAAGCCAAGTAAATTTTGAATCAAATTGTGTTACATTATATACATAAGTTTTATTAAGATTGAAATTTTGGTAGTAAGAATGCGGGATATCATCCTCAGCTTTAACAAATGGGATAGAGCCAAAATAGAGTAACTGCAGAAACATTAAAATACTAATGAGGTAAATTATTTTTTTTTGATTTTTCATTGTTATCTATTTCTAATTTTTATATTTTTGATTATATATAGGATAACTTACCATATTATCCAAATATAATTGTATGAAGGAAATAAGCTATTTAAAGATTGGTAAATTATCCTACTGAACTCGGGGCTTCTACTCTTGTTAAAGATGAATTAGAAGAGGACACAACAAGAAAGTTTTAAAGAGGAATCTTAATATTTCAACAAATTATTAGCAAATCAAAAAAGATTTATTAATATTCGCTATTAGAATCAATCTAAAAGCTATTGTTTTATGTGTGATTAAATGTCTGAAGATTTTGATTTTGAGAAATATTGGTTGAACAAATTTTCTAAATGTATGCATGATCTTGTAGGAGAAGAACTTCAAAGAGAAATAATAGCGGGAAGTGAAAATTTCACTGATAGAACTAATATAAATGAAAAATTTAGTTGGTCTCAGAAAGCAATGGAAAAACTCGATTCGCTTATTGATGAAGAAAAATGCATTGAGATTATGACTGGATGTGCTTGTCAATATCCAAAACAAGATTTGCATGAAATTAGGAAAAAATATGAAGAAACAAAAGATATTAAATTAGTTCATCATTTGATTCAGGAAAAATTCGAGAAATTCCTAAAAAATAATCTTAAATTAAATGAGGAATATTTTGATTTTATTGTAAGTAGAGGATGGGGTTTAGCAGGTATATTGGAAGAGAGCAAAATTATAGCGACTAAAATACCTAAAACTAGATTTCTTGCAGAATACATGAAAGAATCTGATAATGAGAAGAAGAAAGCATATTATTACCATTGTCCTAGAGTAAGAGATATCTTAAAAACACCTGATGTAAAAATTTCTCCCACCTATTGTTATTGTGGGGCAGGTTTCTATAAGGGTATTTGGGAAGAAATACTGCAAAAACCGGTAAAAGTTGAAATCTTAGAATCAGTGCTTAACGGAGGAGATGTGTGTAAAATTGCAATAGAATTACCTCCTGAGATTTGAAGAATGCTTATTTTCATAATCCTTTATGTGCATTTAATAACCCTCCTTAAAATAATAATTTTTAAATAAAAGTTTATTAATTCATTACAATTAATTTACTAAAATTATAGAGGGAAGATTTAACATATGTCTGATAATAATATAAAAGAAAAGTTTGGAAAAGAACGAATCACTGAAGAAATTAAAGAAAGTTATGAACATAAACTTGTCCAAAGACTTGAAGCTCCCCTTATAGGGTTAATTGCATTTAGTATTGCACTATGGGGTTCGAAATTGTTCACCGCTATCTCACCAAGTACGAGTGTAACTTTTCAAATCGCTGGTTTCGACATTCATTTCCACCACTTTCATTATGGTATTATAGCATTAGCAATTGGATTAGTACTTACTTTTTTTGAAGGACGATGGTTTGTAAGAATTGAGCATGTATTATTTGGTGCAGGTTTAGGATTTGTTATTGATGAATACTGGTTGCTTTTAACTTTTGATGAGACAACTTATTTCGGTCCAGAATCACAATTTATCTCCATGATGATTGGAATTATTATTACAATAATTTATGTTGTAATAATTGTGGGCGTATATTACAAATCGAGAGGAGAACGAAAACTATGGAAAGAACTTTATGATGCTGTAAAATCAGGTAAAGTAAAAATAGATATATAAAATAAAAAAATAATTTATGGTATTATACTATTATTAATTTTCTCTTTCAATGCTTGTAATGCTTTTGCCCATGCATTTTCGAAGTAATTATGAGCATTTTGCCATTCCTTTTCCTTTCTCCAACCTGTATGGAATAAATGAATATTAGTTTTATTCGGATCTTTATTATGTGAAAAGAAAACAATCACATGTGTTAACGGGTCAGCTGTATTCATAAAACTCTGGAACTGAACTGGACCTTTCCAATCGAAGGAAATATATCTATTTTTTTCAATTCCAGTAATTTTACACCCAATAGTGCTATTGTTCTCCCTATTGCCAGGCTCCCAGAAAAGCTCATATTTACCTCCAACTTTAGAATCCACCTCAGCTTTTTCTGTCAACCAACTCTCCAATAAATCATTTATTGTAAATAATTTGAATGCAGTTGAGATATCACATTCAAGTTCTTCTTTAATTTTTATAATTTTTTCCAATATCAATAACCTTCATATATGTAAATTATTTATAACAATAAGTTATAAAGTGTTATAAAGTAACAAAGTTTAATATTATTTAAACTGGATAGTAACAAAATAGTAATATTGTGAGCAAAATGGAAGTTTGGGAAGATTTAGAAAATATGAAAAATTGCCCAATAGAAGTAACTCTTAATTATTTAGGAAAAAAATGGACGATGCAAATAGTAAGAGATTTATTTAAAGGGAAAAAAAGATTTTCAGAATTCTTGAAAGCAAATCCTCAAATTAGCACAAAAATGCTGTCATTACGCTTAGCAGAATTACAAGATACGGGTCTAATTAAAAAGGAAGTTGTTTCAACTACCCCGCTAAAAGTTGAATATTCATTAGCACCAAAAGGGAAGGCTCTTAATAAAATTCTTTTTCAATTAGCAGAATTTTCTTTAAAAAATTATCCAGATGAAGTGTATTATAGGATACCAAAGGCAATAGAATTAGATATATTGAGTTTAAAAAGATTTTTTAAATGAGATAGTTATTCTCCAAATTCAGAGTTGTCTCTAAACAACAAAAATATTATCTTTCTAGATTCATTTTTTGATGAGTAAACGCTTGGGGCTCTGTAGGATATGTTACCAGCATCTTTAAAATAGTTGGTACATTATAAAATATATTACTAAAAAAAGTTATGTAAAATGATTAAAATTGGAGATAAAATCCGAAACTAAGAAAGCTAATGAAACAATCGAATTAATTACTAGTGAGCAAGAAAAATTGAATCACTCGATATGGTTAGAAAGAGTACCTTTTCGATTAGTATTAATGAGCACTTTTATAGCTTTAGCTGTAAGTTTAGGTTATTTGCTAGCATATATTCCTAATATTGAGTTATTTACTCTTATTGTTTTCTTATCGGGTTTTATATTAGGTAAAAGAGATGGATTGATTGTTGGATTTTTAAGTTCTTTTATTTTTTGTTTTTTTAATCCTTTAAGCCCCTCTCCTTTACCGCTCTTGGTTTTTCAATTAACACATTATTCTTTAACAGGACTAATTGGAGCTTTGTTGAGTGGCTTTCTATCAAAGAAAAAAATATTTAAATCAGATAAAGACTTGTATAGAATTTCTTTAATGGTAATATTCGGTTTTATTGGTGCATTAATTACATCAAGCTTTCAAATTTTTGCTTCATTAGTTTATACTTTATCCTTCTATGGTATTAATCAATTTATTCCCTATCTTCTCACTGGTGCAATATTCACAGTTATACATATTATTGGAAATACACTTGGATTTGTCTTTATATTGCCAGGATTAATCCAGTTAATAAAAAAGATGTTATACTAATTAATGATTAAAAAATAGCTATTAATGCTAATGAAGCTGGCAACATCATCACTAGTAGTAAAATAATACAGATCAATAAACATGTATTTTTTTTTTTCTCTTCAGATTTTTCATCAATTTCAGTACCATTTAAATCCTCTATTTTCATGGTATGTTCTCTAATACAAAGATTTATTTATAAAATTAATATAAAATTAGAATGAATTTGTTAATTACTCTGCTTGAGACAATAAAGTAATTTTGCCACCAGCAGCTTCAATTTTCTCAATGGCTTTTTGAGAAGCTTTATTTACAGTTAAATTAATTACTTTTTTAATCTCTCCTTTTCCTAATACTTTTTGAATGTTAATTTCAGATAAATTGAGATTATAGGTGTTTCCTGTCTTTGTTGCTTTTTTTTCAAGAACGTAACTTTCTATCTTTTGGTCTAAATCTTTAATATTAATTGTATTTATTTGATAAATCCTAGTAATATCTTGGGGTCTTTTAAAACCTCTCTTTCCCATATCCCAATCTGGGTCTGGAAATCCGAGTTCCTTTTGTTTTAAATAAAAACTTTTTTTACTTTTTTTCCATTGAGTTGTTTTTCCTCTTCCAGCTCTTTGTCCCGTTTTTCTGTGCTGTCCTACTTTTCCGTACCCATGTGTACGTCTACCTCTCATCTTTCGAACTTTTTTAGGGAATTTTCTTGTAATCACTCATCACCTTTTATAACATTTTATGGATTAATTCATTGATATATATGCCAATATTACCAAGTGTTCCTCCTTCATTAAAATGCTTTTTAATAGTGCCTCGATGTCCTTTTCTTGGAGGATGTAATCGGAATACTGGTTTAATTTTGTAGATATCTTTTTCTCTATATTGAATTTCTCCAGATAACAAAGCTTTTGCTAAATCTCTGAAATTTTTATAATTTGTCAGATTTTTAATATGTTCTTCAGTTAGTGGCTGATTACCTTCAACCCTTCCTCTCACTCTCAATAATCTAATCAATGTTTTTTCATCAATTTCTCCATATGAAATATAATCTTTACATTTACTTAGCATTCCTTCAAATGATGCGGTACCCCAAATAAGAACGCCATGGTTTACTTTATGCATTCTTAACATTTTTAATGTATCCAATATTTTTCTCCTCATACCTGGAGCACCTCTAACTCTTACCACAAAAAATAATTTTGGCGTGGATTCTGTTTGCTTTGTTTTTGACTTCTTTTTTGCCATAGCCATTTATACACCACTCTTATTTATAAATTAAAGTTATATTTATGAGCATTTTTTAAAGCATCAAATGTTGCCTTTACTAAATTTTCACTAGTTCTAGTATCTCCATAGGTTTTACTCCAGATATCTTCAATGCCACATAATCTTAATACTTGCTTAACTTTATCAGCGCATGCTAAACCTACGCCTACGGGAGCAGCTATTAAACGAATTTTAACTGAACCGCATTTTCCTTCTACTCGGAAGGGAATACTATGGGTTCCACCACAAACACATTCTCCACTCCCACAACCTCTCATAATAGGAACCACAGATAATTTTGCTTTATCAATAGCTTTTCTAATAGCAGGACCAACTTCTTTACTGCGTGCAGAGCCAACTCCAAGAAAACCATCAGCTCCTACAATAACAACTGCTTTAAATCTGCTACGCTGACCGCTAGCGGTCATCTTTTGAACCATCTTGATCGTGATTACGTCCTCTTTGAGTTGTGGGAGGAGAATATCTATTATTTCTTTTTCCTTTACTACAAGATTATTTTGAAAGATTTTATCAAGAGTTATAAGCCCTTGTTTTACAAGTTCTCCTAATTTAGTTTTAGGAAACCATTCCTCTTCAACATTTCTTAAACGACTCATTTTTTTTCACTTTTTTAGGTTTTATTTTCTATAGATTTTAATGAATTTGAAAACAGTTGGCTAATTTTTAGTGGATTAACTTTCTTGTTTATATATCCAGAAAATATATGTTCAAATTTTTCGGGGTCATTTGATTTTAATTTTTTTGCATAATCTTCAATATGAGCCCCCTTAATTCTATCTTCTAAATTTTTTGGAAAAAATTCTTCCCGATATGGAATATTCATACCAGAATCTACTAATCCTTTACAAGCGGCTAATACTCGATTTCGGTGGTAAAATATGCCTAAGTCAAAAATAGCTTCTGAGATATTTTTAGCTTTTGCTCTTGTTCCTGCTAAATAACCCGTTAAATATGCTGCCGGTATGTTTCCTGTATTCGCATCCCACCCAAATTTTAAGGGTAATTCCTTTGAAAATGCAGATACCAAGATTTTATCTCCCTCTAATTTTGATTGGATAATTTGAACTCTTATATGATCATTTGAGGCTCGAATTGTTATTCTTAATTTCCTTGATTTTAACAATTTCAACCTTTTGTGGTAATCTGTTTTACCTTCGTTGCGGCGTCGAAGTGATCTTTTATACCTTGGACCTCTTGCCATTTTTAACGCCCCCTTCCTCGTCTTATTATTTCTTTTTCTTTAATGTATCTATTCAATTGAGCAACGCTAGTAAACATACCACCTTTAGCGTTTTTATATAATTTCCTATAATTGGTAGCAGTAATTAATTTTCTATCTCTAAGTTTTTTCAATTCTCGCCTAATTGGACGAATTCTCAAAATCCATGCTCTTTTTTTAGGAGTTCTCGCATGTTTTGTCCCTTTTCTTTTTCCTAATCCCCTCGCCCTTCCTCGTTTTTTTCTTTCATGATGAAGATTTTTTCGATATTTTGAGATACCTTGCTTATATTTTTTCTGAATTGCTCCTTGCTTTATTAAATTACGGACATCCTCACGAGTTATAGCTAACGAGATATCTTCAATTAAATATGGATCAAAATATACTCGATTCTCCCCACACTTGAGAATCTCACTAGCCATCCTTTTTTGTGGTTTTAAATTCATTTTATTCTCCCTCTAAAGCATCTTCTAAATCATCAATATCAATAAAATCTTCATCTTCTATATCAGATAAAGGAGCTTCTACTATGGCTTCCAACCTTTCCATTTCTTTTTGTGATATTCCAAGATTTAGGATTTTAAATCCCCTTTTTTGACAGTAGTCGATAAGAGCAACACGTTTCTTGGAACCTAATTTGCTAGAAATTTTAATAGCATGATATTTTTTATTTAAATTAGTTAAATCTTTTAATGTGGTAACTCTAACTTCTTCATAGCCAGATGGATGCACACCTCTTACTTTTTTTGGAGTTCTATATCCTACTGAGGGAGATTTTACACCTGATTTCTTTTTCTTTCTAGTTTTTGAATCAATACCCCTAGCCTTTCTCCATGAATCTTTAACTCTTTTATATCTCCAAGATTCAACTCGCCTAAATGAGGGCTTTTTTTTATTCATTTTTTTCCGTAATTCCATCAATCTTTTATCTTGAACCATAAAAATAACCTCAACTTAATATATTTCCCAGATAACTTCTTCTCCTAATATTTTTTTATACAAATAAACCCCATCTTGAAAAACTCGAGGGTCTTTTTTTCGGATACGACATGCTCTTTTTACATTAGCTGCTGCTTGTCCTAATAATTCTTTATCAGGTCCAATAAAATATACATCATCTCCTTTGACTTCTACTTTTACATTTTCTGGATATTTTGCTTTTCTAGGAGCTCTTTCTCCCAAGAAATTAACTACATGGATCTCATGCTTATCTTGTTTCACCTCACAATTACAAGGAAAGTGTGAATAACAAATTTTTGAGACATATTTATAATTAGTTTGAACCCCAATCATTAAATTATTAATAATACTGACAACAGTTTTAATTAAAGCAAGTGTCCCACTCTTTGGAAAATTTGTGGAAAAAATAATTTTATTTCCCTCAATTGAGACATTAATACCTCTCACATGAGAAAAATCTTTTATAATATCTCCATTTGGACCTTTTACTTTGATATGATGTCCACCCTCAAGAGTAACATTTACGCCTTTGGGTATTTCCAATTCATCTTTAAAGAACGCTATTTTTACCATTTCTATTCACTTTGTAAAATTTTAATAAATATAGCATAAAGTGTGACCACCAATATGCTTTTCTTCTGCTTCACTCATTGTCATAATTCCTTGATTTGTAGTAAGTATTATAATCCCTAAACCAGGTGCGGGTAATAATTTTCTTTCTAACATTTCATATTGAGATATTTTATAATTTAACCTCATTAATCCTGAACATTCATTAATTTTGCCCAATAAAGCAATTTTGAATTTTCCCTGCCTTCCATCATCATATCTTTCGAATTCTCCAATATAAGCATGTCTTTGAAAAATTCGAAGAATTTGCTGCAGAACTTTGGAAGCGGGGGTAATCACTAATTCTTTTTTACGTGCTCTCTCTGCATTTTTAAGTGCGCAACATGCATCAGTTATTGTATTTGTCATCTTAATTTACTCTTTCGATTTTTTTCATATAATTTTTATTCAAATCTTTTAAATCCAATATCCTTTCCTATCTCATAAAAGCATCTTCGGCAGATGGATAATCCATAACGTCGAATTATTCCTCTATGAGTATGACAACGTCTACATTCACGGACACCTTTTCCATAATGTTTGCCTTGTGGTATTTTCTTTCACCTTACCTTATTATATAAATTCTAAATCTAATTTCTTTACAATTTCAACGCCAAATTTTTGTTTTAAAAAATATTGGGTTTCTTCTCGTGATGTGTAATGATGTTTAGGAACTTTAGTACGAGCTTTTCTTCTAGATTTTACTCTCATCCCTGGTCTTACTACTCTTCCTACACAATCTAATCCCCAAATACCAATTGTATTATCATATTCAATACCGGGAATAGAAATATGTTCTGTTATTCCAAAACCAAAATTTCCATAATCATCAAAACTTTTTCTCAAAATTTTATTATTATTTACAATTAATAATTTTTTGAGCAGTTTTTCAGCATTTTGGTTCCTGATAGTTATTTTTGTACCAATTGGGCGCCCTTTTCTTAGATTAAATTCTTTTACATTTGTTTTTGATAACGTTTTAATTGCTTTTTGACCGGTTATTGTTTCTAACACTGTAACTGCTTTTTCTAACTCTTCTCCGCCAACTCCAACACCAATATTCAAAACCAACTTTTCTAAAAATGGTTTTTTCATTGGATTTTTCCATTTCTCTTCAAATTCTTTTGAGAGAACATCTTGGGTCTTTTTTCTAGTTTTACTCGACATTTTCTACTCACATAGTTTTTTATTATAATCAATTTCCTATTTTAGGCAAAGCAATTTCAGAATTTTCTTCTCCTATAATGAATGTATAATCATATAAAGTTTCTGTACGGTCACCATTATGCTGAATTGATACTGTACTTGCTTTGGGGCCAAATCTTTTCAATACATTAATAATCTTTCCAACCTGGCCAATATTTTTTCCAGACATAATGATCGCAATATTATTTTCTTTAAATTTCAATATTTTTTGAACTTCTTGCTCAGGAATAGAAATTTTTAAAACATCCATTCTCTTATAAATATCTTCTTTAGGGCTTCTTGGATCCTTAACCCTGATTAGAATATTTCTTCCATCATGAAGGTTTAATTGAATATGACCTCCTTTTATTGTTAATTTATTATTTATTCTACATAATTTGAACATACTCTCCTCTTCAGAGATTTCATGTAGAATTAGACCATAATGAGAATCTGGTAATATTCTATAGTGCTTTTTCTCTTGTTCTATTGATAACACATCCATTAATCCGACAGGATATGATTTAGTACTAACAACTTTTCCATCAACCTTAAAGTAACCTAAGCCAATAAGCTTTTTCGCTTCCTTATGATTATCGACAATATCGAGTAAATCTCTCACAATGTGAAGGAGTGGTAAACAAAATCTTCTAGGATGAGGTCCTGGGGTTGGGTTTGTAAAAAACTTTCCATGTTTTCTTTTAATTTGTAAATGAGCAGGTGTATTAAGCCTTTTTAAGACTTTTTGACCGCCATGTTTAGTCATTTTTTATTTTTCCACCTCTTTCCCTTTCTTTGGGCCTGTTAATTCTTCCTCATAAAATCCATATAATGCCTTTCGTTCAATCATATTCCCACGCCATGGATCCATTTTTTTTTCCTTTGTAAGCTTAGTAATTACCAAATTCGACACATGAATTGGAGGATGGAACTGAGTACCATCAGATTTTTCGAATTGAGCTTCTTTAATTTTACATCTTAAATCTTTAGTAATCTCAAGCACTTCGCCTTCAAAATCTTTGAACTCTCCTTTACATATCCTCACATGATCGCCTACTCTAATAGGGAGTCTTTTAATTCCGTATTCATCACGAAGAAAGTCAGCTACTCGAGTACTAAGTAACTTTGAACGTTGATGATTGTTATAATTATAGAGTGCTTTCCTTTGTTTTCTTGGTTGTTTTGATTTAACTTTCATTTTTAATCCCATACTTATATTATTAATGATGATATTGATGCGAGACGTGGAAACATTTCTGCTGCTTCTCGTGCGATTGGGCCTCTAATCTCTGTTGCTTTCGCTTCCCCTTCTTTTGTTACTAGTACACCAGCATTATCTTCAAAGCAAAGTCTTGTTCCGTCTAATCGTCTGTAAATCATTTTTTGCCTTACAATTACAGCTTTTACTATATTTCCTCGTAATTCAGGTTTTCCTTTTTTTATTGTGACTGTACAAATACTACCAACTGAAGCTTTCGGTAACCTTCTTAATCTAGTTTTAAAACCATCTACATTAATAATTTGAGCTATCTTTGCTCCTGAATTATCAGCAATAATAATTCGTGATCCATTACATAAACCATAACTTGTGCGTGGTTTTGCATATGTTTTTCTTCCAAGCTTTCTTCTTGTACCCACTTATTCCACCCCACTCGAAATTTTATCCAGTACGATAAATGCTTTTGTTTTTGATATTTTTCGGGATTCTCCAACTCTCACCAAATCACCTATTGCAATATCATGGATTAAACAATCTGGTAGATGACAAGCAAGTCTCGTATTTCGGCGCTCGTATCTTTGATATTTTTTAATAAATTGAACATAATCACGTCTAACAATAACCGTATTTTTTGATTTTTTACTTACAATGATCCCTTTTGTAATTTTTCCTCTTATTCGTGTATTACCATGATAAGGGCATGATTGATCTTTACATTCTTCTGTTTTACCTTGGGGAGGAACTACACCGGGGATACCAATATTTCTACTCATTTTTTTAACCATCTCTTTTTCTTTAAACTTCTCAATCTATTTACAGGTCGTCCAACAATCTTATTCCCCTCAACTTCTAAATAATAATCTTCTTCTTCATTCGAGTTATTTGGAATTTTAAACCTATATATATAGTCTTTTTTAATATACTTCTTGATTTTCTTATCTTTTTCAACAATTAACATATCTCTTGTTTCATCAATCACAACGCCAATTAGCGAGAAATTTTTATCATTCAACCTTGATTTGGGTTTGGCAAAGGTATAAATACCTATTAAATCATGGTATATTATATATTTTGGATTTATCATCATTTTTCTTCATTTATTACAGTAAGTAATCTAGCAATTTGTTTTCGTAATAATTTTGCTTTAGCTGGATTGTCAGAAAGGCCTCCACCAGTTTGCATTGAGTATAATATCATTAGTTCTTCTCTTAAATCAATTAGAGCTCTTTCTCTTTCTCTTTCATCCATTTCACGGATTCTTTTTGCTGTTAATATATCCATATCCTGTCACAAATTTTATAATAATTTTATTCATTTTCTTCCTTTTCTTCCTTTTCTTCATTTTCTTCTTTTTCTTCATTAGGAGTTAAAGAGATCTCAGAAATATCTTGTTCATCAACATCATCGAGGAGTTTTTTATCTTCCTCACTTATTACTCCTTCTTCCTCTTCAATTATATAATCTGCTTGAGTTTTCGCTAATTTTGCTACTTCCTGTGCTTGAGCCTTGGTAAGAAGATCCTCTTTGATTTTTATGTCATCACCCATTTTTGTATTGGCTCGCATAATTTTCACTATTATACCTAAAACTCCTGATTTCTGTATACATTGAGCTACACCCTTATCTACGCCTTCTTGTGCCACTTGACCACTTTTTGACATTGTACCAGCGCGAAATATCTGTGTACGAGCTCTTTGGCTAGTTACTTTCCCTGAAATGATAATTTCAACTCCCCGAGCCCCTGCATCCATTACCTTTCTTAGGATATAATAACCTGCTCTTCTATAGTGTCTTCCTCTATCTAAACTATATGCTAACCTTTCTGACATAATCTGCGCATCTAAATCTGGTTCTTGGACCTCCTCAACTTCAATTTGGGGCAATTAGCTTGGTTTTCGATTAGAAAACAAATTTTCCAGCCCAAATTTTTCTTGGAGGACATCAGTTATCTCTTGAATGCGCTTACCGCCTTTTAGCTAATAAGTCGAAATGACTTCATACTTACCAATGACCAGACCTGGTCTTGACGTCTTGAGGGTAATGCGCACTCCAAGAGGTGTTCGTTGTAGTTCCACTCCGGCAAATCCTGCACGGATCAACTCTGAGCGTAGGTATTCATTTATTTGCATTAGCTTAATTCCTTGCTCTATGAAATTCTTAACAAGAGGCACTTGCTTCACCAATGAGAGTTACTTTTTTTTTTATCCATTCTATTTTTTCCATTCTATTTTTTTAACGTGATAAGTGAAGTAAGAAGGTATAAAATTTTAAGTTTATTAAAAAGCGATATAAATCTATAAGGTATCAGCTGAAAACGAAAGATTTATATTGAGGGAAAAAACTTGATTTCATATTTTTTCTAAAAGAGGAGATAATAAACAAATTAATTCCTGGAGCTCCTTATCAATAATATTTACTTCTCCCTCTCCCTCTCTATCTATTGTAAAATTAGTTAATTCAATCAATAACTTGAAGGACCTAACTAATTCTTCTTTTTCTTCATTATTAATGTAATCCTTATATTCTAACAAATCATCATGAAATATTGATCTTAACAATGTGTCATAATTTGCTCCTTTATGCTCAAACTCCAAATTGAAGAGAATCTTAATATTTCTCTCTAAGTTTTTTAACAGGTGAAGATAATTCCTTACCAAATCGAAATCTCTAAATTCTGGATTATCAGCATTCTTCAAAGAAAACCTTAATAGATTTAACAATTTATCATAATTCCTTAAAATCCTCTTTGAAGCCAACATAAGTCATTAAAAACATATATGTCTAATCTTAAATAATTAACTAATTTTAGCCGAAACAAATTTATAAGAAATAGAAAATAATCAAATTAAGAAATTTGACTTCACAAATCTTACTAAATCATCCCATCTATACCCTGTATAAGTGTCTAAAAACCGATTCGCATTGCGCTTTAATGAATCTAATGGATAGCCATAATCCTCATGCAATCCTAAATCAATAACAAGCTTACCCATATTATAGTGATACCTACTATTCCCAATTTCTTGGACATGAGAATGAAGCAGCTGAATAGCCAACTCAAAATAATTCTTAACAGGAATATTAAGAGCTTGAAATCTTAAATCTACAAAGGAAACTCCTATATATAGCTATATATATATATACGCGCAATTCGCGTCGCTTCGTAGAAAGGAAGTCTAAATAGCTTTTTTTGGATTTTGTGGTAATATCTAATATCTTAATTTTTTCAAAGAAGCTTTTCTAAGGATTTTCTCAGCAATTTCACTTGTTCTTCCAAAATTTCTTTCGTTACCATGTCAGTGCTCTCTTCTGAGAATTCCATTAATATATTGTTGATAATCTCTTCATTTAACTTGCTACTTTTCAAATCAGATTGAACCATCTTATTTATCACTGGTTCTAAAATCTTAAAGTTAAGTTCTATTAAGTCGTTACACACTTTCACTCCTTCTTTTGTTAGGCGATACTCTCTTTTATCAGCTCCGGCAATCTGTGGTTTCTTTATTAACCATTCCACAAGTTTTTGTTCTTTCAATTTTTTAAGTTTCATATCTAAGGTATGCCGTTTTATATCAGGGAATTTTTCCCTTAGTTTGCTTGAGGTGGTGTATTTTTCTCCAAATGAAGAGAGAAAAATAAGAAGGTTAATTGTGTCTAGAGTTCCATATAGAATTTTTTTGCTCATAGACAGTCATTGAGATTGGGTTTATATTTAGTAACAATTGTCAATATATTTATAATTGGTCATATATATGTTGATCATCAATGCATAATATGTTGATCATTTAAATAGTAAGATTTCTATTATATATTTTAAAAGAAGACAATCTTCTGACCTATTTTATTATGACATTGAATCGTGATGAAATTCTTTTTGCTGAGTTGTTATCATTACATTCATTGAGTTTGAAGGTTCTGGAGAAAAGAATCAAGTCAAGGATAAAACAATTAAAAAAGCAGAATCATTTATATGGAGATTTTTTTCTTAACCATATTATTTTTAGATTTAATCGTATACTTGAATTGTTTAATAAAGTAGAGTTCAGGATATTATTTAGGAAAGTTAAGAATTCAAAAAAATAACAGTTTTTCATTAACTTGGGAATTCATAAATGACAATTTCTATGTGTGATAAGTGCTTAAATTTTGCAGTACTTCGCCCATGAGCTCGAGGAATGTATCTTTTTATAATTCTTCCCCTATGTGTTGCGGCGTGAATAATTCTACAAAGATCAATATCTAAACCTTTATATTCTGCGTTTGACTCTGCAGATGCAAGAATTTCATATATTCTAGCGGCTGCTTTTTGAGGATACCTTCCAGCATACCATTTAAATTGCTTTAAATCATGTTTATGAGCAACTTTTTTCTTATGTCTTCTAAATGGTACTGATTGTTCTAACTGAATCACTTTTTCAAGAAATTTTTTTGCTTGGTCTACTCTTATTCCCTTAATTACGGCACAAATTTCTCTTGCATGTTTTGGTTTAATCCTTATATCTCTACCTGATGCTTTCGCTAACCTATCTGCATCATACTTTTGTTCTGTAAAAGAATAATCCCACGTTGGCACTAATCATCAACTCTAAATATAATCTTTATTTCAATGGAACATATTTTGAACTTCTTGTGGCTCCAATTCCAGGTGATCCGTGTTGTACACGCTTTCTTGTAAGAGAGAACTCTCCAAGATAGTGTCCAATCATTTCAGGTTTTATTTCAACAATCTCGAATATTCTTCCGTTATATACACCGATTTTGAGCCCCACCATTTCAGGAAAGATTAACATGTCTCTTACATGTGTTCTTGTAAGAAGATCCTTACCTCTCTTTTTAGCTCGATATGCTCGTCTTAACCGTTCAAGTAATTTTTTTTGTCTCGGAGGTAAACCTCGTTTTAATGATCGTCTTGCTCTAGCTGGCAATAATTGTATAAATTGATCCATATTCATTTTCTTTAATTCTTCTAAGATATAACCTCTATATTTGAATCTTAATCTATCTAACTCTGCTTCTGTGTCTAATTCCTTTGTTTCCTTGATATCTTCTTTCAATTCTTTCCCTGTTTCGGTTTCAATCTCTTTCTCTGGATCTATATCTTTTTCTAAATCATTCTGAAGTTCTTCTTCCATTTCTTCTGATTCCTTATCATCAGATTGTTCTTCAGGAGCCATTTTTTAACCAATCTATTTGTTCCATTTATAATATTCTGTAAATTTTTTCTTATATAATGTATTACGGTAAGGTTTATTGTGTAGTATTTAATTTTAACTTTTAGGTTAAGTTAACAAAAATCATAAAACTTATAAGTGTTAGATGTAATTTTGGAGAGAAACTCCCTTCTCTTCCCGCATCAAGTCATTGTTTGAGTTTTCTCTACTTTTTTTAAGATTTAAAATTCTCTTACATATTGATTTGGATTAAAAACTCGTTTTATATCATTCTCATCGAATTTTCCATTCCACTTTTCCTTAATAACTACGAACTTGTCTTTTTCTTTATTAGGGTTAATTATAGAATGATAACTACCTATAGGATTATGAAACGTCGTTCCAGATTCTATAAAATAATGGATACTATTTCCATTAATTATAATTGGTTTTCCTTCAAGGATTTCCCAAGATTCGTTTCTATATTTATGAATCTGAATTGAAAGTCCAAATTCGGGTTTAAGAAAAATCAAATTATATTTTGGATAAGTAAATTTAAAGCTATACCACTTCGGAAGGGTACTAATAAATCCTTTAGGAATATCATAATTAGATTTAAAGAATTCTAGGGTAAAATTGACTTTCTTTGAAAATTCATATTTATAGGGATTATAAATTATTTTATGATTTGAAATATTTTGACTATAAAATATATCCAATTCCTCTTTTCCATTATTTACCACCATATAATACGAATTCGGTTTAATTAGTAAATCAGATTTTGAAATCCCAACAGTAATGAAACTTTTTCCGTTAATCAGGAAAATATCTTGAAATTTACTTTCAAGAGTCTCAATCTCTAACTGCTGAGAGTTATTTTTTCTTAATGATGTACTTTTTTGAGCAGGAATATTTTCTTGGTCCAAATTTAGTACTCCTTTTATTTATTATTAATATTTAATGCATTTAATTTATTTTGAATTTCGTCTAAGAATGGCATTGATTCTTGGGCGCCTTTTCTTGTGACAGCAATAGAAGCTGCTACAGTGGCAATTTTAACCGCATTTATTATGATTTTACCTTCACTTAGCATGCTAGCTAAAACACCAATAAAACAATCTCCTGCTCCAACAGTATCTATAGTTTTAACTAGTGGAGCAGGTAATTCATAAAACTTATTATCTTTTCCAAAATAAATTAAACACCCTTTATTTCCTAATGTAGTTATTATATAACTTATTCCTAAACTAGAAATATCCTTTGAAGCATGTATAATTTTCTGTTTCCCTTCATTAATTAATTCTTTAAAATTTAAAAGAGAATGCAATCGAAAAAGTTCACCTTCATTAGGTATTATTATATCCACATTCTTTAGTATTTCAATTGGAATTGGTTTCAATGGAGCTGGATTTAATATTTTTATAACATTACCTTGAGAAGCTATATAAAATATTCTTTGAATAGATTCCATCGGTATTTCCATTTGAACAACAATGATTTTTGCATTTTTGATAAGTTCTTGTCTATTATTTATATCTTCGATATTTAATTTAGAATTAGCACCAGGTGCTACGCTTATCATATTTTCCCCATTTTCATCAATTAATATGAAAGCTACTCCACTTGGGTTCTGTGGATCCCTGATAATAAAATCAATATTTATTTTTTCATCTATTAGTTGAGAGATCATCTGGTCTCCAAATAAATCAGTTCCAATTTTTCCAATAAAAATTGTTTTTGCTCCCGATCTTGCTGCTGCAACTGCTTGATTTGCTCCTTTTCCTCCTAAAAATTGCTTGAAGGTTCCCCCAGTAACTGTTTCTCCACGATTAGGAAATCTTTTAATATATATATTTAAGTCCATATTGCTTGAACCGATTATTAAAACATAGTCATTTTCATTAATCATATGATCAGCACTTAATTTGAAAAATTTTTATGATTTTAATTGTATTTATCTCTTCTATTTATAGATCATCAAATTATTTTATTTATGATCAAGTATCATTAATAGAATGGTTTTAATTTAATCATTTTTTAAAAAGTAATATTAAACAAATCTTTTTATATAAAATTAATCTAAATTAAATGAATTAACAACTTAAAAAAAAATAAGGAGTTGAACCACAATCGCAAAAGATAAGTTAATAGGAGCGATAGTTATGGTGGTTGGTATCCTAATCGCTATCATTTATACTTTAGGTTCTGTCGTAGATCTCTACATGATAAAACTTGGGGGTAGTCCGAGAGGAATCGACCTTACTTCAAGCTGGTTTTTTGGAATTGATTTACTTAGTTGGGAACTCTTCGTCGTCTTACCTATGTGGCTTTTAGTAATTTTGATAGCAATTATTGCTATTTGGATTGGATATAGTATGTTAACCACACCAGCGCCTGTTCCACTCGAAGCTATCTACTGCTTATCGCAGAGATATCGAACAATTGGAAGAGGAACTAGCTGCTGAGGAAGAATAATAATAATTTTTTTTTTTTTTTCACATTATTTTTATTATTTTGCAACTAAACCCGTACTACTTTAAGATTATATTCTTAACCTCTCTTAAAGTAGATTAGAAGAAGTTAGAAGTTTTAGGGAGAAAAAATAAGAAAGAAAATATCGGTGTCGATTATTTATCCATCTCATCTAAGTTTGAGATCATCTCAATCACTAGCTCAATATATCTCCTAATTGCATCAATGATAAACTCATGATGAGTCCTATATCCTAACTCAGGAATTAGAATTAATATAATATCCACCAGTATTTTTGGAACCTGTATATTTTTATATTCTGTTTTTATCTTTTCAGTCAGTTGGATTCACCCTATTATTCATTATATTCACATACCTTTTTTGTTATTTCACCTTACAGTTTGTAATTTTTGTTCCATATCATATACCCCATTTTTCAGTACACCCTATCAAGAATCTCTTATATTACTCATTCTTAAAGAAATAAATGTTTTTCTCATCATTTCTAAGAAATAATCCTGATATTTAAAGAAAAGACCTTTTATGACCTTTTTTAAAAAAAAAGAGTTAGAATTTTTCGCTTGATTTTTATCAATAATTATAAATTTTTCAAATTATATATAACTCTATTGAGGGTTACCGATTCTCGGTGTGCAAATTGATGAACCACAGAATATTCGTATTGTAAAAGGTCGTTTCCATCCTTTAATATAGCCTCATGATCATATACCAATCCATCACCACCATGTGGCCACATCCAAACTATCCACCAAACATCCCCTCTAATCGTCATCCAATTAATATCACTATATGCGGTAGCATCACTTCTACTATATGGTGTATCTTCACCAGAATTAAGATTTGCAAGAAAACTGGATCCAGTCATCATTTGTCGATCTTGGTAATTATTTTCCCCTATTAACAATTTGACCAAAGGGTCATCAAAGAAATTTAATAATTCTCTTAAATTAGCTAAATTGACGCCTTGGTGTGGAGTAGCAATTGAGCAATAATGCTTAATAGTAATTCCAGCATTTTTTATTGTAGGATAATAATCCTTAATCATGCTTCTAATAACAAGTCCGCCCATAGAGTGACATACAATATCAAGCTCATCTGCTATAATCCCTTGTTGATGAGCCCAAATTATATAGTTTTTCATATAATATCCAATAGTTCTAATACTAGTATCAACAGTTACAGAATTAAATTGAGAAGGATGATCAGCTCTAGAACTATAATATGAGATAGCAACCATATTAGCGCTACCATAATAATCTATGAAATCTTGTCTCGCTCTCAGAGTATTCCATGTACTTGCTTGGTCAGACTTTCCATGAATTAATAAGAGTGTTTTCGTTGGGGGCGGGGGTGGGGGAGGAGCACCGCCGCCACCATCCCCAGGGGTTAGCATTGCTGGCGCAAAAGCAGGTAGAAAAATTCCAACTGTAAACATTAAAATTAAAGTAAATCCTAAAAATTTTTTTGAGCTTTTCAAATTTTTTCACCTTTATAATTTTATAGATATGCCTTAAAAATCAATTTGTAATTAAATTGAATTTCAAATTAATAAATATTCAACTTTGCTATATAAATGTTCTTTTATTGTTATTTTGTGGATAAGTTCTAACAATTTAACTTGCCCAACATTCGTTAAATTATTTTATCTCAAATATTCTTCATTATCGTAATAATATAGAGGATTTCTATTCACTAAACTTGTTGCGCCTATACTAGGAGATTTAGCATTAACCCCTCAAGCTCAAGAAAAACGACTTACTATTAAAGAGGAAACAAACGGTGAATTACTTTGCAAATTTTGTGGTTCCATACTCTCGGAAGGAGAATCAATATGTCACGTGTGTAAAAATAAAATTGAATAAAATTTTAAGTAAAAATAAATATATACAGTTTTGTATAAGTTCATGGATAAGATATTATTATATATAAGAAGAATTTGTTTAAAGATGGTTTATACTCCCACATATAAAATTATCGTTTTTGGATTAGAAATTTTTATATCAATATATACAGTTCAATAAATCATTTCTCTACCCTCAGATTTATTGTAAAGTTTCTCATAATATAGTAACAAAAGTAGGGGTGATAACATAACGACATTTCAAAAACTGAAAGATGATCTATCGAAATATTTATCAAGTAAGAATCTTGAGGAACATATTTCTAATATAATAGGTATTGTTAATAAACATAACAATACGAAGCCTAAACCTATTCTAACTAGTACTAAACCGACTAGGAGGAGAGGCTCGAAAGAGATTCTATACGAAAATCAATTCTTTATAATCGTGAAAGATTTTCATACGAAAGATAAAATGGATATATGGGTATTAAAATTAAAACGGAAAATCTGGTTAGAAAAAGATGATTTCTCTGAATTAAAAGAACTCGTTGAATGTTATGACGGATACTATTCAGGATTTTCAGGGGGTTTTATTTTTAAATCCATGCCTATCAAGAGGATCTTGGAGGAAGTAACAGAATTTCTTGAAAACCTCGTATAATAAGTAAGTAAGTTGAATCATCAATCTCGGAGTATTTTTAATGAAACTATATATGCTATTAAAAAACCTGCTGCATAAATGAAAATGACTACTGCATTTGTTGCCGCAGAGGTGGGGGAAAAATGGGGATCGGTTATGCCCAACCATAGACCATATAGCATTATCCATATTGATCCTATAATAGTAAACATAATTGTGAATATTAGCAAAACACCTTTAATAATAGAATGTCTCATTTGAATTTTCCTCTATAACTAGATAGTATATTTTTGGATATATGTGGATATTGAAATAACTATTTAAGAATTTACCCATAGGATTTTAAGTGTTTGAAAAACAATTTGAAATTTATCAAAATCATATTTTTTTTGTTTATAAATATCTATTTCCTTACTTATTAATGTATGAAGGACCTCATAGTACAATTAAAATTTCCTCGCAAAATAACTTTACCATTGCAAAATAATTGATTCAATAATAAAAAATACTTTGGCATCCAAATATGTAATTAGTGTTTTAATAGGAATTCTTCCGAAAACCTCGTATAATTATTATTTATTAAGATTCATCGGTTATGTTGCTTTGATGACACTGATTTTAAAAGTGACAATTTGAGAGATTAGAAATTTTTAAAATAAGACTTAATATATACAGTTATGTATCATAGTCGATAATGGTAACAAAATTAAATCAGTTTAGCAAAACAATTTCTACAATAGCGTTGGTCTTTTTCTATCGAAATACCACAATTCCAACAGAAATTTGTATTCAACACCTGCTTAATGGGTATTACATCTTCTGTAATAACCGCAAGTCCCGTATAGATATCAATTAGATCATACCATAATATTTCCCCTCTCCTGCAAGAAAAATTTATTATTGCATCTGCTCCTATGGTTTTAGCTTTTCTTATCAACCTTTGCATACTTTCTCCTTCTCCTAAATCCTTATAATCCTTTACTTTGATTTCTCCCAAAACTTCTACAATCTTTTTAGTGGGAATATAATCGGTTTTGGAAACGATCACTTGGAATCCCCCCATATTTTCTATGATCTATTTATACATATAATGTTTAAAAAAAATAGCTAATAAACTTTTTTTTAATTTAACCTAAACGGTTGAGAGATAAAGAGGAGATTCATCTAAACGGATTTTTATCTTTTGGTACTACAACGCCGGAGTCTCAATTATTCTGCAGTTCAATATTTTCTAAGATTGTATCTATATACTGGATATTTTCTTTACCGGCCTCCTCGATTAGCTTTTGTGCAAAGAAAACTTTAAAACTCTATGACTAATAAGAAAGATTAATAATAATTATTTTTATTTTTTTTTCCAATTTTAAACATTTCTCTTCAATTTACCTAATAATTAAATTTCTTTCAGCGTGGTTTTTCTTCTAATTTATAGGCAAAGAGAGTTCCATCATCATGACAACAAAAAACTAATCCCCATTCTATATAAAGTTGGATCATATTCAAACAAGAGAGACTCCGTTTATTGAATAATATTTTACCTGATTGCTCCTCAATAATAATGAGCTCACCTTTAGTTGTGCCAATAAAAATAAGTAATCTATCATTAACTTTTCTCACTTTTAGAGTCTCAATGTTATATCCTTTTAATTCCCAAATAATATCGATAAATTCGTTGAGACACATTAACTTTGATGAAAAGTCAATTTTTTCCAGTGGCATTGAATCATTAAAAAAAGCAAATGAGTAAGAGCTAACCAGAGCTTTATTACAAATTGAAAAGGGGTAAGAAACGCATTTCCATACATAATCTTTGAATTCATAAGTATGAAATTCTTTTTGTGTATTTTTACTAATGAAATGTAATTTCTTATCATCACCACCACAAATTACAGCAGGTCCTTTAATTGAGTTTAGATAAGAAATACAGCGTACTTTATCCGAAAATCTCTTGAACCATAGCATTGTTCCATCAATAGAATTGAAAACTCTTATTGTTCCGTCATTTCCACACGCTATAATTTCTTTATTAGCTGATTTTATATTATCTCTAAAAATTAGAGCATCTCCGATTCCTTCCTCAAAAATTTGACCCCATACTAAATTGCCGTTTAATGGATTTAGAACCCTTAAGGTTTTATCAAGAGAATACACAATTATTTCATCTAATTCATCATTATTTATATTATCAATTAGGATTCCACTGATAGAAGCACCAAATTTATGGTTCCAGAGAGGTTCCAAATAATATTTTATGTTCGCTTTAAAAATTTTTAATATGCCGTCCATTCCACCTAAAATTATTTCATTTTTACCATCTTTATCAATATCGTATATTCTTAAAGCCCAAATTGGAGAATTTTCTGAAATTAATACCTTATTTAATAATTCGCCCTTTAAAGAGATAATTAACACCCATCCGGATTTTGTAAAAGCCACAATTTCTATTTGCCCATTGTTATTAATATCCCCTAATTCAATTCCAAGGAGAGGTTCATTATATCTGAATTTCCAATGTTCTTTTATTATCATGGTGAGCTGGCGATCTAGTATTAATATGTTTAGTTTTAGTTTTAAAAAAATTAAATGGTTGATAACTTTTCTCAATAAAAACGAAATTTATATTTTTTATATTATTATCAAAATTAGGATTATTATAAAATGATCAAAAATATTACAATAAAAACAAAAAGGAGTCAAAAACTATGTCCTTTGATATAAAATTAGATATGGATGCATGTACTGGATGTGGTACATGCTATGAAGTATGCCCATCTGAATGCTTTGGTGAACCTGAGGGAGGTAAAGTAAACGTTATAGAGGAAAACAGAGAAGATTGTGTGGGATGTCGGGCTTGCGAAACTCAGTGTCCAGAAGAAGCTATAGAGATTATAGAAAACTAATTTTTGGAACTAGTAATCATATTTTATTTTTTTTATTTTTTCTTAATATTTTTATTACGAAACAAACAAAAATCCATTAAATGTCTACAAAAATTAGAGATAAAGAATTACCATAATAAAATTCTACCACAACTTTTACATATTCCTTCATTTATCTGTGAATTAATACAATTTTCATGATAAGGGGTTTTACATGCTTGACAAATATAAATTTTTCCAGAATAATCTGTAAAATCGTATTCGCAATAAACACATTTATTAACGTAGGAAAAATCACTACTATTTGCATCCACTTCAATAATTTGGGAAGTTTCTGTCAACGTGCTACCTCCCGTAGCGGGTGTTAAATAATTTGGTTGTTGTGGTGGCGAAATCCATTGTTGTTCTAATGGAGGTTGAGAATGTGGCTGTTGAGGTTGAGATGATTGCCAATCAGAAACATATTGTGGAGCTGATTTTTTTGAGAGCCCCATTTTTTGAGATACTTTCTCATCTAAAATATTTGTGAGAATAAGAGCAGAAGCATATTTCCCTTTTGCTCCACCTTTTTGTAAATGAGTATGGCTAATCATGTGTATTACTCTTCCACCCATTTTACCATAATCAAACTCTACAAGAACAGGTGATTCTCCCCATTTGTTTTGGATTTCCCACGAGCCAATTAATACTCTGACAGCTTGAGGGTTTAAAATTTGTATTGGAAATGATCTAGTTTCTAACCACCATCGAAATTCACTTTTCTTGGTATTCTTAGCTGTTTTCTTTTGCCACTTACTTTGTTGAATTTCACTTAGTACACCATCTAAAAAAGGATGATTAGGTTCAATAATTTGACATGCTACGACAGCATCAGCAGTTTTTGCCCGATTCCAACGTATAAAACCAGGAAATATATTTTCAATAATACTTTGTATCGCCCAATCAGTTGTTATTAACCATCCACCATTCGAAACAAAATCTTTAACTTTTGGATACGAGGCATGTGGAATATCGCTACCTGGACAACCGATAAGTACAACATCATACTGAGATAAATCTTCTTTCATAATTACTTTTTCTGTGATTACCTTTTTTAATGATGCGTACATATGCTCAATAACTTTTTTAGGTTTTTCATATCTTCCATTAACAGCTAATATTTTTCCATGTTTTTCAACAGCTTGAACTACATCTTTTTTATTTAATGCTTCCATTTTACGTTTTTTTACTTCCGAATAAAGATCTTTGTAACTCATTTAATCAGCCTTTAAATAAAGTTAAAAGGAATTTAATGTTATTTTATAATTATTATAAATGAATTAATATATATATTTTGATTATGTAGGATAATTATGTTAAATTTTAAAGATTTTGGACATCCTTCTGAATTTTGGGAATATTTCGAAAAAGTTTCTAAAATTCCTCGATGCTCTGAGCATGAGGAGAAAATTAGGTCCTTTATAAAGCAAGAATCAGAGAGATTGGGCTATAAAAATAAGATTGATTCTATTGGGAATCTAGTAATAAATATTCCGGCTAAATCAAAGCAGACTTTAAATTGTGTTTTACAATGCCATATGGATATGGTGTGTGAAAAGAATGAATCTATCATCCATGATTTTTCAAAAGATCCATTGAAATTAAAAATAAAGGAAATTGAGAATGAGAATTGGCTTACGGCTGAAGGAACTACTTTAGGTGCAGACAATGGAGTAGGAATATGTTATATGCTATCTCTAATGAACAAAATTCAGAAAGGAGAATTAAGTTTTGAATCGTTAGGTTTGGATTTATTATTTACAGTTGATGAAGAACAAGGTTTACGAGGGGCGTTTGGTATTGAAAAAAGTTTTTTAGAAGGAGATTTTCTTATAAACCTTGATTCAGAAGAAGATGATGCTGTAACCATAGGATGTGCTGGTGGTCTTGTTCATTTTATAGAAATAAAAAAGGAAACAATAAACTTAAATCTTCAAGACGAAAAATTCGTGCCAACTAGAATTTTTATTTCTGGGTTATTAGGGGGTCATTCAGGGGTAGATATTCATTTAGGGCGAGGAAATGCTTTAAAAATAATTGGACAACTTCTTTGGAAACTAAATGAAAAATATTCAATTCATATAAGTTCAATAAACGGAGGTAATAGAACTAATGCTATACCTCGAGAGGCATCTACCATATTCTATATCGAAAAAAATAAATCTTCAGAGATTTTAGAGTTTATTGATGAATTATTTAGAGAAATAAAACTGATTTTTAATGGTATTGAACCAAATTTAGAATTAACCATTGAGAAATTAGAAAATTATAGCAATGTTAACGTATTATCAAAAAAAATTCAAAATAATCTATTAAATATTATGTACATTATCCCTACTGGTCCTGATTCTATGCATCCTCAAATTAAGGATTTAGTATTTACATCATCCAATTTTGGGACAATTACAACTCGAAATGATGACATAGAAATAAAAATAAGCCAAAGAAGTTTGAGTGAATATTTTAAGAATGTAATTTGGGAAAAAGTTGAGGCCTTATTCAAATTCAGTGACTTAGAAATTAAAATAATAAAAGATTCTGATTATCCGGGCTGGACACCAAATTTTCAATCTAAATTATTGAAATATTATAAAGAAGTCTACAGAGAAATATTTAATAAAGATATAAATATAAAAGCCATACACGCTGGTTTAGAATGTGGAATTCTTAAAAAGAAGTTCCCTCAGATGGAAATGATTTCAATTGGTCCTACGACCGAAGGTGCTCATTCACCAGATGAAAAATTAAAAATTGAATCTGTTGAAAAGGTTTGGAAGTTAATTATTAGTTTACTTAAAAAAATTAGTTAGAAAATTGTATCTTAATGGAATCTAATTAAAAAACTTAATAAATTTTATTTAATAATTATAGTTTAGTTTATGCAAAAAAACGCATCTAAGAAAGAGGAAATTATTGGTTCTGAAACGGTAATAGAAAGAATTAGAAGTAGAACCCCTTGGATTTTTGGAAAATCGCTTAGGAAACCCAAAATTAGTTTTCCAAAAATAAGGCTTCCAAGATTTTCCCTTCCTATGCCAGCAAGATCATTAAGTATTATAACAATCCTAGTTATCTTATTTATCCTCCAGACAGGGGTAGTTTATTTAATAGTGAGAGAACCTCTTGCTCTTGGAGCAACAACATCAGGAGATCCATTGTTTGTATATCCTGATCTTCATGAAAGCTTTATTATGGAAGGAATTGTAGCGTCATTTTTAATTTTATTGTGTTCAATAGGATTTATAATGCTATATCAAGCATCTAAATATGTATATAATAAGAAGATGGCATGGTGGATTTTAATAATTGGAGTTTTGATGATTCTTATTGCTTTTATAATGCTTCAATATATTATTAATTTGAAAGTGGGTCAGTAAGCATTTAATATGTTTCGTTATATTTGTTCTAAAATTTTAAAAAAAAAGAAAATTAATTTAATAAAAAATAAGAAAAATATAGTCTTATTATCCTATAAAGGAATTATACGCTGTTTCATCTAATAAATTACCTTTTTCAGCGTCCCAATTGGATGGTTCTATTTTAAATAACCAAGCCGTAAATGCATCTTCATTAATTTTTTCTGGCTCATCCATTAAATCCGAATTGATCTCTTTTACACTACCACTCACTGGTGAATAAATATCACCAACAGCTTTACTTGATTCGACAGTACAATCAATAGGATCACTTGAAGGCTCATCTCCATCCATTTTTACTTGCTCAAGTTCAGCCCCCTCTAGACCTTCCACATCTACAAAACTAATTTCTCCAAGTTGTTCTGCCGCAAAAGGAGTAATTCCAACCATTTTAGTTCCATCATCAAACCATTGATGTGTTTTAGTAAACCATTTGGCCATTTTTATCTAACTCTTTTTTAATTAATTTATGAATATCAATAATATTGAATTAAATAGTATGTTTTTATTAATTAAGGTAATAATTTAAAATTTTATTATTAAATTGAATTTTCTAATAAAATGGTTTCTAAGTTAAAGGATCAACTTGATTTCTATAATGATTTTAAGGATTGGTATTTTCAAATAATCAATGATTTTAAATTTAGTTATCAAAAGGATTGTGAAGCTCGAGATTATTTATCACGATTATTATTTAAAAAAGGTCAGACTTGGAAATTTAATAGAATATTAAATTTGTTTAAAAACCATATATCATCAAAACAAGCAATAATTATTTATGGGTGTGGCCCATCATTAGAAAAAACTGTTGATATTATCTTAGAAAAAGAGGGTTTGAATTTCTTTGACAATTTCATCAATTTAACTGCAGATGGTTCTTCAATATTATTAAGAGAAAAAGGGATAAAGATTGATGCGATTTTTACTGATTTAGACGGAATAACCAAAGATGAATTCTGCAATGCATTGTTTAATATAGTTCATGCTCACGGAGATAATATTAAATACCTAAAATTTTTTAAAAAAGAGATATTAAAATTCGAAAATATCATCGGAACAACCCAAGTAGAACCAATTTCAAATTTAATAAACCCAGGAGGATTTACTGATGGAGATAGAATATTATTTTTTCTACGCACTTTATTATCTTCATTACATAAATTATATCTAATAGGAATGGATTTTGGAACAATAATAGGGAAATATTCAAAACTAGATATAAAAATGAATCAAGAAGCAAGCCTTAACAAAATTAAGAAGCTTAATTATGCAAGAGAATTAATATTGTGGCTAAAAAATAGGATAAAGATTGAAATTACTTTTATTAATTCTAAATTTTTATCCAAGGATTTTATAAATCTATCAATAGAAGAATTTTTAAAATTATAAATCAACATATTTTAAAATCTTGGATTCCCAAGGAAGTAATCTTGTAAAGCAATCTTTTTTCTGGAAGATGCATTGAATTTACTAACTGGATATATCTTTTTTCTTGCTCTTTATAATCTAAATATAAATATTCTGAAAAAAATTGATTCAATAATTGATTTCCTGCAGGTAATACGCGAATCTGTGTTTCTCGAATTATATTTGAAATTACTTGAGCTGTTGTTATAGTTATTAGATTATATTTTCTGGTTAGAATGTTAATTTTTTCTAATATGTTCAAAAACATTCCTTTAGTTTTATTTGATGATATATTTTTGTTTGCTAATTCTGCATTATAGTGGTTATTTATCGTATCAACAATTAAGATACTAAGAGAATTCATTTCTAAAAGACTTTCTAGATCTTTTAATGATAATAATAAAGCAGAATTACTCATAATTTTAGATACCAAGATATTTTTTAGCAACTTTTTGTAATCAACTTCAGTATTTATGATTAATTCTTTTAAACGTTCAGGTCGGAATGTATTTTCTGTATCAAAATAAAATATAAATTGCTTACCCATTTTTTCAAATTTTTCCTTATATTTAGTAAATTTGATAAAAGCTTGGACACATATGTGATGACATAATTGAGTTTTTCCAGTTTTATTTGCTCCATATATCAAGTATTTCTTACGCTGGTGAAAACCACCTCCTAAAGTTTCATCAAAATGTTTAGCTCCTGTAGATAAAATATATCGTTGATTTTTTAAAACTTTAAAATCATCAAGAATATCCTTTTTTTTAATTACTTGTAGCTTATTGATTTCTAGTATTTTACTTATAGCCATTATTATTTATTATTTCAATCTTTATTTTAAAAAACTTTGATTTTATAAATTGATTAAAATCGAAATATTAATTTTAAAATATTCATAAAGATTTATCATAGTGTTTTTATTTATATTAATTTTGAATAAATTATCAGAAAATCATAATAATATCAAATAAATATGGCAAAGAAGAAAAAAGAGACATGTCCTTATTGTGGGAAAAGTTTTGCTTATTTATCTCGTCATAAATGTAAGATTAAAGAACATGTTGAGGGGCCCTTAGAAGAAAAGTCTGAAATTGAGAGAAGAATTGAAAGAATAGAAGAAAAAAAGAGGGAGTTTAACCGAACTTTACGAAAAGATGAAAAATTCGTTCTTAATATAATAAATAGAGAGAAAGATATATTATTTGATAGATTAATGGAACTATCTAATAAAAAACGGAGTGACTTAGAGGAGACATTAGAAACTTTAGTATTACAGTCAAAAATAAAAATGAAACGAGAATTAATTGAGGCTTCATGGACCAAACATGTTTATGCCCTTGAAGAAATCGAAGTAAAAGTAAAAGATATAAGAATCAATAAAGAAAGAAAGAATTTTATTTGGAATATGTTTTCAAAACAGCCATGTTTTATTTGCCCTTTTCGGGATAAATGTAATGAAACTAATCTCGACCAATTTAATCCTCAACACTGCCCATGGTTAACTGAGTGGATTGAAATAGCTATAAAGGGAGAAGATTATATTATTAATTTTGATGAAATAGAAGCACGATTGCAAAATGTCTAATTAAATTTTGTGTAAACCTACTAAAAATATTTCATTACTTTTTTTTTTTGAAGATTTTGGCTTATAAGCTTTTAAAACTCTAAATTTTAATCTCAAATTTTTTGAAAAATTGTTAAAATCAGAGCCCTGGAAAGCTTTAATAACCATATTTCCCTTAAATTTTAGACTTTTTTCTGTAATTTCTAATACTTTGTAGCAAAGATTTAGTTGTCTAATATGATCTGTGAATTTGTTGCCAGTCTTCTTTATAGATGCATCTGATAATACTAAATCCAATTTATTTTGAAAGTAAAAATCAATTTGATCTTGAATTTCTAACTGAGTAAGATCTGCTTTAATAATTTTGATATTTTCGATTGGAGATACTTTCTGAAAATCAATTCCCATTATTTTGTAGTGATCTCGATGATAATATTGATCCTTATACTTTTGTAAATTTTCTTCAGCAAATTTCTTAGCCACTTGCAGCCATGAGCCCGGTGCGCATCCTAAGTCTATTATATAAAATGCCCTTTTAAAAATGTTAAATCTCTTTTGAATTTCTAGTAATTTGTAGGCAGATCGAGCTCGAAAGCCTTCTTTTTTTGCCTGTTTGTAAAACGATTCTTGTTTATGCAACTCTTTATTATTAGTCATTTTAAATCAATTATTTATTTTTGTAGTCCAACTAGCACATCTTTAATTGTAGGAAGATCTAAATCACTTTTTATAGATAAAAAATCAAAATGAGTTCTCGAGCATTGATATCCCATTTCTTTAATTTTACTAATTATAGCCTCAATTTTCGGAACAGAACTCAGTTTTAAAGTTTGACAAAGTTTATGGATGTTATAATAAGAGATAGGCATTTCATTCTCATCTATGGCAAAAGTCAAGAGTTTTTCTATTCTATTTTTGTTTGGGGATTTAGAGTTTTTGTTTAAAAGAAGAATATTTTCAAGAAAATTGGTGTCATGCATATTATCCACCCATAATGGCCCAGCATAATCAAGACATTCTACATTATAACACATAGGACATCTCTTGGGTATTTTTAAGATATTCTCTTTAAATGAATAACGATACCCACAATTATTACAGTGTAAAATATAACCAAAATTTTTAAAAGATTGTGTAATTTTTCTTCTATTTTTATATGAAATGCAGAAAACTCTAATAAAATGCCCTGAGTATATAGTTAAAATGGGAATAATCCCCATTTTATTTATATTTGCTATTCGAGATATAAAGTATATTAAAATTCTTGAACCAACTTCTTTACAATATTCAGTATGAAGTGGTTTTGCTAAATATTTCCTAATACAAGCATTGGGGCGTACTCCAAATAAAACAGCGGTGTCAGTAGCAGTGACACACATTAAACCATTTACATTTTGTATTGCTTTAAATGCTGAATCTACGTACGTATTAGGAGTACCAAAAGGATCTATTGAAATTATATTTGGTTTTTTCTGGTTTTTAAAAGAAGCTATTTCAGAAAAAAGAAGATTTGCATCTTTGTTTGTTATTTCAATCTGAATAAAATCTTTATCTAAATTATTTAATCTAATATTATGATCAATTAATTTAACGGCTTCTGGATTAATATCATTAATATATATTTTTTTTATATTCTTACATTCTTTTAACATTCTAATAGCACTTATTCCAGATGCTGCCATAGAATCTACAATTAACAATTCATCTTGCTTGAATAAAGTCGCATAAGCGTTAATAGCTAAACTGGAAATATCGCGATTAATTATCATCCGCTTGTTATAAAAAACATTCATAGCTTTCGAAGGGATCAAATCATTATCACTTGTATAAATATAAAATTCTGCTAAACCTTCCCTAATTAGTTTTAAATCCTTATTTTTCATTATTCTATATTTATTAAAGCAAAAAAGAAGATTAATTTTTGTTATCATTTTAGTATTACTTTCTAAAAAATTTAGAAGTTACTGGATTATCGTGTCCTGGTTGTCTAAAAATAAGCTGTATGCTTATTCAAATCCATTTTCAGTCAAATTTGAAGAACTTTCAACAACACGGTTTTCTGAAATATTAGAAAGGAAGAATTTTCTCTCATTTAATTTTTTAGTTTTAGTTATCTTTAAACTTTTATCAACCCAAAACTCCATAACTTTTCCCCCGCTTTCCGCTTCAATTACTTGGTCATCAAAATTTTTCTTACTTACTTCATTAACAACCATAATTTCAATACCATAAATCTGATTCAAATAGGTTAAATTAGCTAACATTTGATTTAATTGATAATTAAGATTATAATTCCTTTCTTTTTTTTCCATATTTAATTCTAGACGATATAAATTGGTAATTGAATCAATAATAATTAAGCTTAATTTTTGGTGAGCCTCTTTTAATACTAAAAATTCAAAATTGAAAATGATTCTGAATAATTCAATAAATTTTGTCGTTTGGATAAAAAGAATATTCTCTAAAATTTCATCTGAGTCTTTAAAAATCAATTGAATTTTTTCTGAAGGAAAATTAGGTTTTGTATATACAAATATTACATATCTTCCAAGTTTAGCTGAATTTAAAGCTGTTTGGAGAGCAAATGTAGTCTTTCCAACACCAAAATCTCCGAATATGGAAAAAATACCTTGTTGAGCTATTGAAGAGACATAATTATTCAATTCTGAATTTGGTAATTTCATATACTTAAAAATTATTAAATTAATCTAATATTTATAATTATAAATTGAGAACTAATATATTTGTATTAACTGAGGATTTGAATTTTTTCTATCGATTAAATAAGGAATTACAACAGCTACAAATTAAGTTTAAGGTATTAAATATTGGCAATAAAATTCCCAACATCCCAAACTCCCTAATTCTCTCAACCTCTAAAGAAATGAATAATTTTGAAAAAGTTGATAAAATTAAAGGTAAGATCCTCTTTTATGAGAAAGATGAAAATTTTAAGCAATATATTGTAAAAGTATTAGCTATAAAAAAAATTGGAAAAAAAACTTATTATGAATTAGTTTTCTCAATTGACCCTGGTACAAAGCATTTAGGGTTAGTCATATTTTTAGATGATTATTATCTAAATTCTCATACAATTTACGAAATAGATAGTTTTATAGAAAAAATCAAGGTTTACATTAATGCGCTTCAAGAAAGCAACCCAAATCCTTTAAAATTTGTTTTTAAATTTGGAAAAGGTATAATGCCTATAACTCTAAAGTTAATTGAACAAGTTTTTAGACACTTCAATAGTGAAAACCTGAGAGTTTTAGTAGTTGATGAATCTAAAACTTCAAAATATAAAATTCGAGATGAAAACAAAAAGAAAATACCAAAAGATGAAGCCGCTGCTCTGATCATTTCTTTAAGAGAAGGGTTTGAAATTACTTATGATAAATATAAAACAGTTATAAATCAACTAAAAACGAATAAGATGAAGAGTGAAGAATTTCATGATAAATCCGATGAATATAATGAAAAGATTGATCTTAAACTGGTTGAGATAGCTGAAGATGTCTTAAATGGTAAACTATCTTTAAGTAAATCTATGGAAATATTAAGGATAGAAAAATATATTTTTTAAAGTTATAATATATCTAATTTAATATAAAAATCGAGAAATATTGTTCAGGATGAAGAGATTAAAAAGTATTGACATCTTTCGTGAAAAAAAGTATAAATTTGAGTTGTAATGAAAGAAAGAATTGATATTTTGTTAGTAAAAAAAGGATTGGTTGATAGCAGATATAAGGCACAATGGCTTATAAAAAATGGTTATGTTTTTGTCAATAAAAAACAAGTGAAGAAACCTAGTAAAAGAATTGATAATTCCCTTGAAATTCAATTGATTAAACAATTCCCTTATGTTGGTCGTGGAGGATTTAAATTAGAGGCAGCTTTGAAAGACTTTTCAATCCAAGTTAAAGGAAAGATTTGTGCTGATATCGGAGCATCTGTTGGAGGGTTTACTGATTGCCTAATACAACATGGAGCTTCTAAGGTATATGCAATCGATATAGCAGCTGATTTACTTCATCCTTCGTTGAGAAATGAAAAGATGAGCAATATGGTTGTTCCTATATTTGGTGTAGATGCACGCGATTTAATACCCATCGAGGAAGAATTTGATATTTGCACAATAGACGTAACCTTTGCTTCATTGAGAACAATTCTACCAAATCTTAGAGGATACATTAAGAAAAATGGTGATATCATTGTGCTAGTCAAACCTATTTTTGAAACAGAATTTCATAGTATAATTAAATTTGATACTATAATTGAGCCTAAGAAGCTTTTTCAAATTCTTATTGATTTAATGCAGTGGAATATAGATAATCAATTTTTCCCTCACGGTATCATTAAATCACCAATATTAGGCAAGGGAGGTTCTAGAGAATTTTTTATTCACTTAAAATTGAAGGATTTTAATTTAAATCTCAATTTTGAAGAGTTAATAACAGATATTTTATAATTTAAAAGTATATAATTTACGAGAGATTTTTATTTTTCAGGGTAATTTGAGAACATTTTACCCCACTTTGTTTGGGAGAATTTTCTAATAATCCGTTTTCCTATAGTAGGATACCATAACATATCATGATAAATCATAGAGGCATAAGTAGGTATTAGGAAGAAGGATTCACTTTTAAACAAGGGGTATAAAAATTGCAAAGGTCCTTTACGCACCATTTGATCTCCCCAGATAACTAAACTACGTTTAACCTTAAAATTCCAATTTATTTGAGAGATATCTTCCCCAACAATTTCAATTTGGTCGAAATCTCCGCAACCCAAACCTTCTTCATGAGCTAAACTTATCGCAGGTAATTTTAAAGGCTCAAAACCCATCATTTTAGCAACGATCGTATCAACTGCTACTTGATCATATCCTGCAAGAATATAATCTTTGATGCGAGGTATCATAGTTCTTGGTCCGGCTCCATCGCCACACACTGTTCCATCTACGACGGCTAAAATATTAGGATGTATTTGTTTTTGAATAATTAGTAAGTCTACTAGAACTTCAGACATGTATTGATGTGAGAAATGTCTCCTTTTGGTTAAGAGGCCCCCAAAAGCATTTTTCATAGCACAGGTTATTCCACCATGCTTCAATTCTCCAGCTGTCTTTTTTAAGGATCCTCCAACAGCACCAGTATGCCCATGGGTTTTGATGGTAGGAAGATGAATTATTGGCTTTCCAACGTAAAATTTTGGAATAAGAAAACCTTCAGGAAATATTTTGGAATCCAAAGCATGCAAATTTTTATTTTTTAATGTGAGAAATTTAGATCTTAGGGAATCATATGGAATAAACGGGATTCGAGTTAAGGGCACAAACCATACTCCATATTTCTTAAAAATTGGCCCCCATTTGTTTCCCTTTAATCCCTTTTCTATATTTGTAACTACAGTTCTATTTTCGGCACAAAATAATTTCTTTGGGCTATATTCATCATCAATCATAGTTTTTAATATACCTTCTACTTGCCATGGTGGACTAGAACATGCAGGAAAGAATTTTGACCAACTAAGATTCAATTTAATAATAATTTTTTCATTTTTCTTGAATTTTTTCGAGTAATCCGCTAGTTGCATTAATTTTCTATAATCATCAAGAACAGTTTTTGGTGATGTTTTAACTACAAATACTTGGGAATTTTTTGCATTCATTATCATAATAGTCCTTTAACTTAATTTCTAAAAATAAATTTGACAGTTTAAACAAAAATAAAAATATATAAAAGAAATAAATAGGACTTAATCAGATATGAATTCCATTCCTTTGTAGGATTTACTTTCTTTTTTAAATGGTAAACACATCATATAATGGTTTCCACCAAGTGCTATTTTTCTAGGATTTTCTATCCCACATCCTACATGCTCATCTTTTTCTTGACATCTTGGGTGAAATGTGCATCCAGAAGGAGGATTAACTGGACTTGGTACATCCCCTTCTAGGATAATTCTATTTTGTTTTGAACTTGGATCGAATGTAGGTCGAGCAGATAATAGGGCTCTAGAATATGGGTGAATAGGATTATAAAATACCTCATCAATAGAACCTCCTTCAACAAATCTGCCTAAATACATAACTTGGATATCATCAGCTATATGTTGTACTACACTTAAATCGTGAGTTATGAAGAGATAAGATAGGCCGAATTTCTTTTGTAATTCTTTTAATAAATTTAAAATTTGGGCTTGAACAGATACATCCAGTGCTGATGTAGGTTCATCTAATACAATAATTTCTGGATTACATGCTAAAGCTCTTGCTATAACAATTCTTTGTTTCTGACCACCTGAAAATTCATGAGGGTATCTATCCAAATGTTCAGCTTTCATTGAAACTGTTTCTAAGAGTTCAAGAACACGGGCACGAATTTTTATTCTTTTTGACATCCCTTCTAAAATTCTAAGAGGTTCTCCGATAATATTTACAATTTTCCACCGAGGATTTAAAGAAGAATCAGGATCTTGAAAAACCATTTGGATTTTCTTTCTAAAAAGTTTAGCTATTTGTAAATCCTCATAAATTTCTTTTCCTTTCCTTTTTATTCTTAAATAAATCTTTCTTATTTTTGATGGCCAAGTACCTATAACTCTCTCAATTTCTTTTGATCTTCGCTTATAAATGTTGTTTATTCCAGCTAGATATAAATTCGAGATTCTTTTGATTAACTTTTCCCATAAGCCTTGAATTCTTCCTGGATCAGTTCTCCTATCTTTATAATATATTTCACCATCTGTATTTTCTACAAGGTTTAATACAGTATTGCCAATTGTAGTTTTACCACATCCACTTTCTCCTACTAAACCTAAAGTCTTTGTCTTATAAAGTTTAAATGACACACCATCTACAGCTTTAACTTCTCCAATTTTACGTTTAAACAGCCCACCCAGAACTGGATAATATGTTTTAAGGTTTTTAATTGTTAAAATAACATCCTCTTCAGCACCTGGCGATTCGGTACTTTTCAATCTCATATTCTTAATCTCTTCTTTTCCAATAGTCATTTTTATCAATCATATTTTATTTTATAAATTAAATTTTAAATTTTTCAGCACCTACTTTTTTATCCCAATCAAATTTAGGTGTATCTTTATATTTTGGATCAAAAAGATGACATGCAACGAAATATCTTTCTCCTATTTCTGTTAATTGAGGTTTAATTTTATCACAACATTCTAATCTATAATCACACCTTGGATGAAATCTACATCCTGAAGGAGGATATATTAAATTAGGGACCATACCACGAATAGTTTGCAATTTACTATCTCTCTTTTCAATACTTGGAATTGCGCTAATTAAACCTTGTGTATAAGGATGGCGAGGGTTTTTAAATAAGTCAATAGCAGTGGCGTATTCAACGATATTACCACTATACATTACGGCGACCCTGTCACACATATCTGCTATAATTCCTAAATCATGAGTAATTAGAAGAATTGATGTATTAAACCTGGTTTTCAAATCTTTCATCAAATCGAGTATTTGAGCTTGAATTGTAACATCTAAAGCTGTTGTTGGTTCATCAGCAATTAACAGGGCAGGATTACATGAGAGTGCCATAGCAATCATTACTCTTTGTCTCATACCACCACTTAATTCGTGAGGATATCTATTCAAAATTTCTTCTGCATCTGCAATTCCTACTTCTGAAATGATTGTTGCTGATTTCTCTAAAGCTACATCATCTATAGTTGGGATGTGTGATGTTTTCTTTTTCAATTCATTAAGTTTTTTTGTTAATTCTTTTTTTTCCTCTTTGCTTAAACGGTCCTCTTTGTCTCTTAAAGCCTCTTTAATTTTTTTAGTTTCTTCTTGATTTTTTTTTCTCTCTAACTTTTTATTATCAAGGATTTGTTTTATTTCTTCCTTTTGATGCAGAAAAAACACTTCTGAAATCTGTTTACCTACAGTCATAACAGGATTAAGAGAATTTAGAGGATCTTGAAAGATCATAGTGATCTTATTTCCACGATATTGCCTCATTTCCTTTTGGGATAACTCTAAAAGATCTTTACCTTTAAACTTAACTGATCCCTCAATAATCTTTCCTGGTGCTCTTACAAGTTGTAGGATTGAAAGTGCAGTAACAGATTTTCCACAACCAGTTTCTCCGACAAGTCCTAGTGTTTCGTCCTTATACAGATCAAATGACACGCCATCAACTGCTTTTACAATTCCTTCTTCTGTATAAAAATATGTTCTGATGTCTCTGATTTGAAGTAACATTCTATTATCCTTTTCTTTATAACCTGTATCTTCTTCAAACTCTTCTTCTTCTACATAACTATATGTTTCTTTTACTTGTTTCATTTTCCTTCTTTTTTTTGTATAATTCTATCAAATAAATACATATATTTTAATTGCTTCTCTTAATCCAACACTATGTAGCTTTGATACTTGGTACTGTAACAATAAATTATTCTGTTTTATATTTTTTATTTTAATATCTTATCCTTGGGTCTACCATTGCGTAGAGTACATCAATAACTAGATTGATTGATACAAATATAATAGTAATAACAAATACTAAACCATTGAGAATCCAGTATTCATTTAATCGAATAGCATCGATCATTAATCTTCCTATTCCATTTAAATTGAATGTTGTTTCCGTGAGGACTGCCCCTCCTAATAGGCCAGCAAACCCTAAGCCAATTACCGTTATAGTCGGAATTAATGAGTTTCTTTGAGCATGAGTGTTTATAACATCTTTTTCTCTGCATCCCTTTGCTCTGGCTGTCCTGATATAATCTTGTTCTAACACTTCTAGCATGCTTGAACGACTTTGTCTTGTAATGCCTGCGAGAGTGATAAATGATAAGCAAAATACCGGCAGGATTAAATGATATAAATAATCGGTGATATAGTAAAATTCTCCTGATATCAATGAATCAATCAATCGAAAGCCTGTTATAAACTCAGGAT